>JAIXPD010000030.1 GCA_027486405.1 Azospirillum sp. | reverse complement strand
TATTAGGACATTCGTCATCCCCGCGAAGGCGGGGAACCAGAGTTCGCAGAGTGGCTCTGACGGGAAAGCCTGGATCCCCGCCTTCGCGGGGATGACGGTAAATTCTTCGTATAGGTTTATATCCCTTCAAGCGATTGCCCTAAATCCACAGCCCCCAACAGGAGCCATCATGACCCTGCGCTTCGGCCTGCTCGCCTTCCCCACCGTGCAACAGCTCGACCTGTCCGGCCCTTATGAGGTCTTCGCCAGCGTGCCCGGCGGCGAGGTCCATCTGCTGTGGAAGGACACCGCCCCGCTCCGCTCGGCCACCGGCCTGATCCTGACGCCGACCACCCGCCTGGACAATTGCCCGCCGCTCGATGTTCTGTGCGTGCCCGGCGGGACCGGGATCAACGCCCTGTTGGAGGACGCCGAAACCCTCGCCTTCGTCCGCGCCCAGGCGGCCAGCGCCCGCTTTGTGACGTCGGTCTGCACCGGGGCGCTGGTGCTGGGGGCCGCCGGGCTGCTGGCGGGCAAGCGGGCGACCACCCACTGGAACGCCATGGATTTCCTGCCGCGCTTCGGGGCCATCCCCACACCGGAACGGGTGGTGGAGGATGGCCGGATCATCACGGCGGGCGGGGTGACGGCGGGCATCGATTTCGGCCTGACCGTCGTCGCCGCCCTGTTGGGGCGGGCAGAGGCGGAAACCATCCAACTGGCGTTGGAATACGCCCCCGCCCCGCCCTTCCAATCCGGAACCCCGGATCAGGCCCCGGCCCCGGTGCTGGCCGCCGCCCGCGACCGGCTGGCCGCCAGCCGCGCCGCCCGCGTCGCCATCCTGGAGCGGTGGCGGGGCGCGTAAACCCCCGGCCCGTTCCGCCCGCTTGCCCCGCCCTTATTGGCCCGGCGCTTTGTCGGGCGCGCGGAACTCCACCCGCACCGGTGTGTTGTCGTTCAAACGCCCGCTGCCCGATCCGCTCATCAGGTCGGGGGCGCGGCGGACGTCGACCACGCCATAGCGCCCATCGTCGCACGACACCGCGACGATCATGCGCGGCTCGACGCTCGACGCGTCGTACACGCCGTTGCACGATAGGGTCTTGTCCGCCGTCTGCACGGCGTAGCGGCCCAAGGCCGAGTTTGAGTGGACGACGATGACACCGCTCATCGGCGTCCGGTCGCCCAGCGTGGCGGTGACAGGAACCTGGAACACAGAGGTGCAGGCGCTGGTCAGCGTGAGCAGCGCCAAAGCGGACAGGGAACGAAGCATGGGGGAATCCTTTTCAGACATGGGTCTTTTCAGGCAGGGCCTTCGTAGACGTGGACCTTCGCAAGCATGGGGGGAACGCGAGGCCATGAGGGGAGAGCGCTCCGGTCTGGCGCCTTGACCGCAGCGCGTTCTTTCTGTAATTCGATAATTCGTTATTGCCAAGCGGTAATTTTTTCCGATGGAGGCCCCGCATGAGTCAGACGCTTCGCCAAACCCGGCAGGACCGGATCACCCGCGTGAGCCGTCGTCTGGCCGCCGCCATGACGCTGCTGCTGGTGCTGACCCCGGCCGGGATTGCGCTGTACGCCCTTGGCTTTTCGGAAACGATGCTGGCCAGCCATCCCTGGTTGGCCGGGCTGCGTCTGCCGGTGCGCCCGCTTCCCTGGGAGGAATCCGCCCTCGCCACCGCCGCGCTGCTGGTGGCCGCCGCGCCCAGCCTGTGGGGGCTGTGGGAGTTGCGGGCGCTGTTCCGGGGCTTTGCCGCCGGAATGGTCTTCTCCCCCAGTTCCGCCCGGCGGCTGCGGCGTTTCGCCCTGTCGCTGATGGTGTCGGGGATCAGCGAGCCGGTGGGATCGGTGCTGCTGAGTCTGGCGGTGCTGCGCCACAACCCGTCGGACGGTCCGCACGGCGCGCTGTCGATCAGCACCGCCGATCTGTTCGTTGTTCTGCTGGGCGTGGTATTGCTGGTCATCGCCTGGGTGATGGGCGAGGCTGCCGCCCTGGCCGATGAAAACGCGGGTTTTGTCTGATCTTATGCCCATTCGTGTGACGCTCGACCTGATGCTGGCCAAACGGCGGATGAAGGCCAAGGATTTGGCCCAACGCATCGGCATCACCGAAGCCAACCTGTCCCTGCTGCGCACCGGCAAGGTGAAGGGGCTGCGCTTTGAAACGCTGGCCAAGATCTGCGCCGTCCTGGATTGCCAGCCGGGCGACCTGCTGGCCCATGACCCCGACGACGCCGATTTCCTGGACTCCCCGGACGGTGGGGGCGTGTAGCCCGGCCCCCTGCGCGCCCAAGCCGCACCCGCCCGAGTCGCAGCCATCCACCCCGGACCCGCCACGCGCGCAATCCCACAGCGCGTTGATTACGAAACAGGCAAACGCTGCCCGCGAAACAAGCAGGATATTTTACCGCTAACATCTTTCTTTCTGTTTCGTGTAATTTCTTGTAGCAATATTTTCATTTTATCACAAAACAGCCCTGGTAGTTTCCAACGCAATTGTTGCGCTGGAGGCCAATCCCGATGCTGAAATCCCTGAAAATCGCTGCCCTGACCAACCTGTTCGGCGCGCTCATCGCGCTGGGTTTCGTGGTGGTTGCCGGAACCGGCATGCTCGCCATCAACGAGTTGAAGGTCGGCGGGCCGGTCTATCAGCGGATCGTGTTGGGCAAGGATCTGATCGCCGACATCCTGCCGCCGCCGGAATACGTGATCGAAGCCTATCTGGAGGTCACGCTGGCGCTGAACGATCCGTCCACGGTCAAGCAGCGACGCGACCGGCTGGCCCAACTGCGCAAGGATTACAACGACCGCCACGCCTATTGGGCCAAGCAGGACATCGACCCGACGATCCGCGAACGGCTGACCGTCACCTCCCACGCGTCGGCAACCGCCTTTTGGGCGGAGGTGGAAGGCACGTTTCTGCCCGGTCTGTCCAGCGGCGACCTGGCCACGGCCATGAACTCCTACAAGGCCCTGACCGCCGCCTATGGCGAGCATCGGGCGGTGATCGACTCCATCGTCGTCAACGCCAACCGGATCAACGAGGCCACCGAACGCGACGCCGACGCCCGCGAGGCGCAGTTCATGGCGGCGGTGTGGATCGTCTCGGCCTTGGTTCTGGTGGTGGTGGCGCTGGGGGTGCTGGGCATCCTCAATCGGGTGATCCGCCCGGTCACTCAATTGACCGGCGTCATGCACGCGATGGCCGAGGGCAACCTGTCGGTCGCGATCCCGGTCAACGAACGCCAGGACGAGATCGGCGCGATGACCAGCGCGCTGCGCGTCTTCAAAGAGCACGCGGAGGCCGACCGCCAGCGCCGCGCCCAGGACATGAACCGCGAGCAGGTCGAACGGGAAAAGCAGGCCGTTCTGCTGCGTATGGCCGAAACGGTGGAGCGCGAGGCGGGCAACGCCGTGGACGCCGTGGCCAAACAGACCAGCACCATGGCCGACAACGCCACCCGCATGGCCGATTCCGCCCAGGCGGTCAGCGACAACAGCCAGACGGTGGCCGCCGCCGCCACGCAGGCGCTGTCGAACGCCCAGACCGTCGCCGCCGCCTCCGAACAGCTCAGCGCGTCGATCCGCGAAATCGCCATGCAGATCAGCACCGCCAGCGCCATGACCGGGCAGGCGGTGGACGCCTCCACCCACGCCGAAGGGACCATTCAACGCCTGTCGGAGGCCGTCACCCGCATCGGCGAAGTCACCACCCTCATCAACGACGTGGCCGGACAAACCAACCTGCTGGCGCTCAACGCCACGATTGAGGCCGCGCGCGCCGGGGAAGCGGGCAAGGGCTTCGCCGTCGTCGCGAACGAGGTGAAGGCGCTGGCCGGGCAGACCGCGCGCGCCACCGGCGAGATCGAATCGCAGATCGCCGCCATCCAGGCCACCACCGCCGACGCGGTCAAGGCCGTGCGCGCCATCGCCGATCAGGTGCGCGGGGTGGAAACCGTCTCCTCGACCATCGCGTCGGCCGTGCAGGAGCAGGAGGCCGCCACCGGCGAAATCGCCCGCAACGTCGAACAGACCACCCAGGCCGCGCAAGAGGTCGCCAACCGCATCGCCAACGTTTCCAGCGAGGCCACGGCCACCGGCGAGCGCGCCAGCGCGGTGATGAGCCTGTCGGATTCCGTCGCCACCAGCATCGACCAGTTGCGTCATGTCCTGGTGGAAACCATCCGCACCGCCACGCCGGAGGTCAACCGCCGCCAGTTCGACCGCCATCTCCTCAACCGCCCCGGCCGTCTGCGCGTCGGTGGGCAGGATGTGGCCGTGACCATCGACAACGCCTCCGAAGGCGGGGCGCAGATCAGCGGTGTGCCGCCCAGCGCGCTGGCGCAGTTGCGCGAGGGGACCGCCGTGCAGGTGATGGTTCCGGGGATCGATGGGGTGGTTCCCGCAACCGTCCGGTCGCAGGGTCGCAACGCCCAACTCCATCTGACCTTCACCCTGCCCGCCAGCGAACAGAACCGCTTCGCCGACCAGTTCCGCCGTGTGGTGTCCGGCGCGGCCCTGCTGGCGCAACCGGCCTGATCGCGGTCGCCGCGCCGTCGCGTCGGTTGGACGCGGACTCCGCACAGCGCGATGCGGTTTTTCCGCGCCTGTGCTAGCGTCCGCGTCCGCGCCCGGTTGGGCGATGCCATGATTGTGTGAACGAGGACGCCATGACGGAACAGACCGTCCGTTGCCCACGCTGCGAGAACCGCCACCCGGCGGATGCTCCCACCTGCCCGCATTGCCTCTCGATTCGGCGCAGCAACGCCGTGCTGGCCGTGGCCTTTGCGATGCTGGTGCTGTTGGCCCTGGTCGGATGGGTTGGCACTTTGGTTATGACCTGACGCGCGCGGAAAAGACTTTGGTGCGTGAATGAGCAAAGCCTGTTCAAAGTGTGAGCAGGCCGCCCAAAGAAACATCACATCTCTTTTTTGCCTATTTTTTGGTATTTTTTTGCTTGTCTTGCCGCCGTGCCGGTGACATCCACCCTTTTAGACTCCGTTCAGTCGAAGGGTGCCCACCATGCTGAAGAACCTGAAAATCGCCGCTCTGACCAACCTGTTCGGCGTGGTGGTGACGCTGGGATTCCTGGTGGTGGCCGCCACCGGCATGCTGGCCATTCGCGAACTGAAGGTGGGCGGGCCGATCTATCAGCGGATCGTCTTAGGCAAGGATCTGATCGCCGACATCCTTCCGCCGCCGGAATATGTGATCGAAGCCTATCTGGAAGCCACGCTGGCGTTCAACGATCCCTCGACGGTGAAACAGCGCCAAGAACGGTTGGCCCAGCTGCGTAAGGACTATGATGATCGGCATGAATACTGGTTGAAGCAGGATTTCGAGCCGACGATCCGCAAGCAGCTCACCGAAACCTCGCATGCCCCGGTGATGCGCTTCTGGACCGAGGTCGAAAGCAAGCTGCTGCCTGCCCTGGCGAAAAAGGACGAGACCGCCGCCCGCAGCGCCTACAAGGCGGTGTCGGACGCCTACAGCGCGCACCGCGCCGTGGTGGACGCCATCGTCACCGCCACCAACCGCTACAACAGCGAGACGGAGGTGTACGCCGCCGAACGGGAGCGTCTGTTCATGACCGCCGTCTGGGGGGTGTCGGCCATCGTGTTGAGCGTGGTGGTTCTGGGCGTGCTGGGCATCCTGCGCCGGGTGGTCAAGCCCGTCACCGCCCTGACCGGGGTCATGCGCACCCTGTCGCAAGGCCATCTGGACGTCGTCCTTCCCGCCAACGACCGCGCCGATGAAATCGGCGCGATGACCAGCGCCCTGCGCGTCTTCAAGGACAACGCCCTGGAGGCCGACCGCCTGCGCCGTGCCCAGGAGGAGGACCGCATCGCCGCCGAACAGGAAAAGGAAGCCGCCCTGCTGCGCATGGCCGAAACGGTGGAGCGCGAGGCGACCAACGCGGTGGACACAGTGGCCAACCACACCGGCCAAATGGCCAACAACGCCACCAGCATGGCCAATTCCGCCCGCGCGGTCAGCCAGAACAGCCAGAATGTGGCCGCCGCCGCCACACAGGCGCTGGCCAACGCCCAGACCGTGGCGTCGGCCTCCGAACAGCTCAGCGCGTCGATCCGCGAAATCGCCATGCAGATCACCACCGCCAGCGCCATGACCGGACAGGCGGTGGACGCCTCCACCCACGCCGAACACACCATCCAGAAGCTGGCCGAGGCCATCACCCGCATCAGCGAAGTGACCAACCTCATCAACGATGTGGCCGGGCAAACCAACCTGCTGGCGCTGAACGCCACGATTGAAGCCGCCCGCGCCGGAGAGGCGGGCAAGGGCTTCGCCGTCGTCGCGAACGAGGTGAAGGCGCTGGCCGGGCAGACCGCGCGCGCCACCGGTGAGATCGAATCGCAGATCGCCGCCATCCAGGCCACCACCGCCGACGCGGTCAAGGCCGTGCGCGCCATCGCCGATCAGGTGCGCGGGGTGGAAACCGTGTCCTCGACCATCGCGTCCGCCGTGCAGGAGCAGGAGGCCGCCACCGGCGAGATCGCCCGCAACGTCGTCCAAACCACCAACGCCGCGCAGGAGGTCGCCGCCCGCATCGCCGACGTGTCGACGGAGGCCACCTCCACCGGCGAGCGCGCGACGGAGGTCAACGCCCTGTCGGGCAAGGTCGCGATCAGCATCGACCAGTTGCGCCGCGTGCTGATCCAGGCGATCCGCACCGCCACGCCGGAGGTCAACCGCCGCCAGTTCGCCCGCTACACGCTGAACCGGCCGGGCCGCCTGTTGGTCGGCGGTGTGGAGCTTCCGATCACCGTGGACAACGCGTCCGAAGGCGGGGCGCAGGTCAGCGGCCTGCCCGCCGAGGCGCTGAAGGGGCTGGGCGTCGGGCAGGCCACGCGCCTGACCCTGAGCGGCGTGGACGCCACCGTTCCGGCGGTGGTGCGTTCCATCAACCGCGAAGGCCGTCTGCATCTGACCTTCACGGTCCCCGACCGCGATCAGGCGCGCTTCGTTGATCAGTTCAACCGCTTGGTGGCCGGGATTGCGCCGATGGAACAGGCGGCGTGACCCGTTTGCGCCGCCAACCGGTCGCATGACAGCGAATTCATGACGGTTGTCGGGGGTGATGCTCCAAAATGGGGCATCACGCCATCGCGGGGGGCGGTCAGCGCGCCGACCCCACCGCCGAACGCCCGGTCTCCATCATGAGCGACAGCACCGCCTGCCCCTATTGCGGGTCCGATTACGGTCATGGCCCCGACGAGTGCCCCCTGTGCCGTTCGGCGCGCCGCAAGGATGTGGTCATCCGCTGCGTGATCGGGTTGATGTTCCTGGTCCCGATCCTGACCCTGTTCGCCACCGTGCTGTTTGACAGCGGAGCCGGAGCCAAGCTCTTTTCCCTGGATTGAGGCGGAGGGGCGGGGTGACAGCCACCCCGCTCCGTCACCGTCCCTTACGGCTGCGGTTGGTAAATCTCACCGCCCGACGCGCGGAACTTCTCCGACATGTCGGCCATTCCGGCCTGCGCGGCGTCGCGGATGTCCTGCGTGATCTTCATCGAGCAGAATTTCGGGCCGCACATCGAACAGAAATGCGCGGTCTTCGCCCCGTCCGCCGGCAGGGTTTCGTCGTGGTACGCCTCCGCCGTGTCGGGGTCGAGCGCCAAGGCGAACTGGTCGCGCCAGCGGAAGGAGAAACGCGCCCGCGACATGGCGTCGTCGTGCAGCCGCGCCCCCGGATGCCCCTTGGCCAGATCGGCGGCGTGGGCGGCGATCTTGTAGGCGATGACCCCGGCCTTCACGTCGTCGCGGTCGGGCAAGCCCAGATGCTCCTTGGGCGTGACGTAGCAGAGCATGGCGGTGCCGAACCAGCCGATCATCGCCGCACCGATGGCGCTGGTGATGTGGTCATAGCCGGGCGCGATGTCCGTCACCAACGGCCCCAGCGTGTAGAAGGGGGCCTCGCCGCACAGGGCCAGTTGCTTGTCCACATTGGCCTTGATCTTGTGCATCGGCACATGGCCCGGCCCTTCGATCATCACCTGGACGTCGCGTTCCCAGGCCACCTTGGTCAGTTCGCCCAGCGTCTCCAACTCGGCGAATTGGGCGGCGTCGTTGGCGTCGGCCTGGCAGCCGGGCCGCAGGCCATCGCCCAGCGACAGCGCCACGTCGTACCGGCGGCACAGCTCGACGATCTCCGGGAAATGGTCGTAGAGGAAATTCTCGCGGTGGTGCGACAGGCACCATTTGGCCATGATCGACCCGCCGCGCGAGACGATGCCGGTCACGCGTTTGGCGGTCAGCGGGATGTGGGCCAGCCGCAGACCGGCGTGGATGGTGAAGTAATCGACCCCCTGTTCGGCCTGTTCGATCAGCGTGTCGCGGAACAGCTCCCAGGTCAGATCCTCGGCCTTGCCCTTGACCTTTTCCAGGGCCTGATAGATCGGCACGGTCCCGATGGGAACCGGGGCGTTGCGCAGGATCCATTCGCGGGTCTGGTGAATGTCGGCCCCGGTGGACAGATCCATCACGGTGTCGGCCCCCCAGCGGATCGCCCACACCATCTTTTCCACCTCCTCCTCGATCGAGGAGGTGACGGCGGAGTTGCCGATGTTGGCGTTGATCTTGGTGCGGAAGTTCCGGCCGATCACCATCGGTTCGGATTCCGGGTGGTTGATGTTGGACGGGATGATGGCCCGACCGCGCGCCACCTCGTCGCGCACGAACTCCGGCGTCACGAGATCGGGAATGGACGCGCCAAAATCCTCGCCGTCGCGCGGGGTGTCGAGCGCCGCCAGACGGCCCAGATTTTCACGGATGGCGACGTATTCCATCTCCGCCGTGACGATCCCGGCGCGGGCATAGGCCATCTGGGTGACGGCCAGACCGGGCTTGCCGCACAGCGCACCGCTGTCGGTGGTGTCCACGTCGCGGCGGTTGAGGATCCAGTCGCGGCGCAGCGCCTCCAGCCCCTTGCGCACGTCGATGCGCGCCAACGGGTCGGTGTAGGGGCCGGACGCGTCATAGACCGTCAGCGGCTCCTCGCCGCCGCCCAGGCAGATTTCACGCAGGGCGACGCGGATGTCGGGAAAGCGGCTGCCCGCGACATGGCGTTTGCGCGACGCGGGCAGCGGGCCGGTCGTGATCGGGTGGATGGCGTGGTCGAAATCTTTTGGCACGGGGTTTCTCCGTCTGGCGTTGGGGCGGACAAACCCGGGGCAGACGGAGGCGGTGGATCGCGGATGGGGTGCCTGGTGTCCTGATTGGACCATGTCCTGGTTGGACTGGGTCCCGGCTGGACCACCAGCGGCGGCCCCATCGCGTGTTCCCTCCCTTCGCCGGCATGACCCGGATCAGGTTCGAAGGGTCATCACGCTGCCGGGTGCGCACGGCACCGACCGGTGATATCTCAGCCCCCTGGCGGGGCACCCCTGGAATGGCCGCGATGATGGCGGCACACGCGCAGACTGTCAAAGGAAAGCCGCACCGATGATCAAAATGGCAAACGGTCGCGACTCACACCCAAGCCAGCCATCCACCCCCACCCGAGGCTCACATCCAGCGGCGCAACCGCACGAAGATCATCGGCAACAGCGCCGACAGCACCATCAGCAGCAGGGC
The DNA here is from genome assembly GCA_027486405.1 of Azospirillum sp. Taxonomy (GTDB): domain Bacteria; phylum Pseudomonadota; class Alphaproteobacteria; order Azospirillales; family Azospirillaceae; genus Azospirillum. The sequence goes on along the minus strand of JAIXPD010000030.1, from coordinate 18,415 downwards.
CGACGGGTAGCCGAACGCCTCGTCCGCCCCCGGCATGCTGGTGAAGTTCATGCCGCAGACGCTCGCCACCAGCGTCGGCGGGAACAGCAGAACGGTGAGGATCGACACGATCTTGACGATCTCGTTCTGCTCGACATTGATCCGACCCAGCGTGCTGTCCAGCAGCAACGCCACCTTGGACGACAGGAACACCCGGTATTCGTCCAGACCGCGCGCGTCCTGCAAGGCGGTGCGCGCCCAGCGGCGGGTCGGCTTGCGGGCGTTCCAGCCCTCGTTGCTGGACAGGAATTCCAACATGCGGATCAGGCTGGCGAGGCTGATGTGCGCCCGTCCGACCAGATGGCCGGTGTGGCCGATGCGCTTCAGCGCGGACTGATCGTCCATCGCCTCCACCCGCCGGGTCGGCGACGCCCCCCGGAAGGCGCGGCGGTTCAACTCGTCCAGCGCCACCCCGGCACGGCGCAGCACGGCGGCGGTGCGGTCGATCAGCCCATCGACCAACGCCCCCATCACCAATTCGCCGCTGCCCAACGCCGCCGGGCTGTGGCTGATTTTGCGGCGGAAGGCCAAAAAGGCGCGGGGGTCGATGTCGTGGATCGTCACCAATCGCTTGCCCGCCAGCAGGAAGCTGACCGCCGTCAAGCGCGGTTCGTCGGTGTCGGCCCAGACCAGCGCCATCACGGTGAGGGACAGCACGCCGTTGACGATGCGCAGGCGGCTCGATTCCTCGATTTCCGCCATTTGTTCGCGCGTGGGCAGGGGCAAGCCGATCATGGCCTCCACCCGCGCCAGTTCCGCCGGGGTGGGGTTGAGCAGGTCAAGCCACACCGCCGACTCGGGCAGCGGCCCGGCGGCGGTGTCGGCCCCCTTGTCCCAGGTCAGCAGGCCGCCATCGTTGACGAAGACGTGCAGCACGGGCGGTGCTCCTTGGCGTTGGCGGAAAGCGGGCGGGGCTACGCCCGCTTACGTCATCCGCCCGCCCCGCCGGGGCTTGATGAACGACACGATGGAGGACATGGCGGTGGGTTTGCCGTCCGCCATTTTGTCCCCCCCTGGCTTGCTTCCAAGCGGGGCCGAGGGCGGCGGGTCGAGGTCCAGCCCCGCCCCTTCCGCCTTCAGCGCCTGCGCCAGCTTCCGCCGAAACGCCCCGCCGTCGTTGCGGGCGTCCAGGAAATGGCCGACCGCCTGCTGGGCGTTGTCCCGGTCATAGGGAACCTTGCCGAAGACCGCCAGCTTGGCGCGCTCCACCAACTTCGGATCCATCTTCTCGCGGATGTCCCGAATCTGCTGGAGCAGCTTTTCACGCGGATCGGTCATCGGTGGGCCTCGGCGGTGATGCGGGTTTCCTGCGCAATATAGCGCGATCAACCGCGCCCGATCAGGGTCCCAACACCGCCTTCGGTGAAGATCTCCAACAACAGGGCGTGCGGCACGCGCCCGTCGAGGATCACCGCCGCATCAACACCCTTTTCGACGGCGTCGATGCAGGTTTCGATCTTCGGGATCATGCCGCCCTGGGCCGTGCCGTCGGCGATTGCCTCGCGCGCCGACTCCAGAGTCATGTTGTCGATCAGGTTTTTGTTCTTGTCGAGCACCCCGGCGACGTCGGTCAGCAGGAAGAAGCGCGCGGCCTTCAGCTCCGCCGCCACCGCGCCCGCCGCCGTGTCGGCGTTGATGTTGTAGGTGTCGCCCTTGTCGTCAAAGCCGACCGGCGCGATCACCGGGATGATGTCCGACTTGGCAAGCGCGTTCAGGATCTCCGGGTTCACCTTGTGCGGTTCACCGACGAAGCCCAGATCCAGCAGCTTTTCGATGTGGCTGTCGGGGTCGCGCTGCACGCGCTCCAACCGGTGGGCGGTGATGAGGTTGCTGTCCTTGCCCGACAGGCCGACGGCGCGGCCGCCCGCGCTGTTGATGGCGGCGACGATCTGCTTGTTGATCGATCCGGCCAACACCATTTCGACCACCTCGACCGTCGCCTTGTCGGTGACGCGCAGGCCGTCGATGAAGCTCGACTGGATTTTCAGGCGGTCCAGCATCTGCCCGATCTGCGGGCCGCCGCCATGGACGACCACCGGGTTGATGCCGACCTGCTTCAACAGAACGATGTCGCGGGCGAACAGTTCGGCCAGAGCGGCGTCACCCATGGCGTGCCCGCCATATTTGATGACAAAGGTGCTTCCGGCGTAGCGGCGCATGTAGGGGAGCGCCTCGGACAGGGTACGGGCCTTGGTCAGCCACTCGTCACGGGTCGGATTCGACACGGCAGGTTCCCTTTGTCGGGATGGACAGTGGGGCTTCTTTAACGGAAAGCCCACGCCGTTGCCTAGGGGGCAATTTTTTGGTCACAAAAGCGGGCTGCGGGCCAGCGTTCCACCAGCCGGGTCATCGGCTGGGTCAGCGCCGTCACCGCCACCGCCATCAGCACCATCGCCGAAAAACAGGCGGTCGACAGCACCCCGGCGTCGAGCAGGATGGTCAGGACAATGACCTCCATCAACCCCTTGCACGGCATCAGCGTGCCCAGCCGCAGGGCGTCGCGCCAGCTCTCCCCGCTCATCCGCGCCGGAAGCGCCGTGCCCGCCAGCTTGCCGACCAGCGTGACGGCACAGGCGAGCGCGAACACCGCCCACTGCGCGGGATCGCCCAGATCCAACGTCACCTTCAGCCCGGTCAGCGTGAAGAAGAAGGGCAGCAGGATCAGGGTGGAGAAATGCTCCAACCGGGCCAGGATCGCCGCCGCCAGCCGACGCGGCATGGCGGTTCCGGCGACGAAGGCCCCAAGGATGTAATGCAGCCCGATCGCTTCGGTGATGGCGGCGGACGCCAGCAGCGCGGCGCAGGTGACAACGACCGCCATGTCGCCGATCTCGCCACCGGGGGCCACCCGATCCATCAGCCGGGCCAGAACCGGGCGGGCCACCAGTTCGGTGACGCCGACATAGGCAAAGCCCAACGCGGCCACCACCGCCACCGCCGCGCCCGATCCTCCCGCCGCCCAGGCCAGCACCCCGGTCATCAGCAGCCACAGCAGCGCGTCGTTCACCGCCGCGCAGCCCAGCGCCAGGCGGCCGATCCGGTCGTTCAGCAACCCCATTTCCCGCAGGATCGCGCCCAGAACCGGCAGCGCCGTCACGCCGATGCACACGCCGAATCCAGCGGCGAACAGGCCCGGCGTGGCGCGCGGCCCGGTCATGCCGGGAAAGGCCCCGGCCAGCCACCAGCCGACGGCACCACCCAGCAGCGTCGGCACGACCATGCTGGACAAGGCCACCCCTGCAAAGGCGCGACCCCGCCCGCGAAACTCCGCCGGGTCGAGGTGCAAGCCGGTGAGAAAGGCGAAAAACAGCACGGCGAGCAGCGCCAGACCGGACAGCGGGGCCAGAGCCGCCGGGGCGAACAGCGCCGACCACAGGCCGGGAGCGAATTGCCCCAGCACCGACGGCCCGAGCGCGATCCCCGCCAGAATTTGGATGACCACCATCGGCGCGATGCGCCGCGCCCCGGCCAAGCGCCAGACCAGGAACGGCCCGGCGATCAGCAACAGCGCCTGGATCAAAAACAGCAGAGTCGGCGTCAGCGACAGCGACGGAAACGGCACGGGATCACGCGGCGGCGAGCTTGGCGAGGCTGGCGCGCAGTTCGGCGATGCCGATGTTCTCCTCCGAACTGGTCGCGTGGATGTCCGGGAAGGCCGCCGGGTGCTTCTTCAGCGCCTCTTCCGTGGCGCGGCGCAGGCCATCGATGCCCGAGGGCTTGATCTTGTCGATCTTGGTCAGCACGACGACGTAGGGCACGGCGGTGCGGTCGAGCATGTCCATGATCTCATGGTCGTTCGGCTTCAGGCCGTGGCGCGAATCGACCAGCACCAGCGCGCGCTGCAAGGTGACGCGGCCGCGCAGGAAGCGGCGGACCATGTCGTTCCATGCCTCGACCTTTTCCTTCGATTCCTTGGCGTAGCCGTAACCGGGCATGTCCACCAGCTTCAGCCGGTTGCCCAGGTTGAAGAAATTGAGCTGCTGCGTGCGGCCCGGCGTGTTGGAGGTGCGGGCCAGCGTCTTGCGCCCGGTCAGCGCGTTGACCAGGCTGGATTTGCCGACGTTGGACCGCCCGGCAAAGGCGACCTCCGGCAGATCGGCTTCCGGCAATTGGTTCAGGGCGTCCGCCCCCCACACGAAATCGCATTCCTTGGCGAACAGCAGCCGCCCGGCCTCCAGCTCGGCGTCGTCAAAACCGGAAATGATGCTGTTTTTGGACGGGCTGGTCATGGCGGTCGCCTTTTGCAAAGCCCCGCCATCGGGCGGCGGGACACCCACGCGAACGGCGTGGGATGGGTGAAGGGTCGGCGGGTGGTGCGGCGCGGGGTGAGGAGTGCCGCAAAACCCGGTATCCCCTCCCCCGGCCCGAACGGGCCACCCTCCCCCGCAAGGTGCGGGAGAGGGGTGCGCGGATCAGGGTCAGACCTTGACGCCCATGCGGCGCATGATCATCCACTGCTGGGCCACCGACAGCAGATTGTTCCAGGCCCAGTAGATCACCAGACCGGCCGGGAAGCTGGCCAGCATGAAGGTGAAGACGATGGGGAGGAACTGGAACACCTTCTGCTGCACCGGGTCCGGCGGGGCCGGGTTCATTTTCTGTTGCAGCCACATCGTCACGCCCATGATGATCGGCCACAGGCCCAGATGCAGCATGGCGGGGGGATCCCACGGGATCAGGCCGAACAGGTTGAAGAGAGTCGTCGGATCGGGCGAGGACAGATCGTGGATCCAGCCGAAGAACGGCGCGTGCCGCATTTCGATGGTGACGAACAGCACCTTGTAGAGCGCGAAGAAGACCGGAATCTGGATGAGGATCGGCAAGCAGCCCGACACCGGGGAGACCTTCTCGCGCTTGTACAGCGCCATCAGCTCCTGATTCATCCGGGCCTGATCGTCGCCGAACTTCTCGCGCAGCTCCTGCATCTTCGGCTGAAGCCCCTTCATCTTGCTCATCGCCTGATAGGACTTGTTGGCGAGCGGGAAGAAGACGGCCTTGACGCAGATGGTCAGCATCAGAATGGCGATGCCGAAATTGCCGATGACGTGGGCGAAGAAATCCAGCGCGTAGAAGAAGGGCTTGGTCAGGAAATAGAACCAGCCGAAATCAATCGCCAGATCGAAGTTGGTGATGCCCAGCTTGTCGGCGTAGGCGTCCAGCAGCTTGACCTGCTTGGCCCCGGCAAACAGACGCCCGGTCTGCTCCACCGTCGCCCCCGGAGCCACCTCGACCACCGCGCCCAGCGTGTCGGTCTGGTAGCGGTCGATCAGGCCGACGGTGCTGTGCAGGTAACGGGCGGTCACTTTTTCCTTTTGGTCGGGGACCAGCGACACCAGCCAATATTTGTCGGTGATGCCGATCCAGCCGCCGGTCGTGGAAACCTCTTCCTTGCCCTTCTTGCGCAGATCCTCGTAGCTCCGCTCCGACAGCTTGCCGTCGAACACGCCGAGCGGGCCTTCATGCAGGATGTAATAGCCGGAGGTCTGCGGGGTCCCGCTGCGCGACACCAGGCTGTAGGGCATCAGGCGAACCGGGGCGGTGCCGGTGTTGCGCACGGTCTGCGTGACCGTGAACATGAAATCATTGTCCACCGCGACCTTGCGGGTGAAGACCAGCCCCTGGCCGTTGTCCCAGGTCAGCGTCAGCGGCTGGGCCGGGGTCAGGGTGGTGGCCGACGCGGTCCACACCGTCTTGTCGGTCGGAATGGCGACGGCGCGATCCTCCGGCACCCAGCCGAATTCGGCGTAATAGGCCTGCGCGGTCCCGGCCGGGGCCAGCAGCACGATTTCCGCGCTCTTGGGATCGGGCGTCTCGTGATAGGTCGCCAGGGTCAGATCGTCGATGCGGCCGCCGGTCAGATTGACCGAGCCGTGCAGCGACGGCGTGTCGATCTTCACGCGGCCACCGGCGGCAACCTGTTCGGCCACCAGCGTGGCGCGGTCCTTGACCGCCGCGTCGGTTGCGGCACCGGGGACCTGTCCGGGCAGCGCCGGGCTGCCGGGGATGGCCCCCGGAACCGGCTTCGGCACGGACAGTTCCGCCTGCGCGGCCTGCTGGGCGGCGAGCTGCTTCTGCTGCTCCATCCGGGGCTTCTCGTAAAAATACTGGAAGCCGAGCAGGATGGCGATCGACAGGGCAATCGCGAGGATGAGGTTGCGTTGGTCGTTCATGGCGTCCCGGTTGCCGTGAGGCCTTTTGAAGAAGGGCGGCGTGTGCGCGGCCTTGATTACGGGTTTTCGCGCTGCGCGGCAACAGCCGCCTGTGTGGCATCGGCGTGTCCGCCGCCCTCACACCCCCGATCCGCCGGGCGGGAGGCCGTTCCCGGCACCGGGTCATAGCCCGATCCGCCCCAGGGGTGGCAGCGCCCCAGACGGCGCAGGGTCAGCCAGGATCCACGGATGGCCCCGTGGCGTTCCAGCGCTTCGATGGCGTAGTGGGAACAGGTCGGTTGAAAGCGGCAATGCCAGCCGACGAAGGGCGACAGCGTCCACCGGTAGAGATAGACCAGGGCGCGCAACCCATGGGCCAGCGGACTCATGCCAGCGGACTCAAGGATGCTGGGTCCGCCCCCTCTGACCAATCCGACTCGGGCGGGGCAGGTTCGGCCGATGATGGTTTGTCTGGCGCTGGTTCGACCGTTGCGGGTTGGCCCGGACGGGCCTTGGGCGCGCCCGGCGCAACCAGCGTGGCCTTGGCGGGAAGCGGCCCCACCAACAGGCCAAGACGCTTCAGCCCGGCGAGCAGGTCGCCCAGCAGATCGGTCCACGGCCGTTCCGCCGTGGTCGCGCGCGCCACCAGGACAAAATCATGCCCAGGGACCGCGTAAACGGGAAGGATCTGTCGGGCCGCCTCGCGCAACCGGCGACGGGCGCGGTTGCGCACAACCGCGTTGCCCACCTTGCGACTGGCCGTCAGCCCAACACGAACAAGCGGCTCGCCGGGGGCGGGCCGCTGTCGTTCGTCGTGCTGACGCACCTGGAGAATCAGGCCGGGCGCCACATGCTTGCGCCGTGTCCCAGCCACGGCCAGAAACTCCGGCCGGCGCATCAGGCGCCCGACCGCGCGGTCCGGCGCCGTCATCGCGACCTTAGGCGCTCAGGACCTTGCGGCCACGCGCGCGGCGGCGGGCGATGACCTTGCGGCCACCGACGGTCGCCATACGAGCGCGGAAGCCGTGACGGCGCTTGCGCACGATTTTGCTGGGTTGGAACGTGCGCTTCATGGCGCATACTCCCTAATAAGAAGGTGCTTGAACGATCCGGCGTCCGTGGGGTCACGAACGCCGGGGTGATGAACCTGCGACGACAGCCGTCCGCCTTACTCGGCGGCGGCGGCCTTGCTGGCGCGCGGGGTGATGCCGTGGCCGGTCGTGCGCTCGGAGATGCGAGCGGCCTTACCACGCAGGTCGCGCAGATAGTACAGCTTGGCGCGACGGACGTCGCCCTTGCGGACCAGCTCCAGCGAGTCGATGCGCGGGGAATAGAGCGGGAACACACGCTCCACGCCTTCGCCGTAGCTGATCTTGCGCACGGTGAAGGACGAATTCACGCCAGCGTTCTTGCGGGCGATGACAACGCCTTCATAGGCCTGGACGCGTTCGCGCGTGCCTTCGACGACCTTCACGTTCACGCGGACGGTGTCGCCCGGCGAGAAAGCGGGAATGGTCTTGCCGCCGAGGGCCTTTTCGATCTGTTCCTGCTCGATCTGCTGCAACAGGTTCATTGCACTATCCTTTTCAATCGGTGCGCCTCGCGGCGGACCGTCACTCCGGTTTCGGATCGCGCCGGCGAACCTGCCGTCGACCCTTGTTCGTAACACTCGCGTCCCGTGCCCGCCGCTCCGCCTCGTAGAGCGACCACAGGTCCGGTCTCCGGGCCTCTGTGATCCTCTCCGCCTCGGCGACGCGCCAGGCTTGTACCTTTCCGTGGTGGCCGGACATCAAGACATCCGGCACCGCGCGTTCCACACCCTGCCCATCGGTCCAAACCGCCGGGCGGGTGTAGTGGGGATACTCCAGCAATCCCCGCTCGAAACTCTCTTCCCCCGCCGTGTCCGCGTTGCCCATGACACCGGGGAGCAAGCGCACCACGGCATCGATCAGGCTCAGCGCGGCGAGTTCACCGCCGGACAGCACGAAATCCCCAAGGCTGACCTCTTCAAGGCCATGCGCGTCGAGAACCCGCTGGTCCACCCCTTCGTACCGACCGCAGAGCAACGTCACCACCGGGGTGGCGACCAACTCCTTGACCAGGTCCTGGTTCAGCACCCGACCGCGTGGCGACAGGTAAATCGCCCGACCGCGTCCCGGTGCGCCCACAGGTCCAGCCGTTGCGGTCAAGGCCGCGTCGAGGACGTCGGGCCGCATGACCATACCGGCCCCTCCGCCGAATGGGGCATCATCGACGGAGCGGTGTTTATCGCGCGCGAACGAGCGAATGTCCACTGATTCCAGCGCCCAGACTCCATTTTCCAACGCTTTCCCGGCCAAACTGTGACCAAGTGGCCCCGGAAACATCTCCGGGAACAGCGTCAGAACCTTGGCGGTCCAGACCAGGGGGCCTTGCGCGCCGTGATTCACGGCCGCTGCTCCCCCTCACCATCCTCAGCGTCCTCATCCCCATCTTCCGGCCCATCGCCGTCGCCCTCGCGGGCTTCGATGACGGTGGGAAGATCAACGACGATTCGCCCGCCCCGGACATCCACCACCGGCACGCAGGCCTTGGAGAAGGGCAGCATCTCCAAGGCACCCGAACCGATTCGAATCTCCAGGACGTCACCGCCCCCGAAATCATAGATCGCCTTCACCGTGCCATAGAGGCTGCCGTCGGCCCGTTCCGCCCGCAAACCAATCAGGTCCGCGTGATAGAACGAATCGTCGTCCTCCGTCTCCGGCAAGGCGGCGCGATCCACGTGGAGGCGCACACCGGCCAGCGCCTGGGCCTGTTCGCGGTTGGTGATGCCCTCGACCTTGGCCAGGAACAGATCCTTGACCTTGCCCTGAAGCGTCACCTTGAACAGGCGGGCACCGGTTTCATCCGCCAGCGGGCCGTAGGCGGCCACATCGGCGGGGTCCTGGGTGAAGCTGCGGAGCTTCACCAGCCCCCGAACGCCATGCGATCCCGCGAACTGGCCGACGCAAATCATGCTGGTCATCGTTGGATCGCCCGGCGCTCAGTCTCACGCCTCGGCGGCGGCGCGGGCGGCGGCCTCGGCCTTCAGACGCTCTTGCGCCTTGGCCTTCGGAGCCGACTTCTTCGGGGTCTCGCGCTGGGCGGGCTTCTCGATCAGGCCGGCGTTGGCCAGGAACAGGGCCACCCGATCGGTGGGCTGACCACCAACCGACAGCCAATGCTTGGCGCGCTCGACGTCCAGAACGATGCGCTGGTCGCTTTCGCGCGGCAGCATCGGGTTGTAGGTGCCGATCTTCTCGATGAAGCGGCCATCGCGCGGGCTGCGGGCGTCGGCAACGACGATCGCGTAGAACGGACGCTTCTTCGCACCACCACGGGCCAGACGAATCTTGAGCGACATGAGACGAAACTCTTTCCTGTTAGAACGTTGACAGTCTTGCGCACGCGGCGCGGGTCCTCTTCACGGGGATCAGAACGGCCCCCGGAAATTCTTCGGCAGAAGGCTTTGCAGCCCGTGGCGCATCAGCCCCTTCTTGCCCATCTTCTGCACCTGCTTCATCATCCCGCGCATGCCCTCAAACTGCTTCAGCAGCTTGTTGACCTCCTGCACCGAGGTGCCGGACCCGGCGGCGATGCGCTTGCGGCGCGACGCCTTGATGATGTCGGGGTTCTTGCGTTCCGCCTTGGTCATCGACGAAATGATCGCTTCCTGACGCTTGATCAGGCCGTCGTCGATGTTGGCGTCCTTCATCTGCTCTTTGATCTTGCCGATGCCGGGCAGCATCCCCATCAGGCCGGACATGCCGCCCATCTTGCGGAGCTGCTTGAGCTGCATCGCCATGTCGTCGAGGTCGAAGCCCTGGCCCTTTTCCATCTTGCGGGCGAGCTTTTCGGCTTCGTCCTTGTCGATGGTTTCCACCGCCTTCTCGACCAGCGACACGACGTCGCCCATGCCGAGGATGCGACCGGCGACGCGGTCGGGGTGGAAGGGTTCCAGCGCGTCGATCTTTTCGCCCACGCCCAGCAGCTTGATCGGCTTGCCGGTGATCTGGCGCATCGACAGGGCGGCACCGCCCCGCGCGTCGCCATCGACGCGGGTCAGCATGATGCCGGTGATGCCGACCTTGTCGTTGAAGTTGGTGGCGACGGTGACGGCGTCCTGGCCGGTCATCGCGTCGGCGACCAGCAGGGTTTCCACCGGGCTGGTCGCGTCGCGGACCGCCGCGACCTCCGCCATCAGCTCCTCGTCGATCGACAGGCGACCGGCGGTGTCGAGCATGACGACGTCGTAACCCTCCAGACGCCCGGTTTCCATCGCCCGCTTGGCGATGGTGACGGGATCCTGGCCCGGAACGATCGGCAGGGTGGCGACGCCAACCTGTTCGCCCAACACCTTCAACTGCTCCTGCGCGGCCGGACGGCGGACGTCCAGCGAGGCCATCAGGACCTTCTTGCGGTCCTTGGTCTTCAGGCGCAGGGCGATCTTGGCGGTGCTGGTGGTCTTGCCCGACCCCTGCAACCCGACCATCAGAATGGGAATCGGCGGGGCGGCGTTGAGGTTGATGTCAACCCCCTGCCCCAGCATCTCCACCAGATTGTCATGGACGATCTTGATGACCTGCTGACCCGGCGAGACGGAGCGCAGCACCTCGACGCCGACGGCGCGCTCCTTCACCTGGGTGACGAACTGCTTGACCACCGGCAGCGCGACGTCGGCCTCCAGCAACGCCACGCGAACCTCGCGCAGCGCCATGGAGACGTCTTCTTCGGTCAGCGCGCCACGGCGGCGCAGCTTGTCGAAGATGTCGCCCAGACGGCCGGTCAAACCTTCAAACATCAGTCGGTCGATCCCACAACAACGGTTCCGTTTCCGCACAAGCGCAAAAGCGCCAGTGCGCGACATTCGCGGACTGGCGGAGATACCCGGCGTAGGGCCAGGGACCCGGTCTATCGGCTTGGCGGAAGACAGGTTGGCGGACCATAGAGAAGCGGCGCGCCTAAGTCAACACCGACAAAAACAGCCTTGAAACATCCGGGTTGTCAGCGGAATGTTGTGCGACACCTTTACGATTCTTAACTGTTTTTTGGCGTCTTGCATCCATTCTGGACCGCCAGATGAAAGAGGGTTTCCGGCGATGTCGTCCGCCCAGGGCTTCGGGTCCAACACGCCGCGCACCAAGCTGACGCAAAGTCAGTTGAACGCGATTCTGCTGCGCCACCTGGCTTTCCGCAAAAGCCAGCCCGGTGGCGTGCGTGCCAATCTGAAGATGCGCGACCTGTCCCATCTCGACCTGTCGGGCATCGATCTGTCGGACGCCGACCTGTCGGGGGCCAAGCTGTTCAGCGCCCGCCTGACCGGGGCCAACCTGTCCAGCGCCAACCTGTACGCCGCCGATCTGCGTCTGGCCAATCTGGAACGCGCCGATTTGCGCCGGGCCGATCTGCGCGGGGCCTGCCTGCGCGGCGCGGTGCTGACCGAAGCCTCGATGGTCGAGGTTGATCTGCGCGACGGCACGCTGCTGCATTATGATTCCAGCGGGGCGATGACGGCGCATCAGTACGAAAACGCGGTGCTGACCTCGGAAATGACGGCGGCGACAATCCGGGGGGCCGACCTGTCGCGCGCCAAGATCGCCAACGCCTTCGTCATGCAGACCGATCTGACCGACGCCGTGCTGCGCGGCACCAAATTCATGCGGGCCAACCTGACCGGATCGAACCTGACCGGCTGCGATTTGACCGACGCCGATCTGACCGAGGCGAACCTGACCGGGGCCACCCTGTCGGGCGCGGTGATGACCGGCTGCGCCATCAACCGCACCAATTTCAGCGGGGCCACCCTGATCGGCGCGATCCTGGACGCGGCACAGCTGCGCGCGCCCAACCTGCAAGCGGCGGTTCTGGCCAAGACCCTGGAGAATCCGGACGACGACGTGCGCGACCTGCTGGTGGCGCACGCCGCCTGGATCGAGAGCGGCGGCAAGGACGGGACCCGCGCCGACCTGTCCACCCTGGATCTGTCGGGCCGCAAGCTGGACGGCGTGAATCTGTCCGCCGCCATTCTGAACTGCATCACCCTGCGCGGGGCCACGCTGATCGGGGCGTCCATGGCCATCGCCGACCTGTCGCTCGCCGACCTGCGCAAGGCCGACTTCACCAACGCCGATCTGCGCGGCGTCAATCTGGAACGGGCCACCCTGACCGGGGCCAACCTGACCGGGGTGCAGCTTGGCCCCGTCCACATCCAGACGATGAGCGGCCATGTCTGGCGCGCCAACCTGCAACGCGCCCGGCTGGGCATGGCGCTGCTGCGCAACGCCGATCTGCGCAAGGCCAACCTCGCCGGAGCCAATCTGGCGGGGGCCGACCTGCGCGGGGCCAATCTGAGCGAGGCCGACCTCAGCGGGGCCGACCTGACCGGCGCATCACTCGACGGGGCGACGCTGGAGAACGCCAACACCGCCGAGGCGGTCGGCCTGCCGACCTGAACGCAACCTTGAACCGGCTCCGTTCCTCGCCCTGCGCTCAGGAGACCCGGCGGGACACCCACGCGCCCGACGGGTAGACGGTGCGGACGTGCTGGATCAGGATGTTGCGGGCGTCGAGCAACTGCCCCATCCGTTCGCGGCAGGCGACGACGCCGGTGTCGGGGTGATAGACCGGGGCCAGCTCGCGAAAACGCCGCCGGACCAGATCCTCGTCGAAACACCATTCGCTGACGAAGCCAAACATCAGGGCGGCGTCGCGCACCTCGGTGATGCGGCCATCGAGCGGCTGGAAGGACAGACGTTGCAGCGCGTGCGCCAACGCCTTGTTGCGGTAGCCCAGTGTTTCCACCGCCGCCTCCAACCGCCCGACATCCCCGGCGGGCATCACCCGGAATCCCGGATCGGCGAGCGCCACAGCGGCGGCCAAGGCCCGACGGACCGCCGCGTCGCTGCCGGTGACAGAGGCGCACAGCGTCAGAACGGCGGCTCCTTCGGCGTCGTGATCCCCCGGATCCTCGGCCCCGTCCGGCACCAGCAGAGTCGCCGCCCGCGCCAACGCCGCCGCATCGGTGCCCCGTGCGGCGGCCAGCGCCAGCACGGCGTCGCGCAAACGCACGCCGCAAGGCACACGCCGCAGCGGCGGCGAATCGGCGGCAAGATGGGGCATGGGGGGCGAATCGCCAACGGGCGCGGTCATGGTGGGCACCAACAATCCTCAGCGCCCGCGAATCCTAGCGCAAAGGCCGGATTCCCCGCAATGGCTCTGTGGGATTGATCCCGCGCCTCAGCGTTTCATCAGCGCGGCGGATCCCGGTGGCAGCTTGTCCAGCAGATCGGTGATGTAAGCGGTTTCGGATTTGCCGGACATGGCGGCAAAGCCCTTCAGCATCTGGCTGCCAAAGGAAAAGACATTCGACAGATCAATGCGCCACGTCCCGCCTTCGCGGACGAAATCGGCGGGAACCAACGCCGGGCGGTTGTCCACCATCAGCAGGCCCGAAGCGTGATCGCCCTTGACCCGAACCGGCCCCAGCGCGCTGCGGGCGATGATGTTGGGGCCAAGCCATCCTTGCTTCAGCGCGTGGTCGGCGATGTCGCCCACCGACATGCGGCGCAGATCCGACGGCCCCAGATAGCGGCGCAACCCCATGGCGGCGAAACGTTCCGCCGGTTCCAAGCGATCGAGGGCGGAATCCCCCGGGTTGCGAGCGGCGGTGCGCACCGCCTCCAACGCCTTGAGCGAGGCGCGCGACAGCAGGGGGACCGCGTCGCGCCCACGCTGCTCGGACAGCGCCGCCTTGGCCGAATCAAAGGTGGCGGCGACCTCGCGCTCCTCCGCCGTGGCCCGGGGCGGGGCGCTGGCCCACACGACCGGCGCGGCCAGCGTCAGCGCGGCACAACCAACGACGCCCAACAGCGCGCGGCGGGTGACAGCGGGTTTGCCCATCACGCTTTGGCCTCGACCCCGAAAAACTCAAGCTGCCACCGCATTTCGTCGTCGCTCATCGGGTAATGCGTCCCATCGCGCGCGTTCAACGCCGTCTTGGGTGGGATTTGCGCCAACCGCAACTGGGCCTGACGGGCAAAACGCATGGTCAGGCCAGCCCGCCAGCACAGCGCCGTGACCGCGCGCGGGGCGTGGGTGCCGATGATCCGGTCCACGATGCCCACCGGGATCTGCGACAGTTCCGCCAACCCGGCGAGCACAAAGGCGCGGTCGCCCTCCACCATCGAGCCTTCCAGGACGGATTCGGTCAGTTTGCCTTCCTTGAACAGCCGGGCCGCCCGGTCGGACGGCCGTTCGACGGGCTTGTCCGCCCCGGCCCCGGCCGCACCGGCCAGATCACCGCCGAAATCGACCGGGCCGCCGCCCGACGCCGCCTTGCCCACCCGTTGGCGCACCGCCTCGGCCAACTCGCGCGCCGCCGCCGGATCGAGATCGTCGCGGTTTTGCAGCACCTTCAACAGGCCATCGGCCACGAAGCTGGCCAAACGCGCCACCGCGCGGGCGGGCAGACGCGGACGCCGCACCAAGGGGGCGTGCCACGGTTCATGCTGCGGCGCGTGATCCAGAATGCGGTCCAGCGTGTCTTCCCGCACCTGGGCCGAGGCGTTGCCGAGCAGGGCCGTGACCGCCGCCTCGTCGTCGGACCGGGCGATGGCGTCGGCGACCGCCGCCGAGACGTTGCGGCGGCTGGCGATGGCCGACATCGCGCCCGACACCGGGCCTTTCATGATGATGTCGGCCAGATCCTCGTCGGTCAGGATCGGGGAGTTCAGCAGAACCGGGCTGCACACCGACAGTTCGACGTCGCGGGCCAGCGTGTTGATGACGCCGTGGGGGGCGTTGGGCAGATTCTTCAGCGCTTCGGCCAGAATGCCGCGCACCTCGGTCGCCTGATCGCGCGCCAGGGTTTCCAGACACTCGACCGTCAGTTTTTCGAGCTGTGCGGCCTGGTTGGCCGACAGTTCCGGCATCAGGCGCGCGATCTTCTGGGCCACCGCGCTGCGCACCATGACCTCGCGGTCCTTGGCGAGCATCAGGTCGGCCTGTCGCGGCGTTCCGGCGTTGGTGGCGATGGCCCGCCGGACCTCCGCCGCCGCGTCGGCGGCCAGGAAATACAACAGCTCCGGCCGCGTCTTCGGGTGCTCCGCCACCTTGCGGCGCACCGCCGGATCGGCGCTGCGCACCATCTGTTTGGCGGATTCGTAATCGGCGGGATCGAGCTGTTCGGGACGCGAGGTCACGGCGACGCCTCCGCGACGGGGGTGATGGACGGGTGTTGATAGGCCGGGGCCAAGGCGTAATGGCCCTTGCCACTTTTCTTGGCCGCGTACATGGCGGCGTCGGCGCGGTCGGTCAACTCACGCACCGTTTCGCCCCGCCCGGGAACATGCACGGCGATGCCGATGGACAGGCCCAGCGGCTTTTCCGGGCTGGCGGACAGATGCGCCAAGCCGACCATCCCCGACAGCAGCCGTTCGGCCACCCGCTTGGCCTGGATGTCGTCGGCGCGGCCCAGCCACAGCACGAATTCGTCACCGCCCAACCGCCCCGGCACGTCGCCCGGCCGCACGCCGGTGGACAGCAACGTGCCGATGGCCTTCAGCACCGTGTCGCCCTGCTGGTGGCCGTGCAGATCGTTGACCGCCTTGAAATTGTCGAGATCGACGTAGAGCAGGGCCGATGCCCCGCTGTCCGACCGCTCCAAACTCTCTTCCAGCCGTTCGAAGAAGGTCCGCCGGTTGAACAGGCCGGTCAACCCGTCGCGTTCGGACAGGCGGCGCAAGCGTTCCTGATAGGCAAGATGGGCGTGCGCGATGCCGATGTGATCGGCCACGCCGGACAGCAGATGCAGGTCTTCCTCGTCCCACGGGTCGGCCGCGTCCTCCCGCCACAGCAGAACGGCCCCGTTCAGCGCCTGCCGGTGTTCGGTGCGCCCGCCGATCATCAGCAGGTCCCCCAGCCGTTCCACCACGACGCCATCGGCTGCGGCGATGCGGTCGAGCAGAGGCTGCAACGCCGCCTCCCCACCCCCTTGGCCATCCACATCCACCTGCGCCAGATCGGCCCCGAACTCCGCGACCAAAGTCAGGCCGCTGGCCGAGCCTGCCCCCTCCACCGGGGTGTCCGTCGCCCGGTAAATCCGGCAGCCGTCGGCGCTCAAGGCGCGCGCGGTTTCCGCCGAGGCCACCGACAGCGCTTCCGCCGCGTCCAGCCGATCGCGCAGGGTGTGAACGATGTGGGCGAGCAGCCGTTCGCGGTTTCGCACCCGGGCCAATTCGGCCGAGCGCAGCACCTGATCGGTCACGTCGCGGCAGACCCCGCGCGCGCCCAACCATTCCCCTTGCGATCCGAACAGCGGCAAGGCCGAGGCCACCACGCAGGCCGGGGTTCCATCCGCGCTTTTCAGCCACAATTCGGTTTGATCGACCGGTCGACGGCTGTCGAAGGGCAAGGGCAGATCGCCCCATTCGTCCAGGGCCAGACTGCGGGGATCACGCCCGATCAGGCTGTCGGCGTCATAGCCCAGCGCGCCCCGGTTGGTGACGAAAACAAAGGTTCCGTCCGCCCCGACCTCCCAGGCGAAATCCGACGAGACCTCCACCAGATCCTTATAGCGCCGCCGCGATTCGGTCAGGGTGTGGCGCAGTTGGCGTTCCAGCGTGTCGTCGCGGCCCAGCAGCAGAAACCCGCCGTCGGTCAGCGGAACCCCCGCCCACTCCACGATCATGATCCCCCGCGCCGATTCGACCGGAACCGACCGCAGCCCCGGCGCGACGCTGGCCCCGGACAGCCAACCGACCACGGTGGGCAACCATCGGGGATCGGCGTCCAGCAGGTCGTCCGCCTCCGCGTTGGTGTCGGCCACCGCCATGTCCGCCGCCAGACGCAAAGCCGGGCCGGGATAGGTGGCGATCAGCGCGGCAACGCCGACGGGGTCTTGGGCGGAAGGGGACGCGGTGGTCAAGGGAAGATCCACGGTGGTCTCTGCGGTGAGGCGATCTGGGCGACGAAACGATCTGGGCGGGGCTGGTCTCGTTGTGAGAAAAAGCAATAGAGGACAAAACGTAAAAGTGCGAGGGGTGGCAGCGTCGGCCATGCTACCGCCTCGCTGGTTAATCTTCAATCAACCATCGCATCCGGGGAAAACGCAGGAAACCGCCTTGCCGCCGGGCGGGACAGGCTCCATTGTTGCGTCATGACCGCATCTCCCAGCCTTGTCGGCCTGCGTGACACCGGGGTTTGGATCTTCGACCTCGACAACACGCTTTACCCCGCCTCCTGCAACCTGTTCGCCCAGGTGGATCGCCGCATCGGCGAGTACATCGCCCGCCATTTCGACATCCCGTTCGAACAGGCGCGCCTTCAGCAAAAGCGGTTCTTCCGGGAGTACGGGACCACCCTGAACGGGCTGATGGCCGAGCATCGGGTCGATCCCATCGATTACATGGATTATGTCCACGACATCGACGTCAGCTCCGTCCAGCCCTCCGCCCTGCTGATCGCGGCGCTGGACCGGCTGCCGGGGCGCAAGATCATCTACACCAACGGCTCGACCCGCCACGCGGAGAATGTGGCCGGGCGGCTGGGCGTGCTGGACCGGTTCGAGGCGATCTACGACATCGTCGCCGCCGATTACCGGCCGAAACCCGACCCGCGCCCCTACACCGACCTGATCGCCCGCCACGCCATCGACCCGGCGCGGGCCTGCATGGTGGAGGACATCGCCCGCAACCTGGCACCCGCACACGCGCTGGGCATGACCACGGTGTGGCTGCGCGGGGAGAAGGATTACGAGCGCGCCGGGGTCGAGGACGGCCAGCACATCGACCATCAGGTCGATGATCTGCCGCGCTGGCTGGCCACCGTCGCCGGGCTGGAGTCCGGCGCAGACGGCCCGGCAACCCCGCTCTGACCCTGCGTCATGGCGCGGTCGCGCGGGAACGCGCCTAAGGCAATCGCTTGAAGGTTTATAAACCTATGTGAAGAATTTACCGTCATCCCCGCGAAGGCGGGGATCCAGACTTTCCCGTCAGAGCCACTCTGCGAACTCTGGATCCCCGCCTTCGCGGAGATGACAAATGTCCTAATAGAGGAATTTCAAGCCTTCACCCGATTGCCCTGGAACGCGCCCAGGGCCATTCAAAGAAAGCCGTTCTTGACGGTTGCAATGGTTGCACAGCGATCTTCAGCGCAGGCCATGCGGACGGCGGGGAGTGGGTTGCCGAAGAGATTGGCGATGCCCAGCATGG
>JAIXPD010000018.1 GCA_027486405.1 Azospirillum sp. | reverse complement strand
TCGCGGGCGTTCCCCCGGTCTTGCGCCTCCTGGTCGCCACCGACCTGGGTGGCCAGCAGCAAAATCCCGTCGGGGGTCGGCATCAGGGACGCCACGGTCAACAGGTCCAGTTCGGATGAACGTCGCATGGTCTGGCCTCCTCGGTGTGGGCGTCGCGGCCCCGGCGATGGCCACCCACGCCGGGTGGATCGCCAAAATTTCACATCATTGAAGCCACCATCAAATCCATTTCTCTATTTTGCAAGTCGGTTTATGAGGGCGATAGCCACCCAGATCCAACGGGCCGTCCGCCTGTTGGCCTCCCGCTACCGCCTGTGGCGGGACGCGCGGTTGCGGCGCAGCGGGTGACGATTTCGAGCGTTGCGTTTTAATAGTCTATATTTATAATCGACTATATGGTCTTATTCACAAGGCCGCTTCGCAAGCGCCCGTTACGACCCCGAAACGACAAGGATGCACGCCACGATGACGACCATCGATCTGGCCTGGGGGGCCGGGCCAAGCGCCCGTTACGACACGCTGGCCGCCCGCTTCCGCCCGATCTTCGCCCGCATCCGCGACGGCGCGATCACGCGGGATCTGGAGCGTCGCCTGCCCTTTGACGAACTGTCCTGGCTGAAGGAGTCCGGCTTCACCACCCTGCGGCTGCCCGTGGAGTCCGGTGGCTTCGGGGCCAGCCTGCCGGAACTGTTCGCCCTGCTGATCGAATTGTCGGAGGCCGACACCAACGTCACCAACGCGCTGCGCTCGCATTTCGGCTTCACCGAAGACGTGCTGAACTCCCGTTTTGCGGAGCAGCGGGCGCGTTGGCTGCCGCGCATCGCCGAACGCGAGACCGTCGGCAGCGGCTTTTCCGAAAGCGGCGACGCCAAGCTCGCCGCCTTCTCCACGGCTCTGGTCCGTCAGGGCGATCACTGGCTGCTGAACGGGCGGAAATATTACACGTCGGGATCGCTGTTCGCCGACTGGATCAATCTGGGGGCGGTCGATGGCGACGGCAATCCGGTCAGCGCCCTGGTGCCGACCCGCGCGGCGGGGGTGGCCATCGTCGATGATTGGGACGGATTCGGCCAATCGCTGAGCGCCAGCGGCACCGCGACCTTCGCCGACGTCCTTCTGCCCGACGCCTATGTCAACCCGTCGCCCGAACGGTTCCGCTACGCCACCGCCTTTTTCCAACTGGTGCACCTCGCCACGCTGGCCGGGTTGGGCCGCGCCGCCGCCACCGACGTCGCCCGTCTGGTCGGCGAACGCAAGCGGGTCTACAGCCACGGCAACGCCGACCGGATCGCCGACGACCCGCAGATTCTGCAAATCGTCGGGCGGGTGCGCGGCGCCGCCTACGCCGCCGGGGCCATCGCCCTGAAGGCCGCCGAAGCGGTCCAGCGCGCCTATGAGGCGCGGCTGGCGGGCGACGACGACGCCGAAACCGCCGCCGTGGCCATCGCCGATCTGGAGGTGAACCAGGCCGTCACCGTCATCACCACGCTGATCCTGGAGGCGACGACGACGCTGTTCGACGCGTTGGGCGCGTCGGCGGCCAAGCGCGGAACCGGGCTGGACCGCCATTGGCGCAACGCCCGGACCATCGCCTCGCACAACCCGCGCGTCTACCGCGACCGGATCGTCGGCGATTACGCGGTCAACGGCACGCCGCCGCCCGGCCAATACCGGGTTGGTCAACCCTGAACCGCCACCCCGGAACCGCCCCCCTGATCCGCCAAGAGGGCGGGGCCGTTGGGGGCGGTCGCGCCCTTAAAGTCTATAAAATCCATCGATCATATCATTTTAATCCCGCGCCCGGCGGCCACGCCCGTCCGCACCGTAAGGAAGACGACACATGATTTTGTTTCGCCGCTCCGCGCGCCCTGGCCGCAAGCTTCGCGCCTTGGCGCTCGGCCTGCCCGCGCTGCTCGCCACCGCTCTGCTTCCCCTGGCCGCCACCCCGGCCAGCGCCGAACCGACGCGCGGCGGCGTGCTGCGCTTCCTGGTCGAACATGAGCCGACCACCCTTGTCACCATCGCCCACACCGCCGGCCCGTCGACCCGCGTGTCGCCCAAGGTGACGGAAGGGCTGGTGACGTATGACTTTGATTTCAAACCGCAACCGGCCCTGGCGACGGACTGGAGCGTCAGCCCGGACGGACTGCTCTACACCTTCAAACTGCGTCCCGGCGTCACCTGGCACGACGGCAAGCCCTTCACCGCCGCCGACGTCGCCTATTCGATTAAGCTGCTGCGCGATCATCACCCGCGCGGGCGCGGCACCTTCGCCTTCGTGACGGAGGTGGACACCCCCGATCCCCTCACCGCGATCATCCGTCTGTCGAAGCCGGCGCCCTATCTGCTCGCCGCGCTCGACGCGTCGGAATCGCCGATCGTGCCCAAGCATGTCTATGAGGGGACCGATCCGCTGACCAACAAGAACGCCAGCGCGCCCATCGGCACCGGGCCGTTCGTGTTCAAGGAATGGGTCAAGGGCAGCCACGTTCTTTTGGAACGCAACCCGAATTACTGGGACAGCGGCAAACCCTATCTCGACCGCATCGTCGTGCGCTTCATCGCCGACCTCAGCGCCCGGTCCGCCGCCTTTGAAACCGGCGAGCTGGATTTGGGCGGCGGTCCGCCCGTCGCCCGGTCCGATCTGGCGCGGCTTCAGGCGCTGCCGCATCTCGGCTCCGACACGCGGGGGTACGAGTACAACGGCTCCATGACGCAGCTCTACTTCAACTTCGACAACCCGATCCTGAAAGACAAGCGGGTGCGGCTGGCCATCGGCCACGCGCTGGATCTCAACCGGCTGCTGAACGTCGTCTATTTCGGCTATGGCAAGGTGGCCCCCTCGGCGATCAGCCCCTATCTGACCAACTTCTCCGACCCTTCGATCAAGCCCTACGCCTTCGACCTCGGCAAAGCCAACAAATTGCTCGACGAGGCGGGTTTCCCCAAAAAGGCGGACGGCACGCGCTTTTCCCTGCGGCTTTACTGCAACCCGTTCAACGGGCAGGCCGCCGGCGATTTCGTCAAACAGGCGCTGGCCAAGGTCGGCATCGCCGTGGATTTCCAGTTCTTCGATTTCTCGACCTACATCCAAAAGGCCTACACCAGCCGCGATTTCGACCTGACTCTGGAATCGCTGTCCAACACCTTTGATCCGACCCCCGGCGTGCAACGGGTGTTCTGGTCGAAGAATTTCAAGATCGGCCTGCCCTTCTCCAACGCCTCCCACTACGAAAATTCCGAGGTTGACCGTCTGCTCGAAGCGGCGGCGGTGGAGCCGGACACCGCCAAGCGCCGGGCGCTGTGGACCGATTTCCAGCGCTTCATTTACGACGACGTCGCCGCGATCCATCTGATCGCGCCCGATGGCGTCACCCTGTTCAGCAAGAAGGTGAAGAACCACACGCTGGGCGTGGCGGGCATCAACGCCAGCTTCGCCGACGTCTATATTGAAAAGTGAGCGGGGACGCCATGACCACCACCGCAACCCCCGAATCCTGGCTGGCGGAGGCCGCGCGGCTGCGCGCCCTCTTCGCCCGCGACGCCGTGGCGAACGACCAGACGGGCGGGCAACCGCTCGCCCAGCTTCGCCTGTTGAAGGACAGCGGCCTGCTGACCATCGGCGTTCCCGTCGCCTATGGCGGGGGCGGTGCCGGTTGGTCGACGATCCTGCGCGTCACCCGTGAGCTGGCGAAGGCCGACGGCTCAATCGGGCATCTCTACGGCTACCACGCCAATTTTCTGCACAATCTGCTGACCCAAGCGTCGGAAGACCAGCGCCGCGACTGGCTGACGCGGACGGTGGCGGGGAATTGGCTGTGGGGCAATTCGGTCAACAGTTTCTCCCACAGCCTGTTCGGGCGGCGCGACGGGGATGGCTGGATTCTGAACGGCCGCCGTCCCTTCTCGTCGGGAACCCACGTCGCCGACGCCATCACCATCGCCTGGGAGGATGAGGCGACCGACGCACGCCATTTCGCCGCCGTCACTCCCGACCGGGCGGGCCTGACCATCCTGCACGACTGGGACGGCTTCGGCCAACGCCAGACCGGATCGGGAACCGTCACCTACGACAACGTCCGCATCCACGACAGCGAGGTGTTCGCCAACCCGGATGTCGTTGGAACGCCCTTCGCCACGCTGGGACCGCTGCACCAGCAAAGCGTGCTGCTCAACGTCTTCATCGGTCAGGCCATCGGCGCGCTGGAGGAGGCCAAGGACTACACCCGGACCAAAAGCCGCCCCTGGGTTTATTCCGGTCACGACCGCCACAGCGACGACCCTTGGGTCAAGCGGGTCTATGGCGAGTTGCACATCCGCCTGCGTGGGGCGGAGCTGTTGGCCGACAGCGCGTTGGAGGCGTTGAACGGGGCCTGGGCGAAAGGCCCGGCGCTGACCGCGACCGAACGCGGCGAGGCCGCCATCACCGTCGCCGCCGCCAACGTCCACGCCGGGGAGGTGGCGCTCGACGTCACCCAGCGGATCTTCGAGGTGATGGGCGCGCGATCCGCCACCCGCGCCAACGGCTTTGACCGTTTTTGGCGCAACGTCCGCACCCACACCCTGCACAACCCGGCGGAATACAAGACGCGCAACGTCGGCCATTGGGTTCTGACCGGCGAATTCCCCGAACCGGGAACCTTTCAATGAGCGCCCCGCTCATCCTGTCAAAGAGCGCCCCGCTCATCGCCGCGATGAGCGCACGCCTCATCCCGTCGCCGCGCGTCCTGAAGGCGTTGCGCCGGTCGCTGCTGCAAGCGATCCCGACGGTGCTCATCATCGTGATTTTGAACTTCTTCCTGCTGCGGCTGGCACCGGGGAACGCCGCCGACGTGCTGGCGGGGGAGGCCGGGGCTGCGACGGCGGAGACCATGGCCGCGCTGCGCGCCCGCTTCGGCCTCGACCTGCCCCTGATGGAGCAGTTGTTCGCCTATCTGGGCAACCTCGCGCAGTTCAGCCTGGGTCAATCGCCACGCTACAACATGCCGGTCGCCGAACTGATTGGGCAGCGGCTGCCCAACACGCTGATCCTGATGCTGCTGGCGTTGGGCGGCGCGCTGGCGGTCGGCATCGCCGCCGGGGCGGTGATGGCCGCCTTCGCCGGGCGCTGGACCGACCGGGCGCTGTCGGTGCTGGCCCTGCTGTTCTATTCGATCCCCGGTTTCTGGATCGGGCTGATGCTGATCGTGCTGTTCTCGGTGAAGCTCGGCTGGCTGCCCAGCGGCGGGGCGGAAACCATCGGCGCCGTCCACAGCGGTTGGGACGCGGCGCTGGACCGGGCGCGGCATCTGGTGCTGCCAACCGTGTCGCTGGCGTTGTTCTATGTGGCGATCTACGCCCGGCTCACCCGTGGCGCGATGCTGGAGGTGAAGGCGCAGGATTACATCCGCACCGCGCGGGCCAAGGGCCTGTCCCCCGCCGCCGTCACCATCCGCCACACGCTGCGCAACGCCCTGCTGCCGGTGACGACGATGGCCGGCGTCCATCTCGGCGGGCTGATGGGCGGCGCCGTGGTGGTGGAGACGGTCTACAGCTGGCCCGGCCTGGGTCGGCTCGCCTATGAGGCGGTGATGGGGCGGGACTTCAACGTCCTGCTTGGCATCCTGCTGCTGTCCTCCCTGATCGTGGTCGCCGTCAACGCGCTGATCGACCTGCTTCAGGCGACGCTCGACCCCCGCATCGAGGTGCGATGATGACCAGCTTTGAAAGCAGACTTCCCGCTGTCGCCAGTCATGGGGTGGATCACGGGATGGATCACGGGGCGACCGACGCCGCGCAGAGCGCGCCGCCGCCGCCCGCCTGGACCAACATCCACGCCCCCGACGCGCTGCGCGCCACCACCAGCGACGCCGAACGGCTGGCCCCGGTCGGACGCTGGCGGGCGACGCGGGCCTATCTCCGCAACCCGACCGCCGTGATCGGCCTGTTGATCCTGGCGGTGGTGCTGGCCGCCGCCGCGCTGGCCCCGACGCTGTTCCCCGAGGATCCGCTGGCGATGGTGGACCGCCCCCTGCAATGGCCGGGGCAGAATCCCGATTACCCGCTGGGCACCGACGCCCTGGGGCGCGACGTGCTGGCCGGGCTGGTCCATGGCGCGCGGGTCAGCCTGCTGATCGGGGCGGCGGCGACGCTGGTCAGCGTTGTGGCCGGGGTGCTGGTCGGGGCGACGTCGGGCTATTTCGGCGGGCGAATCGACGACGCGCTGGTGAAGCTGGTGGAGGTTTTCCAGACGATCCCCGGCTTCATCCTGCTGATCGTCACCGTCGCCATCGCCCAACCGACCATCCCGGCGATCACGCTGGCCATCGCGCTGGTCTCCTGGCCCGCCGTCGCCCGTCTGGTCCGCGCCGAATTCCGCGCGCTGCGCGAAAAGGACATGGTGATGGCGGCGCGCGGCCTGGGCTATGGCCACACCCGCATCATCCTGCGCGAGATCCTGCCAAACGCGCTGCCGCCGGTGATCGTCATGGCCTCGGTCACGGTGGCGACCGCCATTTTGATGGAAAGCGCCCTGTCCTTCATGGGGCTGGGCGATCCCAACACCATCAGTTGGGGATCGATGATCGGGGCCGGGCGCGAGATGCTGCGCACCGCCTGGTATCTCAGCGCCATTCCGGGGCTGGCCATCGTCGTCACCGTTCTGGCGCTCAACCTGATCGGCGACGGGCTGAACGACGCGCTGAACCCGCGCTTGTCGGAGGGGCGCTGACCCATGGCTCTTCTGAACGTCGAGGATCTGACCATCGCCTTCCCCCGCGCCACGCCGGTGCGCGGCCTGTCCTTTTCCGTCAACCCGCGCGAAACGGTGGCGCTGGTCGGTGAATCCGGGTCGGGCAAATCGCTGACCGCGCTGGCCCTGCTGGGTCTGCTGCCGTCGGGCGCGCGGATCGCCTCGGGCCGCGTCGCCTTCGCCGGTCGGGATTTGACCGCGCTGAAGGACCGCGACCTGCGCGCCGTGCGCGGACGGGACATCGCCATGATCTTTCAGGAACCGATGACCTCGCTGAATCCGGTGCTGACGCTGGGCGACCAGATCACCGAGGTGGTCCGCCTGCATCAGGGCTTGAGCCGGGCGGCGGCCAAGCGGCGCGCGGTCGAGCTGCTCGACCTTGTGCGCATTCCCGAACCCCAACGCCGGGTTGATGAACACCCGCACCAGCTTTCCGGTGGGATGCGCCAGCGGGTGATGATCGCCATCGCCGTCGCCTGTTCGCCCAAGCTGCTGATCGCCGACGAACCGACGACGGCGCTGGACGTCACCATCCAGGCCCAGGTGCTCGACCTGCTCGACGGGCTGCGCCGCGATCTCGACATGGCGCTGCTGCTCATCACCCATGATCTGGGGGTGGTGGCCGAATGGGCCGACCGGGTGGTGGTGATGTACGCCGGGCGCAAGGTGGAGGAGGCACCCTTCGCGCCGCTGTTCGCCGCGCCGCTCCACCCCTACACGCGCGGCCTGCTCAACGCCTCCCCCCGGTTGGAGGAAGGCCATCACCATTCGCTTGGCCCCTTGCTGGAGATCCCCGGCTCCATCGCCTCGGCGGCGGCGGAAACCGGCTGCGCCTTCGCCCCCCGCTGCCCGCTGGTCCGTGCCGCTTGCCGCACGCGGGTTCCCGAACCCATGGCCGCCGCCGACGATCATTCCGTCGCCTGCCCCGTCACCTTCACGCGCGAGAGCGAACATGGCCTTGCTGTCGGTTGAAAACCTGCGCGCCCATTACCGCGACGGCGGCGCGACCCTGCGCGCGGTGGACGATGTGTCGTTCCAGATCGCGGCGGGCGAAACCGTCGGGCTGGTCGGCGAATCCGGCTGCGGCAAATCCACGCTCGGCAAGACCCTGCTGCGGCTGGTGAACCCGACCTCCGGGCGCATCCTGTTCGACGGTCAGGAGGTCGGCGGCCTGTCGGAGCGCGCCCTGCGACAGTACCGGCGCAGCGTGCAGATGGTGTTTCAGGATCCCTTCGCGTCGCTGAACCCGCGCCACACGGTGGCCGAGATTCTGGGCGGCCCGCTGGCCGTGCATGGGGTGGGCGACCGCAAAAGCCGGATCGGCCAGACGCAGGACGCGCTCGACCGCGTCGGCCTGCCGCGCGACGCGCTGAAGCGTTACCCGCACGAGTTTTCCGGCGGCCAGCGCCAGCGACTCGGCATCGCGCGGGCCTTGATCCTGCAACCGCGTCTGGTCATCTGCGACGAGCCGGTCTCCGCGCTCGACCTGTCGATCCAGGCGCAAATCCTCAATCTGCTGTCGCGGATGAAGGCCGATCTTGGCCTGTCCTATCTGTTCATCTCGCACGACCTGTCGGTGGTGCGGTACTTCGCCGACCGCGTGCTGGTGATGTATCTCGGGCGGATCGTCGAAAGCGGCTCGTGGCGCAGCCTGTGGTCCCGCCCGCTCCACCCCTACACCCGCGCTCTGATCGACGCCGTGCCGAACCCGACGCGGCGGCGCCACGCCGCGCCGCTGTCGGGCGATCTGCCCTCCCCCCGCCAGATTCCCAGCGGCTGCCGCTTTCACCCGCGCTGCCCGCTGGCGACCGCGCGATGCCAGGTGGAGGAACCCATCAGCCGCGCCGTCGGCGACGGCCAGACCGTCGCCTGCCACCACGCCGATCTTTCGCCCATCCACTGACCCCGGAAGGATGCCCCCTCATGCCCAAGCGCAGCGGCAAGCTCAGTCTCGGAGCCTTTCTTCTCTTCACCGGCCACCATGTCGCGGGCTGGCGTCACGCCGACGCCTCGGACAGCGTCCGCCTGGATGATTTCGTGCAGTTCGCCCGCATCGCCGAAGCCGCCAAGTTCGACGCCGTGTTCCTGGCCGACGGCGTCGCCGCCCGGCTGGACGAGGCCGGGGCCGCCGGACACAAGGCGCACAACGGCTTTTACCCGTTCGAGCCGATCACGCTTCTGTCGGCGTTGGCCGGGGCGACCTCGCGCATCGGGTTGGTGGCGACGGCGTCCACCAGCTTTTCCGATCCCTACAACCTCGCCCGCCAATTCGCCTCGCTCGACCATCTCAGCAACGGGCGGGCCGGTTGGAATCTCGTCACCTCGGGCGACACCGGCACCTCGCGCAATTTCGGCCACGCCGCGCCGATTCCCCACGCCGACCGCTACGCGCGGGCGGAGGAGTTCATCGACGTCGCCACCGCCCTGTGGGATTCGGTGGAGGACGACGCCTTCCGCCGCGACCGCGCCAGCGGCGTCTACGCCGATGAGTCCAAGCTGCACCGCCTCGATCATCACGGGCGGCATTTCCAGGTGCGCGGCCCGCTGAACATCCCGCGCCCGCCGCAGGGCCATCCGGTGGTGGTTCAGGCCGGATCGTCCGAACCCGGCAAGGAGCTGGCGGCGCGCACCGCCGAGGCCGTCTTCACCGCGCAACAGACCCTGGCCGACGCGGTCGGCTTCTACGCCGATCTGAAAGGCCGCCTCGCCAAACATGGCCGCTCGCCCGACGATCTGAAGATCCTGCCCGGCGTCTTCCCGGTGGTGGGCCGCAGCGAAGCCGAAGCGCGGGAGAAGTTCGAGGCGTTGCAGGAGCTGATCCAGCCGGTCGTCGGTTTGGGTCTGCTGCGCGAACACGCCGCCGACATTGATTTCGCCCGCTTCGACATCGACGGCCCGCTGCCCGACCTGCCCGCGACCGAGGGCGGCAAGAGCCGTCAGGCGCTGTTGATCGAACTGGCACGGCGGGAAAATCTGACGATCCGCGAGCTTTACCTGCGCATCGCCGGGGCGCGCGGCCATTGGCAGATCGTCGGCACGCCAACGCAGATCGCCGACCAGTTGGAAGAGCGTTTCGTGAATTACGGGGCCGACGGCTTCAACATCATGGCCCCGACCCTGCCCGGCGGTCTGGTCGATTTCATTGAGCTGGTCGTCCCGGAGCTGCGCCGTCGCGGCCTGTTCCGCACGGAGTATGAGGGAACCACCCTGCGCGACCATCTCGGCCTGAAGCGCCCGCCCAGCCGTTTCGCCACCCCCATCGCCACCCCCATCGCGACCGCAGCGGAGTGAAGTCGTCCATGCCCCGGCACATCCGTCTGAACGCCTTCCACATGAACGCGCCGGGTCATTCCTGGGCGGGGCTGTGGGCGCACCCGCGCGACCGCTCGTCAACCCACGACACGCCGGGCTATTGGACCCATCTGGCGCGCACCGCCGAGCGTGGCAAGCTGGACGCCGTGTTCCTGGCCGACGTCATCGGGGTTTATGACGTCTATGGCGGAACGCCCGACGCCGCCCTGCGGTCGGGCGCGCAGGCCCCGACGCTCGATCCTTTTCCGGTCGTGCCGCTGATGGCCGCCGTGACCGAGCACATCGGATTCGGCGTCACCGCCACGCTCAGCTACGAACGGCCCTACGCGTTGGCCCGGCGCTTTTCCACCCTGGACCATCTGACCGGCGGGCGGGTGGCCTGGAACATCGTCACCGGCATTCTGGGCAGCGGCGCGCGCGGCATGGGGCAAAGCGGCCTGAGCGAGCATGACGCCCGCTACGCCGCCGCCGAGGAGTTCCTCGACAGCGTCTACGCCCTGTGGGAAGGCAGTTGGGCCGACGACGCGCTGGTCCGCGACCGCGCGGCGCGGGTTTACACCCGGCCCGACCGGGTCCGCCGCGTCACCCGCGCCGGAACCACCCACGGGATCGACGCCATTCATCTGGTCCACCCCTCGCCCCAACGCACCCCCTTCCTGTTCCAGGCGGGTGCCTCCACGGCGGGGCGGGCCTTCGCCGCCGCCCACGCCGAGGCGGTCTTCATCAACGGCCACACCAAGGCGCTGGTCGCCGACACCGTCCGCGACATCCGCCGGGGCGCGGCGGAGCGTGGGCGCGACCCGAACGACGTCAAAATTTTCCTGGGCGCCAGCGTCATCGTCGGCCCGACCGACGGGGCGGCGGAGGATCGTCGGCGCGAGTATGCGGCCTTCGTCGATCCCGAAGGCACGCTGGCCCTGATGTCCGGTTGGTCGGGCATCGACCTGTCGGCCTATGGGTTGGACGAACCAATCCGCGCGGTGACGGGCAACGCCATGCGGTCGTTGATCGAGGCGATCACGACGCGCAGCCCCGACCGCGCCTGGACCGTGCGGGATCTCGCCAGCTTCGATCAGGTCGGCGGGCGCGGCGCCTTCCTCGTCGGTTCCCCCGCCACCGTCGCCGAAGAGATGCAATCCTGGATCAATGAGACCGGCATCGACGGCTTCAACCTTGTCCGCCTCGTCGAGCCGGAAAATCTGGAGGCCATCGTCGATCTTCTGGTGCCGGAGCTTCAGGCGCGCGGCCTGTTCAAAACCGACTACGCCCCCGGCCCGTTGCGCCAGAAGCTGACCGGGCAGCCGCGCCTGCCCGACAGCCACCCCGCCGCCCATCACCGCTTCCCTTCGGACCCTCCGCTCGCAGCGGAACACACAGCGACACAGGAGTTGACCGCATGAGCCGCGACCGCGTGTTTCTCATCGAACCGGGCTTCGAGGATCCCAACCAGCCCGGAAGGCTCTATTTCTGCCCCCATTGCAACCAGATCGAAGGGGTTCTCGCCTCCAACCCGGCGCTGGCCGACCGGATCGAGGTGGTCCGCCTGCCCTTCCCCCGCCCGCGCGGCCCGGTCGTCGCCCTGCTGGGGGAGGAGAATCAGGGCCTGCCGGTTCTGGTGTTGGGCGACGGCGCGCCAATCCCGGACGACGCCCAACGGCACGGCGACCAGCGTTTCGTCTCCGACACCGCGCGCATCCTGACACTGCTGGCCGAACGCCACGGCGCGCCCTTCCCGCACTGAGCGTTGGTTCCGGGTCAACGCCTCCTCTCGGCGCGGACCCGGAACCGTCACGACGCAAAAAAGCGAGGGCGCATGAAGGCACCAAGATGACGCTGTCGTCCCATGGATCCCTCCGCAATCGCCAATGTCCCGCCGCTTACAGCCGCAAACCGGCGCTTTTCAGCAGCGGCAGGGTGGTTTCGGCGAAATGGTCGAGATCGACGGCGAAGTCGTAGAAATTGAACTGCACGCCGTCGATCCCGGCCTTCTTCAGACCGATCAACTGTTCGACGACCTGTTCGGGCGTGCCGATGATTTCGATGTTGCCGCCCAGATTCAGGCCCTGCTTGTGGCGCGGGTCGTTGCGGCCACGCCAGGCGAAGGCGTCGCTGTCGTAGCCGCGATGGCCGAAGCTGGTCGGGCTGGGCGGCGGGCGGTTGTCCATGATGGCGTTCAGATAGGCTTCGGTTTCCGCCTCGGTGTCGCGGCTGATGACGATGGGGTTGATGATCGTCTTCACCGTGCGGCCACGGGCGGCGGCGCGCGTCTTGATGTCGGCGATGTGGGCGGGCAGCGTCTCCAGCGCGCTGTCGATGTGCGACCCGCCGGGCGAGGTGATGAACAGAAGGTCGGAATGCTCGGCGGCGAAGTCGATGCCCGCCGGGGATCCGGCCGCCGTCACCAGGATCGGGCGGCCATAAAGCGGCTTGGGCGTGATGTAGCCGTTGACGATCTTCCAGCCGCCCAACTCCGCCGCGCGGGAGTAATTCTCGGTGTCGGTCCACAGCCGGTGCAAAGTCTCGAACAATTCGCCGGTCATGGCGTAGCGGCGGTCATGCTCGATGCGGTTCCAGCCGAACATTTCATGTTCGATGGCGCGGTGGCCGGTGACGATGTTGATGCCCCAGCGCCCCTTGGAAATATGGTCGAAGGTGGTGCCGATCTTGGCGATGT
Source organism: Azospirillum sp. (assembly GCA_027486405.1). Taxonomy (GTDB): domain Bacteria; phylum Pseudomonadota; class Alphaproteobacteria; order Azospirillales; family Azospirillaceae; genus Azospirillum. Next base: position 44,661 of record JAIXPD010000018.1, on the reverse strand, counting down.
GCAGCGGGTGCCAGGGGCCGTACAGCACATGCAGGGTCGAAATCAGCAGGATGTTTTTGGTCGTCGCCGCCATCGCCCCCAGCGCCACGAAGCTGTCGAGCGACGCCTCGCCGTCATAGCCGCCCTTGGGCAGCCATTGGGTGCGGCTGAAGGCGATGTCGAAGCCCAGCGCGTCGGCCTTTTGCACCAGCGCGGCGTTGTAATCATAGGTCCAACTCGACGTTGTCGGCAGGTTGGAAAAGCGGATGTCCTGAAGATTGAGGAACAGCCCCAGCATCAAGGGCTGGCGAACCGCCCGCGACAGCGGGCTGTCGGGAAAATCGAGGGGGCCGCGCGGGATCGGCGCGACCTCCTCCTGAAGGGCGAAGGACATTGGGGAACACTCCGGGAAACGGGTCAGGCGGTGGCGCGTTCCGCCGTGGCGAACTGGCTGTCGGGGCGCGGCAGGCCGTAATGGTCGCGCAGGGTGGTCCCGCTGTACTCCGTGCGGAACAGGCCGCGCTTGCGCAGGATGGGAAGCACCTCGGCGGCGAAGACCTCGAAGCCGCCATGCAGCCAGGGCGGCATGACGTTGAAGCCGTCGGCGGCGCCGTTCTCGAACCAGGTCTGAATTTCGTCGGCGATCTTCTCCGGCGTGCCGACCACCACGTAATGGCCGCGCGCGCCCGCCAAGCGTTCGATCAATTGGCGGATCGTCGGCTTTTCCCGGTCCACGATGTCGAGCACCAGACGGAAGCGGCTGGCGACGCCCAGCGGCCCGGATGTGTCGATCAAATGGCGCGGGAACGGCCCGTCCAGGTCATGGCCGGTCAGATCCAGCCCGATCATCTGCTTCAACTGCGCCAACGAGAAAGCCGGTTGGATCAGCGCGTTGAACTCCTCGAACAGCGCCTTCGCCTCCGCCTCGGTCGAGCCGATGTAGGGGCTGATGCCGGGCAGGACGCGGACATGGTCCGGGTTGCGGCCCAACGCCGCCGTCTGCTTCTTGATGTCGGCGTAAAAGCTTTGGGCGCTGGCCAGCGTCTGATGCGCGGTGAAGATCGCCTCGGCGTAGCGCGCGGCGAAGGAACGGCCGTCGTCGGACGATCCCGCCTGGACATAGACCGGGCGGCCCTGCGGGGTGCGCGGCGCGTTCAAGGCCCCCTTCACCCGGAAATGGCGACCGATGTGCTCGATGGCGTGAATCTTGGCGTCGTCGGCCAGCACGCCCGACACCGGGTCGGCGACCAGCGCGTCGTCCTCCCAACTGTCCCACAGCTTGGTGACGACATCGACGAATTCGCTGGCGCGGGCGTCGCGGTCGGCGTGCGAGGGGTTTTCCGGCAAACCGAAATTCGCCCCGGCGTTGGACGCCGAGGTGGTGACGATGTTCCAACCGGCGCGCCCGCCGCTGATGTGGTCGAGCGAGGCGTAGAGCCGGGCCAGATTGTACGGCTCGTAATAGGTGGTGGACGCGGTGCCGATCAGCCCGATGCGCGAGGTGACGGCGGCGATGGCCGTCAACAGCGTCAGCGGCTCGTACCGGAAACGCGAGGCGTAGCGGATGTTGTCGGGCAAGGCCGGGCCGTCGGCGAAGAACACCGCGTCGAACTTGGCCGCTTCGGCCTTCTGCGCCAACTCCTGGTAATAGGCGGCGTCGTTCAGCCGCTGCGGATCCGAGCCGGGATAGCGCCATCCCGCCTCGTGATGGCCGCCGGGATAGATGAACAGGTTGAGCGTCAGTTGCCGATTCGGGATGGCGGACGATGCGGGCATGGAAAACCCCTGCTGGCGGGTGGAGGCGAGGCTGGGCGGCGCGGTGTCGCGGCGGCGACCGTCACAGCGGCGACCGGCGGCGGGCGCGCGTCCCCCTCGCGAAAAACAGGGACGATCCTGCTCTCAATCCCCCATATTGTCTATTGATTAAGTGGTTTATGTGGAGAAATTCACAGATATACAGCGAAATCGACCTGTCAAATCACATACATCCACAGATCGTCATGGGGTTCCGCATGGGCGACCAACGCCGAAAGCTCCATGTTGTCCAGCACATAGGCGATGGCGTCGCGGGCCATCCGCATGGCTTCCCGCACCGGGCAACGGCAGGGATCGCCACAATCCTCACACGGTTGATAGGCGGATTGGCTGACGCAGGCGATGGGGGCCAGCGGCCCGTCGAGCACGCGGACCACCGCGCCGATGCGGATTTGCGAGGCCGGGCGGGCGAGGCGATAGCCGCCGCCCGGCCCCTTGCGGGAATGGACCACCCCCGCGTTGCGCAGTTCCAACAGGATCCCATCGAGGAATTTTTTGGGAATGTTGTTGCGCGCGGCGATGTCGGCGCCTTGGGCGCTGACGCCCGGCGGCAGGGCCGCCAGATGGATCAACGCCTTCAGCCCGTATTTGCCCTTGTTGCTCAGCACGCCGGGAACCCTGAATCGCTGTGGGTGATTCAGGCCGGTATAGGAAACTCGCCGCCCCCTGTCCAGGAACCCTGTCCAGAAACCCTGTCCAGGCGCGCCTATCCGACGCGCGCGACCCGGCCTTCCACCGGATGGCTTGGGTCGTTGAATCCGTGGGTGGAGGCGTGGCCCGCCGCCACCAAACGGTTGACCAACGCCTCATCCTCGGCGGTGAAGCGGTAGTCGAGCGCCTTCACATAGCCGTCCCACTGCTCTTCGGTGCGCGGCCCGGCGATGGCGGCGGTGACGAGCCGGTTGTTCAGCACCCACGCCAGGGCGAAATCCGCCGGGGACACGCCGCGTTCGTCGGTGTGGCGCTTGATCTCCTGGGCGATCGCCAGCGATTCGGGACGCCATTCGGTTTCCAGAATGCGCCGGTCGGCGCGGCCCGCGCGGGTGTCGGGCGCGGGCGCGGCGTCGGGCGCGTATTTGCCGGTCAGAACCCCGCGCGCCAGCGGCGAATAGGACACCACGCCAAGCCCATAATGGGCCGCCGCCGGCAATTGTTCCGCCTCGGCGGTGCGGTTGACGATGTTGTAGAGCGGCTGGCTGGCGATGGGGCGGTCGATGCCGTAGCGGTCGGCCAGATGCGCCACCTCGGCGATCCGCCAGGCGCGGAAGTTGGACACACCGAAGTAACGCAGCTTGCCCGCCCGCACCAGATCGGCGATGGCGCGCACCGCCTCGTCCAACGGGGCGTCGAAGGGGGCGCGGTGGAAATACAGGATGTCGATGTAATCCGTGCCCAAACGGCGCAGGCTGTTCTCCACCGTTTCGACGATCCATTTGCGCGAAATGCCGCCCCGGTTGGGACCGTCGCCCAGCGGGTTGACGAATTTGGTCGCCAACACCCAGGCGTCGCGGTCGGACGCGATGGCCCGCCCCACCACCTCTTCCGAGCGGCCCTGGTGGTAGACGTCGGCGGTGTCGATGAAGTTGAAGCCCTGCGCCTTGGCCTTGGCGATGATGCGCTGCGCGGTCGGCTCGTCGGTCGGGCCGCCGAACATCATCGCCCCCAAAGCCAGGGGCGAAACCTTCAGCCCGCTGCGTCCGAGATAGCGGTGCTCAACCATGATTCGGATGTCTCCCGTTGCGGGGCGGCGACCCCGCCGCCCGATGAACAACATGATTAATACGCTTAATTTTTCCTATGTTGATAATGTCTATAGATATAGTCAACTACAAACACCCCATCGCAGGTCCCCATCGCATTTTCGGAACCGCCCGCGCCGCGCGTCCTGACCCGCGCGCCCCGGTCCCCGCCCTCCATCGGAGAGACGCCCCGCCATGAAAGCCCTTGCTTCCCTCGCCGCGAAATCCGTCTTTCTGGCCACCGCCGCCCTGGCCTTTGGGCTGACGGCGGCGGAACCTGTCCTGGCCGAACCGGTCGCCATCCGCTTCGGCTTCGCCCAGGTCGGCGTCGGCAACCGCCAATTCGGCAGCAGCAATTCCGCCGCCATCCTCCATTCCAAGGGCTTTCTGGCCGAGGAGTTCAAGAACGACCCCGACATTTCCATCGAATGGTCCTTTTTCAAAGGCGCCGGCCCGGCGGTGAACGAGGCCATCGCCAACAAGCAGTTGGATTTCGCCCTGCAAGGCGACCTGCCCGCCGTGGTCGGTCGATCCAACGGGTTGAAGACCAAGCTTCTCGACGCCAGCGGCCTGCGGGCGAACATCTATCTGGCGGTCACGCCGAAATCGGGCATCGCCTCCATCGCCGATCTGAAGGGCCGCAAGGTGGCGCAGTTTCGCGGCACCAACCTTCAACTCGCCACCGACAAGGTTCTGGCCGCCCATGGCCTGACCGAACGCGACGTGAAATTCATCAACATGGATTTCGCCACCGCGACGGCGGCCCTGGCCACCGGCGACATCGACGCCGCCTTTGGCCAGGCCGACTATCTGGCGCTCGACAAGCAGGGCACGGCCAAGGTGATCTACAGCACCAAGGGCGACGACCCGACCTTCACCCGCCATGCGCATCTGTTGGTGACGGAGGCGTTCGAGCAGGCGCATCCCGGCGTGACGTACCGCGTGGTCAAGGCGCTGGTGAAGGCCGCCGCCTGGGCGTCGGACGAGGCCAACCGCGAAGCGGTGTTTGAGGAATGGGCCAAGTCCGGCATTCCGGCGGAAACCTTCCGCGCCGATCTCGACGGGCAGTCTCTGGTCTACCGCAACACCCCGGTGATCGACGACTTCCTCGTCGCCGCCTACCGCGACCAGATCGAACGGGCCAAGGGCTACAAGCTGGTGCGCGGCGACGTCAGCGTCGATGGCTGGTTCGAGCCGTCTTACGTGAACAAGGCCACCGCCGAATTGGGGTTGGAAGGCCGTTGGCCGCGCTACGACGCCAAGGGCCAGCAGCAGACCGCCGCGAAGTAACGCAGACGTCTTTGCCCCAGACGCCTTTCGCACGGGAGTCGCCGCATGACCAACCTTGACCTCGGCCGCGCCGCCTTTCACTCCGCCGTCGCCCGCGACCCGTCCGCCGCCGTCGGCCCCCGCCGTTGGCCGCCCCGTCTGGCCGCCGTGGCGGAACGGCTTCGCGGCGGCGTGACCGCCGCCGCCGCCGTCCCCCTCGCCTTCCCGACGCTCTTGCTGGGCCTGTGGATCCTGTCGGCCCGGCTGGGCTGGCTGCCCGCCCAAATCCTGCCCGATCCCGCCCTGGTCGCCGCGACCGTCGCCGAATTCGTCGAAACCGGCGATCTGTGGTTCCACACCGGCGTCAGCCTGCTGCGGGTGATCGAAGGCTTCGCGCTGGGCGCGGCGCTGGGGTTGGGGCTGGGCGTGGCCATGGGGCTGTCGGATCGGGCGCGCTGGATCATCGAACCGAGCTTCACCGCCATCGCCCAGGTGCCGCCGCTGGGCTGGATCCCGCTGCTGATGCTGCTGGTCGGCATCGACGAGGCGTTGAAGGTCCTCATCATCGCCAAGGCGGCGTTGATCCCGGTGGCGCTGAACACGCACAAGGGCATCCGCAACGTTCCCGCCGCGTGGCGCGAGGTTGGCGCGGCGCTGACCTTCGGGCCGTGGCTGACCCTGACGCGGATCGTGCTGCCCGCGTCGGTCCCCACGGTTTTCACCGGAATCCGCAACGGCCTGACCAACGCGTGGTTGGCGCTGGTGGCGGTCGAGTTGCTCGCCTCGTCCGAAGGGCTGGGCTATCTGATGGTCTGGGGGCGGCAACTGTTCCAGCTTGATCTGGTCATCCTGGCGATGATCGTCGTCGGTCTGGTCGGCTTCGCGCTGGATTGGTCGCTGGGCCGGGTGGAGCGCCGCCTCCAACGCTGGGAGTTGGCCGGATCATGAGCGCCGCCGCCCTCGCCCCCGCCGCTCCCGACCGCGACGCGCCCCCATCCGCCGCAACCCGCCGCGCCTATGGCCTGCTGCCGGCGCTCGCCCTGCTGATCGCGTGGGAGGCGTCGAGCCGCTTCGCCCTGGTCGATCCGAAAATCCTGCCGTCGCTCGCCGCCGTCCTCCAACGGGCCGTCACGGAACTGAGCGAAGGCCGTTTGCTGGGGGACATCGGGGCCAGTCTGGCCCGCGATCTGGTCGGCTTCGCTCTGGGCAGCGCGCTGGGCGTGCCGCTGGGGCTGGCGTTGGGACTGTCGCGGACGCTGGACCGGGTCATCGGCCCGACCTTCAACGCGGTGAAGCAGATCGCGATCTTCGCCTGGATCCCGCTGCTGTCGGTGTGGTTCGGGGTTGGCGAGGAGGCCAAGATCGCCTTCATCGCGCTGGCCGCCTTCACCCCCGCCGTCGTCAACGCCTGGAACGGTGCCCGCGCGGTTCCGCCCAAGCTGGCCGAGGTCGCCGAGGTTCTGACGCTGAACCGCTGGCGACGCCTTGTCACGCTGACGCTGCCCGCCGCCCTGCCGTCGATCTTCATCGGTCTGCATCTGGGGCTGATCCAATCCTGGCTGGCCACCGTCGGCGCTGAATATTTCATGACCGTCGGCCCCGGCATCGGCGGCCTGATGACCGAGGGGCGCGAGCATTTCCACATGGATCTCGTGTTTCTCGGCGTCTTGCTGCTCGGATTGATCGGCCTCGCCCTCAACCTCGCCGCAACCCGGCTGGAGGCGCGCGCCCTGCGCTGGCGTTCGCGCTGACCGGCCCCACGGAGTCCCCCATTTCATGACCCAGGGAACCCTTGACTTGCAGGGCGTCGGCAAACGCTACAGCGTGTCCGGCGCCAGCTTCACCGCCCTTCAGGGCATCGACCTGTCCATCCCGGCGGGCGAGTTCCTGTCCATCGTCGGCGCGTCGGGCTGCGGAAAATCGACCCTGCTGCGGTTGATCGTCGGGCTGGAGCGCCAGCATGACGGGGCGATCCTGCTGGATGGCCGGGCGCTGGACGGCCCCGGCCTGGACCGCGCCATCGTCTTTCAGGAGCATCGTCTGTTTCCCTGGCTGACGGCGGCGGAAAACGTCGCCCTTGGCCTGCTGACCTCAAAGCGGTCGGCGGCGGACAAGCGCCGTCTGGTCCGCGATCACCTCGACCTTGTCGGGTTGAGCGCCTTCGCCGACGCCTACCCCAGCCAATTGTCCGGCGGCATGGCCCAGCGCGTCGCCATCGCCCGCGCGCTGGTCAACCGCCCGCGCATCCTGCTGCTGGACGAGCCGTTCGGCGCGCTCGACGCGCTGACCCGCACCCATCTGCAAGGGGAGTTGCAACGCATCGTCCGGGCCGAGGGCATCACCGCCATCCTCGTCACCCACGATGTGGAGGAGGCGCTGTTTCTCGGCGACCGCGTGGTGGTGATGCACCCGCGCCCCGGCCGCATCGCCTCGATCATCCCGGCGGCCCGTCTGCCCTTGGGAGCGGACGGCGCGCACGACCGCGCCGACCCGACCTTCGTCCGGCTGCGCGAAGAGGTTCTCGCCCAACTCGCCCCCGCTGACGCCGCGCCCCGCGCCGCCTCCCTGGCGGCCTGATCCGTTCCGCCTTTTCATCCCGTCCGTCGAACCAACCCGGTCATCCAATCCAACACTGGAAAGCCCCCAGCATGAGCGCTCTTGCCCTCGACGCCCCCACCGCCGCCCCGACCCCAGCCTCCGCCGTCTTCGGTCTCGACCTTCGGCCCGTCGCCGGTCGCCTGGGCGCGGAGGTTTTGAACCTCCGCCTGTCCGGCGATCTGCAACCGGCGACCGTGCGCGCCATCCGGCAAGCGTTGGGAACCCACAAGATCCTGTTTTTCCGCAATCAGACCCATCTGGACGAAGCCGGGCAGGAAGCCTTCGGGCGGCTGTTCGGCGATCTGGTGTCGCACCCGACCGTGCCGTCGCTGAAGGGGACCGACCATGTGCTGGACGTCGACGGCAGCCGGGGCGAGCGCGCCAGTTCCTGGCACACCGACGTCACCTTCGTTCCCGATTACCCGGCGATTTCGATCCTGCGCAGCGTCACCGCGCCCGAACGCGGCGGCGACACGCTGTGGGCCAACACCGCCGCCGCCTACGCCGAACTGCCCGAGCCGCTGCGCGATCTGGCCGACCGGCTGTGGGCGCTGCATTCCAACGTCTATGATTACGTCGGCGACCGTCAGAACAAATCCGAACAGGCGTTGCACCGTTATCAGTCGGTCTTCACCGCCACCCGCTACGAGACCGAACACCCGCTGGTCCATGTCCATCCCGAAACCGGCGAAAAGGCGCTGATCCTCGGCCATTTCGTGCAACGGATTCTCGGGCTGACCAGCACGGATTCCCGGCTGCTGCTGGAGCTGTTCCAGACCCATGTGACCCGGCCGGAAAACGTCGTGCGCTGGCGTTGGGCGGCGGGCGACGTGGCGGTGTGGGACAACCGGGCGACCCAGCACCGCGCTATCGACGATTACGACGACCAACCGCGCGTCGTCCGCCGCGTCACCATCGCGGGCGCGCCGCCGGTGGCGGCGGATGGCCAGCGCAGCCGCGCGCGCAACGTCGAACCGGCGGCCTCCGCCGCCGCCTGATGGGCGAGGGCGGGAGCCGGGACGGGCGCGGGCGGAGCGATCTCCGCCGCGCCCACCACCGCGCGCAACCCGCCGCGCCTCAACTCCCCGCTTCGCCGTGCAGGTCGGAAAAGACATAATCCTTCCACGAGGTCGGCTTGGTCTTGATGGAGCCGACGCGGTGCATGAAATCGGCGATCACGCCGGTGTTGTACGGCACAAAGGAATGGCTGATGTCCGGGTTGTTCAGCAGGGCCACGACGTCGGCCTCGCTCAACTTGCTGGGTTCTTCGGCCAGATAGGCGCGGGCGGCCAGCGGCTTGTCGCGTTCGATCTGCGCGAAGGCGTCGCGCAGCGCGCCGAGAAAGACGGCGACGACCTTCGGATTCTCGTCGTGAAATTTGGACGTGGCGTAGGCCAGCACCAGCGTCGCCGGGCCGACGACGTCGCGCGAACTCAAAACCCGGTGAACGTTCGGATAGGCCAACTGCTGCGATCCGTAGGTCGGCGTCGTCACATGGCCGGTGATCTCGGTCTTGCCCGACACCAGGGCCGCCGTCGCTTCCGGCGGGCTGAGCGTGGTGGTGAAGGGTTCCAGATCATAGTGATGGCCGGGACCGAACTCCTTCTCGGCGGCGATCTGAAGGATGACCGAATTGATCGACACCCGCGTCGCCGGAACCGCGATGCGGTCCTTTTCCGTCAGATCGCGGATGCTCCGAACCTTGGGGTTGTTGCTGGTCAGCCAATAGGCGGAGGAATCCAGACCCGCCAGCGCCTTGACGTTCAGCGAGCCGCGCGTCTTGTCCCAGATGGTCAACAGCGGCGCGATGCCCGCCCCGACGATGTGGGCGTTGCCCGACAACAGCGCGTCGTTGGTCGCCGCCCCGCCGTTCAGCACCGTCCATTTGACCGTCAGCGGCCCGACGCCCTGAGCCTGCGCGTATTTCTCGATCAAGCGCTGATTCTTGGCGACCAGCAGCGGCAGATAGCCAAGGCCATATTGGATGGCGATGGACAATTCCGCCACCTCCGCCCGCGCGGTGGCGGGCCAGGACGACGCCGCCAGCGTCGCCGCCACCAGCAGGCCAAGCGCGCGGGCGGGAAACAAGGCGCGGAGTCTTCGTGTCAGCATAACGCTCTCTCCTCAGGAAGATTGGGGGTGGCTCCGGGGCATGGGCGGGCGTTCGTGCGCCATCCGAATTCCACACCATCATCCTACAAAAAATCAAATTTGAATCCTATTGAATTTATAGATATTGATGCTAGCATTCCCACATTCCAATAGGGGATTTGTGGACGCCGATGGTCGGTCCACCGCCCCGTCAGCAGGCCCATCCAGCCAACAGGAGACGGATTGATGAGCACCGCCAACCACGCCCACAGCGCCACCCCCGTCCTGGACATCAAGCCGATCAACGGCAACATCGGTGCCGAGCTGCGCGGCGTCGCGCTGTCAGGCGATCTGCACCCGGCGACGCTGAAGGCGATTCAAGACGCCGTGTACGAACACAAGGTGATCTTCGTCCGCGACCAGCACCACATCGACGACGCCCAGCAGGAAGCCTTCGGGCGGCTGTGGGGCAATCTGGTCGGGCACCCGACCGTGCCGTCCTTGGGCGGGACGGAGGCGATCCTGGACGTCGATGGCGCGCGGGGCGAACGCGCCAGCTCCTGGCACGCCGACATCACCTTCCTCGACGCCTACCCCAGCGTCACCATCCTGCGCCCGCACACCCTGCCGGAACGCGGCGGGGACACGCTGTGGGGCAACACGGTGGCCGCCTACGCCGAATTGCCCAAACCGTTGCGCGATCTGGCCGACGCGCTGTGGGCGGAGCATTCCAACCTCTACGACTATGTCGGCGACCGTGGGTCGGTGCACAAAGACGGTCTGAAGCGCTTCAATGAAGTCTTCACCTCCACCATCTACGAAACCGAACACCCGCTGGTCGCCGTGCATCCGGTGACGGGCGAGCGCACACTGATCGTCGGCCATTTCCTGCGGCGGTTGATCGGCCTCGGCACGTCGGATTCGCAACGCCTGATCGGCATTTTCAACGATCACGCCACCCGCCCGGAAAACACCGTGCGTTGGCATTGGTCGCTGGGCGACGTGGCGATCTGGGACAACCGCGCCACCATCCACCGCGCTGTGGATGATTACGGCGATCTGCCGCGCGTGGTCCGCCGCACCACGGTGGCCGGTGACGCGCCGGTGTCCGTCGATGGCCGCCGCAGCGTGACCCGCCGGGTTGGCGAAAAGCCGAGCCTCGCCGCCTGACCTCAACCGCTGACCTCAACAAAAAAGGGGTGCCTCTCACCGAGGCACCCCTTTTTGCCGCTCCGATCATGCCGCGTCATGGGGAGCGTTGTTCGGAAACCCAACGGGGCGCGGTGCCGGAAGGACAAAGCCGCCCCGCCCCGTCGGGTTTCACGGTCGCGCCTTCGACCGGCTCAGTAGTCGAAGCCGCCGCCGCCAGCGCCCACCGGTGCCGCCGGTCCCTTCGCCTCGGCGCGCTCGACGATCAGCGCCTCGGTGGTGATGAGCAGACCCGCGACCGAGGCCGCGTCCTGCAAGGCGATGCGCACCACCTTGGTCGGGTCGATGATGCCCGCCTTCAGCAGATCGGTGAATTCGCCCTTCTGCGCGTCGTAACCGAAATTGCCGTCGTCGCCGCTCAACAGCTTGCCGACGATGATCGAGCCGTCGGCCCCGGCGTTCTCGGCGATCTGCCGCACCGGGGCCTGCAACGCGCGGCGGACGATGTCCACCCCGACCCGTTCGTCGGCGTTGGCCGGGACGATGGCGTCGATGGCGCGGCTGGCGTAGAGCAGCGTCACGCCGCCGCCCGGCACGATGCCTTCGGCGATGGCGGCGCGGGTGGCGTGGACGGCGTCGTCCACCCGGTCCTTGCGCTCCTTCACCTCGACCTCGGTGGAGCCGCCGACGCGGATGACGGCGACACCGCCCGACAGCTTGGCCAACCGCTCCTGCAGCTTTTCACGGTCATAGTCGGAGGTGGTCTCCTCGACCTGCGCGCGGATCTGGGCGATGCGGGACTCGACCGCCTCCTTGCCGCCCGCCCCGTCGATGACGGTGGTGTCCTCCTTGGTGATGATGACGCGCTTGGCCGTGCCGAGATCGGCCAGCGACACGTTTTCCAGCTTGATGCCGAGTTCCTCGCTGATGACCTGACCGTTGGTCAGGATCGCGATGTCCTCCAGGATCGCCTTGCGGCGGTCGCCGAAGCCCGGCGCCTTCACCGCCGCGATCTTCAGCCCGCCGCGCAGCTTGTTGACCACCAGGGTGGCCAGCGCCTCGCCCTCAATGTCCTCGGCGACGATCAGCAGCGGGCGCGAGGACTGGACGACGGCCTCCAGCACCGGCAGCAGCGGCTGCAAGCCCGACAGCTTCTTGTCGTGGATCAGGATGTAGGGGTTGTCGAGATCGACGATTTGCTTTTCGGCGTTGGTCACGAAATAGGGCGACAGATAGCCCCGGTCGAACTGCAAGCCTTCGACGACGTCCAGTTCGGTCTCCAGGCTCTTGGCCTCCTCCACCGTGATGACGCCGTCGTTGCCGACCTTGGCGACCGCGCGGGCGATGATCTCGCCAATCTCGCGTTCACCGTTGGCGGAGATGGTGCCGACCTGCGCCACCTCGTCGTTCGCGGAAATCGTCTTGGACCGCGCCTTCACGTCGGCGATCACGGCGGCGACGGCGCGGTCGATGCCGCGCTTGAGATCCAGCGGGTTCAGCCCGGCGGCGACCGCCTTGGCCCCTTCGCGCACGATGGCCTGGGCCAGCACGGTGGCGGTGGTGGTGCCGTCGCCGGCCAGATCGTTGGTCTTGCTGGCGACCTCGCGGACGAGCTGCGCGCCGAGATTCTCGAAACGGTCGGAGAGTTCGATCTCCTTGGCGACCGACACGCCATCCTTGGTGATGCGCGGCGCACCGAACGACTTTTCAATGACGACGTTGCGGCCCTTCGGCCCCAGCGTCACCTTGACGGCGTTGGCGAGGATGTCCACGCCGCGCAGAATGCGCTCGCGGGCGTCGGCGGAAAATTTGACGTCCTTGGCGGCCATGATGATTCCCTTTTATCCGTTCTTTTTGAAAACAGGCGCGTCAGGCGTTTTCAACGACGCCGACGATGTCGGATTCCTTGATGACGAGCAGATCCTCGCCACCGACCTTGATTTCCGTGCCCGACCATTTGCCGAACACCACGCGGTCGCCGACCTTCACGCCCAGCGGATGGACGCGGCCCTGGTCGTCGCGCACGCCCGGACCCACCGCGATGACGTCCGCCTCTTGCGGCTTTTCCTTCGCGGTGTCGGGAATGATGATTCCGCCCTTGGACTTCTCTTCCTGGGCGACGCGCCGAACGACGACGCGGTCATGCAACGGCCTGAACGACATGCCTTCACTCTCCTTGCACACGGGACGTGGTCGGCGGGGGCATCACCAATCCACAAGATGCACGCATCGTAAGCCGCAAATTTGTCGACTGTAAATATAGATTTATTGAGAAAATATATACTGATATTTTTTGTGTTATTTGCAACCAAGCCAGACGCCTGAACGCGGCCCGCAGGCATGCCCGGCCCCGACAAATCCACAAGCGATGAAAATGAGAATCCACCACATCAAAAATTTCATATGTTCAATGCGAAATTATTTCCTATAAAACATGTATGAAATATGGAGGCCTGGAGCCAGCCACGCATCCAACCCCGTCGGAACGAAGGACGCCGTCCCCATGAGCGCACTGAACGAGTATCTGGCCGAAAAGGGCGTCGCCCACCGCGCGTTGAAAGAGCGCATTCAAAGCCCCGATTTCACCCCGCCCACCCTGGCCGCGCGGGTCAGCGCCGAGGGGCGCAGCGGCATCCGCCGCATCCGCATCCGTGATTTCCAGGTCATCAGCGACGCCGCCCCCGATTACGCCGGGTACAATCTGGGGCCGACCTCGCCGGAGCTTCAGTTGGGCGTGCTGGGGAGTTGCGTGACGCACATCACGCTGATCCAAGCCACGGAACTGGGCGTCCCGCTCGACAGCCTGGAGGTCGAGGTGGAGGGTGTTTTCGACCCGCGCGGCGGCAAGCCGGGCTTTGAGCACATTCCGGTCTACCCGCAGAACCTGCGCTACACCATCCACATCGTCTCTCCCGCCAGCGCGGAGGAGATCGCCAACCTCCACGCCGTGGTTGAGCGCACCTGCCCGATCCTGAACCTGCTGCGCCGCCCGCAAGAGGTTGTTTCCACCATCGACCACCGCCAACCGGACGCCGCCGCCTGACGCGGCGTGACGAAACCGGACTTCAAGCCTTTCGGAGAGCATCCGTCATGAATCGTCGTGTGTTCGGGCGCGCCGCCGCCCTGTTCGCCGCAAGCCTGTTCGCCATCCCGCTGTTCACCAGCGCTCCGTTCTTCGGCACCGCCCACGCCGCCGAGCCGATTCCCCTGAAGGTCGGCATTCGCGGCGGCATCAGCGAACCGCTGTGGGAGGTGGTGGCCAAGGTTGGCAAGACCCACGGTCTGGCGATCGAGCCGATCGTCTTCGCCGGGTCGCTCAGCCCCAACGAGGCGCTGAACAACGGTGAATTGCAGGCCAACTCCTTTCAGCACATCCCGTTCTTCCGCGACCAGATCAAGCAGCGCGGCTACAAGCTGGCCGTGGTCGCCGACACCTACCTGTCGCCCATCGCCTTCTATTCCAAAAAACACAAGTCGCTGAAGGATTTGCCCACCGGTGCCAAGGTTGGCGTTCCCGACGACCCCAGCAACGAAAGCCGCGCCCTGATCGTTCTGCGCGACGAGGGCCTCATCACCCTGCGCGACGGGTTCGACGCCTACAACGAAACGGCGACGCTGGCCGACATCCGCAGCAACCCGCGCAAGTTGGAGATCGTCGAGGCGAAATCGGTGGTGCTGGCCCGCTCCTATCAGGATGTGGACGCCGCCGCCGTGATTTCCAGCTTCGCGTCCCAGGTCGGGCTGAACGCGGCGCGCGACGGCATTGCGCAGGAAAAGAAGGAGAACAACCCCAACGTCAACATCATCGTGGTGCGCGAGCAGGACAAGGCCGCCCCCTGGGTGCCGTTGCTGGTCAAATCCTTCCAATCGCCGGAGGTCCGCGCCCACATCGAAAAGGAACTGGCTGGCGTGCTGATTCCAGCCTTCTGATCCCCCTTCCCACCGACCGACCATCAAAGGCGGACCCGATGCTGTGGAAACGCGCCGCTGCGCCGCTCGAAGCCCCTCCACCGACGACACCCGCCGCGCACCCGGCCCCACACCCGGCCCCACACCCGGTCGCGTCGGACGATCACATCCGGTTCGACGGAATCGAAAAGCTCTACCCCGGCGGCGTCCAGGCGTTGCACGCCGTCTCCTTCGCCATCCGCCGGGGCGGCGTGTTCGGCATCATCGGGCGGTCGGGGGCTGGCAAATCGACCCTTCTGCGCTCGATCAACATGCTGGAACGCCCGACCGGCGGGCGGGTTCTGGTGGACGGCGTCGATGTCGGGACGTTGGACGAGGAGGCTCTCGTTCACCTGCGCCGCCGCATCGGGATGATCTTTCAGCATTTCAACCTGTTGTCGGCCAAAACGGTGCGGGAGAACATCGGCTTGCCGCTGCGGGTGTCCGGGGTTGGGGCCGCCGAAACCCGCCGCCGGGTCGATGAGCTGCTGGAACTGGTCGGGCTGTCCGACAAGGCCGACGTCTACCCGTCCAAACTGTCGGGCGGGCAAAAGCAACGCGTCGGCATCGCCCGCGCCCTGGTCCATCGCCCGGAAATCCTGCTGTGCGACGAGGCCACCTCGGCGTTGGACCCGGAAACCACCCATTCCATCCTGGGGCTGCTGCGCGACATCAACGCCACGCTTGGCCTGACCATCGTGTTGATCACCCATGACATGGCGGTGATCCGCGCGATCTGCGACGAGGTGTTGGTGCTCGACCAGGGCCGCCGGGTCGAACAGGGGCCGGTCTGGACGGTGTTCGGCGCACCGCAGGGCGAAGCCACGCGGGCGCTGCTGCGCCCGCTTCAGCACGGCGTGCCGGACGACATCGCCCGCCGTCTGCTGCCCGAACCGCCCAAGCAGGGCGGGCGCGCCGTGCTGGCCCTGCGGTTCACCGGTGAAAGCCACCCGGACGGGGTGTCGCTCGCCAGTTTGTTGGCGCTCGTCCCCGACGCCACGCTGCTGCATGGCGGGATCGACCGCATCCAGGGCCACGCCCAGGGCGATCTGTTGATCGCCGTTCCGGTCGCCGCGCTGCGCTCCGCCGTTGGATCGCGCTTCTCCCCCGATTCGCTGAAGGTTCTGGGTTATGTCGCCAACGATGTTTGACCGCTATCTGCGGGCCTTCGGCGAGACTCTGACCATGGTCAGCGTCTCGGTCGCCATCGCCATCGCCAGCGGCCTTGCGCTCGCCCTGCTGCTGGTCGCCACCGCGCCGGGCGGGCTGTACCCCAAGCCGCGCGTCAACAAGGCGTTGTCGGTGGTGGTCAACGTCTTCCGGGCGATTCCTTTCATCATCCTGCTGGTCGCCCTGCTGCCCTTCACCCGCTTCATCGTCGGCACCACGCTGGGAACCTGGGCGGCGGTGGTCCCGCTCAGCATCCATCTGATCGCCTTTTACACCCGAATCGCCCAGGTCAGTTTGAACGAGGTCGATCACGGGTTGATCGAAGCCGCCCGCGCCATGGGGTTCCGCCGCTGGCAGATCGTGCGCCACGTCATCCTGCCCGAAGCCCTGCCCGGCATCGTCGGCGGCATGACGGTGTGCGTGATCGCCATGATCAACGCCTCGGCGATGGCGGGCGCGGTCGGGGCCGGGGGCCTGGGCGATCTGGCCATCCGCTACGGCTATGAGCGCTATGAAACCCAGGTGCTGTTCGAGATCATCGTCATCCTGATCGTCCTGGTGACGTCCGTGCAGTTCGGCGGCGAGTGGCTGGCCCGCCGCGTCGATCACCGCCGCTGATCGCTTCTCCTGTCTTCCGACAACACAAGGAACCACCCGCATGACCCACCCCCTTACGATTTGGGGACGGCGCAACGCCTTCAACGTCCAGAAAGTCTTGTGGCTGATCGGGGAGCTTGGGTTGGAGCACCGGCAGATCGACGCGGGCGGCCCGTTCGGCGGTCTGGACGACCCGGATTTCCTGCGGCGGAATCCCAACGGGCGCGTTCCGGTGATCGAAGACGACCGCACCGTCGTTTGGGAATCGCACAGCATCCTGCGCTACCTCGCCGCCCGCCACGCGCCGGGCAGCCTGTGGCCGGAGGATACGGCGGACCGTTCCCACGCCGACCGTTGGACGGATTGGGCGCTGGGAACCCTCCAACCCGCCTTCATGGATCTGTTCCGGGGCTATTACCGCACGCCGGAGGATCAACGGAACTGGACCGCCATCCGCGACGCGCAGGACCGCGCGGGACGGCTGTACCAACGGCTCGACCGCCATCTGGCCTATCGCCCGTTCCTGGCGGGGGACGCGCTGACCATCGCCGACATTCCCGCCGGAACCTTGCTGTTCCGCTATTTCGCGCTGGATCTCGACCGTCCGGCGCTGCCCAACGTCGAGGCGTGGTATCGCCGTCTGGAAGAGCGCCCGGCCTACCGCGCGCACGTCGAGGTGTCCTTCGAGGATTTGAAAGGACGGCTGGATTTCTGATCGCGCGCGGACCAACGGGTCCGCGCCGCTTTCTCCGACCCGCGCGGTTGGCGCGAATCAAGGCCATCTCTCATGCAGCAAAGTTCATTGCATGAGAGATGGCTATATTTCACAAAATTAATGTTTCGACTCGGATAAAAATCTATTTTATAGATAGGTTAATAACCGCCTATGATATCCACTAAACTATAGACATATAGCGAGAACATCCTCCCATGCTCACCGCGCGCCACATCGCCGCCGCCGCCCTCGGCCTGTTTGTTGGAACCCTGTCGGCGAACGCCCAGGCCGACGCGACGCTGACCAAGATCAAGGAACGTGGGTCGCTGGTCGCGGGCGTCATCCTGTCCGGCGCGCCGTTTGGCTACATCGACGCCAAAACGCAGGAACAAAAGGGCTTCAACATCGATCTGGCGACCGAACTGGCGCGCGGGTTGGGGGTGAAGCTGGAAACCGTCACGGTGACGCCACCCAACCGGGTGCAGTTTCTCCAGCAAGGCAAGGTCGATCTGCTGATCGCCAACATGTCCTGGACCGAGGAGCGGGCCGAGATCCTCAATTTCGTCCCCACCGCCTTTGAGCGCAGCGGCGGCGTGGCTCTTGGCCGCAAGGGCGGGACCATCCACACATGGTCCGATCTGAAGGGCAAGTCCGTCTGCCTGTCGCAAGGGGCCAACTTCACCAAACCGCTGATCGAAGAGCATGGCGCGCTGGTCAAGGGCTTTCCCAGCCAGCCGGAATCGGTGCTGGCGCTGAAGGGCGGCCAGTGCGACGTCGCCGTGCACACCGGCGCGACGCTGAAAACCATGCTGCTCGACCGCGCGGAGGAGTGGAAGGACTATGAGATCGTGGTGAGCGAGGATCTCTTGCCCTCCCTGAACGTCATTTGGGTGCGCAAGGGGGAAAAGGACGCCGAGGCGGCGCTGGACGGGATCATGCGGAAACTGCACGGATCGGGCTGGATCATCGAGGCCGCCGAACGGCACCGCTTGACCATCACCCCCTATTTCCTGGAAACCCGCGACGCCAACAAGGGCCGCTGACGGGACCGGGGCCGTCGCATCATGGCTGATCCGCTTCTTCTCGATCTCGTCAAAACCGCCAAAAGCTATGGCATCAACGTCGGTTTTCTGACCAGCCCGCACGAACGGGACATCTGGCTGGAAGGCTTTCGCACCACCCTGACGCTGGTGGCGACGATGATTCCGGTCAGCCTCGCCGCCGGGATGGCGCTGGCGGCGGCGCTGACCGCGCGCCAGCGCTGGCTCGCCCTGCCCGCCCGCGTCTTTGTCGAGCTGACCCGCAACACGCCGACGCTGGTGCAACTGTCCTGCGCCTTTCTCGGCCTGAACATGCTCATCAGCCAATCGCTGGGCGGGGCCGGGCAGAATCCGTTCGGGGCGTTTTTCTGGGTGGTCCTGGTCGTCGGGCTGCACGGTGCGGCCTATCACGCCGAAGCGCTGCGCGCCGGGATCGAGGCGGTGCCGGACACCACGCTGGAGGCGGCCCGCGCGCTGGGCTTCAACCGGCTTGAGATTCTGCGTTGGGTGGAACTGCCGCTGGCCCTGCGCATCGCCCTGCCGACCATCGTCAACAACCTCGTCACCCTGGTGAAACTGACCACGGTGGGGTCGGCGGTCGCCGTCGGCGAAATCACCTACGCCTCGATCATGATCTGGACGCAGCGCGACAATGTGGTCGAACTGATGGTCGTCATTCTGGTCTTCTTCAGCGCGATCAATCTGGTGGTCTCGCAGATCGGCCTGTGGCTGGAACGCCGTCTGGCGGTCCCCGGCCTGGGGGTGCGGTCGTGAGCGCGCGTCTGCTGGTTCGCCCGGTGCCGCATTCGGTCGGACGCCCGGTGATGGCGGCGGTCGCCGCCGTCGCGGCGCTGTGGGCGGCGCTGCAACCGGATTTGGCGGTGATCCTGATCGGCTGGGTTCCCTATCTGGCCCAGGGCTTCGCCATGAACATCCTGATCAGCGTGGCGGCCATCGCCATCGGCAGCCTGATCGGCCTGATTCTCGGCGTGATGGAACTGGCCCCCGCCCGCTGGATCCGCGCGCCCGCGATCACCTATGTGCACATCTTCCGCAACGCGCCGCATCTGGTGCTGATTTTCGCCACCACCTACGCCATGCCCTTTGAAATCACCCTGTTGGGGGGAACCGTCGCCTTTCCCGACTGGCTGAAGGCGGTGGTCGGTCTGGCGATTCCGGCCAGCGCCCACATCGCGGAAATCGTGCGCGGCGCCATCCAATCCATCCCCACCGCCCAGTGGGAATCCGCCGGATCGCTGGGCTTTTCCCGGCTGCGGACGCTGCGCTGGATCATCCTGCCGCAATGCCTGCGCCGCACCCTGCCCGCCTGGATGAATCTCTACGCCTCCATCGCCATGGGGTCGGCCCTGGCCTCCCTCGTCGGGGTGGGGGAGTTGCTGCACGCCGCCACCGACGCCAGCACGGCGGTGCGCCGCACCGACTTCACCATCGCGGTCTACCTGACGGTCCTCGTCTCGTTTTTCGCCTATTGCTACCCGATTTCGCGGCTGACCCAGCGTCTTGAACGCCGTTTCGCCGTCTGAACCGAGAGTGACGCGCCGATCATGACCACCCCTGTTCCCCCCGACTCCCGCCCGCCGCTGGTGCGCTTGCGCGATGTGCATCTGTCCTTCGGCGCGACCGAGGTGCTGAAGGGCGTCGATCTGGACGTCCGATCGGGCGAGGCCCTGTCGATCATCGGCCCGTCGGGATCGGGGAAATCCACCATCCTGCGCTGCATCAACGGCCTGATCGCGCCGCAGCGGGGGGAGATCCACGTCGCCGGAACCGCCCTGCACCAGTTGACCCGCGAGGCCGACCGTCTGGCGCTGCGCAAGCGCATCGGCTTCGTCTTTCAGCAATTCAACCTGTTCCCGCATCTGTCGGTGCTGGAGAACATCGCCATCGCCCCGGTGCGCATCCTGGGGCACCCCCGCGACGAGGTGGAACGCCACGCCCGCGATTTGCTGGATCGGGTCCGCCTGTCCGGCAAGGAGCGCGCCTATCCCGGCGAATTGTCGGGCGGGCAGCAGCAGCGCGTCGCCATCGCCCGCGCCCTGGCCATGCGCCCGGAGTTGGTGCTGTTCGACGAGGTGACGTCGGCGCTCGACCCCGAAACGGTGGGCGAGGTGCTGGCCGTCATCCGCGACCTGATCCGCGACGGGTTGACCTCCGTCCTTGTCACCCACGAGATGCGCTTCGCCGAGGAAATCAGCGACGTGGTCGTCTTCACCGAAGGCGGGCGCATCGTGGCGCAAGGCCCGCCGGACGCGATTTTCCACACCAACGACAACCCGCGCGTCACCGCCTTCATCACCGGGCTGGGCAACCGCGAACCCGCCAACACCGGAACGGAAGGACGGGCGCGATGACCGCCTCGCTCACCACCAGTTCGCCCACCACAAACACGCCCACCACACAATCGCTGACCGCCGATCTGGCCCGCCGGATCGTCGCCTCCGATCCCTTGGCCGACGCCGAAGCGGTCCAGGCGGCGCGCGTCGCGCTGGTCGATTTCCTGGCCTGCGCCATCGCCGGGGCCACCGATCCCGCCCTGGCAATCCTGCTGGACACGCTGGGCGGCGTGGGCGCTGGAGACGCCACGCTGATTGGCCGGGCGGCGCGGGCCGACGTCTTCACGGCGGCGCTCGCCAACGGCCACGCCGGTCACGCGCTGGATTACGACGACGTCCACGCGAGCGTGCGCGGCCATCCCGGCACGGTGATTTTTCCCGCCCTGCTCGCGGCGGCCGAGGACAGCGGTGCCAGCGCGCTGGATCTGCTGGCCGCCCACATCGTCGGGCTGGAAACCATGGCCCGGCTGGGGCTGGCGCTGGGCAGCCGCCATTACGAGATCGGCTTTCACGCCACCGCGACGCTGGGCAGCATCGGCGCAGCGGCGGCGGTCGCCCGCCTTTTGCGGCTGGACGCCGGACAAATCGCCGTCGCCTTGGGTCTCGCCGCCACGCAATCGTCCGGGCTGCGTTTGCAATTCGGCTATGACGCCAAGCCCTGGCACGCCGGTTTCGCCGCGAAAGCCGGGCTGACCGCCGCCCGTCTGGCCGCCCGAGGCTTCGGCGGCGCGCCCGACGCCTTCGACGGCCCCATCAGCGTTTTCTCGGCCTTCGGCGCCGGAGCCGCCCAGCCGGATCTGGCGACGCGCGGCTGGGGCGAGCCGTGGCAGATCGTGACGCCGGGCCTGATCCTGAAGGAATTTCCCTGCTGCACGGCGGCCCATTGCGCGGCGGAAGCGGTGCTTGGCCTGCGCGCCGACCACGCCATCGACCCGGACCGCATCGCGGCGATCACCGCCAGCTTTCCGCCGGGCGGCGACGCCGCCCTGGTCGTGCGGCGGCCCACCAACGGCGTCGAGGGTCGTTTCAGCGTCGAATACGTCATCGCCTCGGCCCTCGTCCACGGCGATCTCGGGGTGACGACCTTCGCCGACCGGCCGATTCCCCCGGCGGTTCAGGCCCTGCTCAACCGCGTCGAACGGCATCACGACCCGGACGCGCCGCGCATGTCGAACGATCCGGCGACCCGCTTCACCGACGTGACCATCCGCTTCACCGACGGCTCAAGCCTCTCGCGCCGGGTGAACCGCATCCGGGGCGCGCAGGATCTCGACGCCAAGTTCCAGGACGCGACGAACCGCGACCCACGCTTTGCCGACGTCCCCGCCCGCGTCTTCGCCATGACGACGCGCGACGACCTGCGCGGCCTGACCGCCGCGCTGGGACAGCCGGTTTCCTGACAAAAAAAGGCGGGGAGGGACGAGACGAACCCGCCATGCCCATCCATCAGAAAGACTCCGTCATGACTCCGCCCAAACGCAGCCTTCACCTCGGCCTTTTCCTTCAGGGTGCCGGGCATCATGTCGCCGGGTGGCGCTATCCGGGCGCGGATTCCGGCTCGGAAAATCTGGCCCATCTGCAACGGATCGCCGCCACCGCCGAACGCGCCAAGTTCGACATGCTGTTCCTGGCCGACGGCCTGACCAGCGGTGCGGACGCCCACCCGTCGATGATCGCCCGGTTCGAGCCGCTGACCCTGCTGACCGCGCTGGCCATGTCCACCAGCCGGATCGGTCTGGTCGCCACCGCATCGACGACCTATGGCGAACCGTTCCATCTGGCCCGCGCCTTCGCCTCCATCGACCATCTCAGCGGCGGGCGCGCGGCGTGGAACGTGGTGACGACCTCCTACGCCCGCACCGCCGCCAATTTCGGGGCCAGCCACCCCGACCATGACGAACGTTACGCGGTGGCCCAGGAGTTCGTCGACGTCGTCAAGGGGCTGTGGGACAGTTGGGGCGACGGCGCTTTCCCCAAGGACAAGGAGAGCGGCGTCTACGCCGACGTCTCCAAGCTGCGCATCCTCAACCATGTTGGCAAATATTTCTCGGTCAAGGGGCCGCTGAACATCCCCCGCCCGCCGCAGGGCCATCCGGTGATCGTGCAGGCCGGCTCGTCCGGCCCCGGCCAGGATCTGGCGGCGCGCACGGCGGACGTTGTTTTCACCGCCCAACAGACCTTCGAGGAGGCGCAAGCCTTTTACGCCAGCCTCAAGGCGCGCCTGCCCGCCCAAGGGCGCGGCCCCGACAGTCTGGCGATCATGCCGGGTTTCCTGCCGATCATCGGGCGCACCACCCAGGAGGCCCGCGACAAGCTGGCCACGCTGGAAGGCTGGACCGACCCGCAGCACGCCCTGCCGCTGCTGAACGAACGGCTGGGGACCGACGTGTCGGTCTATGATCTGGATGGGCCGCTGCCGGACCTGCCGCCGTCCGAACAGTTGCAAAGCCGGTCGCAATTGCTGATCGCCCTGGCCCGTCGCGAGAATCTGACCATCCGCCAGTTGGCCCAGCGCGTCGCCGCCGGGCGCGGTCATCATCTGGTCTGCGGCACGGCGGTCGAGATCGCCGACGATCTGCAACGCTGGTTTGAGGGGGGTGCGGCGGACGGCTTCAACATCATGCCGCCCTATTTCCCCGGCGGGCTGGATGATTTCGTCGAACAGGTCGTGCCGATCCTGCAAGAGCGTGGCCTGTTCCGCACCGAGTATGAGGGAACCACCCTGCGCGATCATTTCGGCCTGCCCCGCCCCGTTTCGACCTTGCCCTGATCTCCGTCGCCCGTCGCCCTCGCCGGGCGACGGGCTTTCCATGGGTCAGGTCCAAGTCTCAGTTTGGGGAACCAGCGCCCGCCAAGGCCGGTTCGCCCAGCGCGGAGAACAGCTCGGAATCCATGCCGACGTCAGCGTTGGGCGTGGTCAGCAGCCGGTCGCCGTAGAACAGGGAGTTGGCCCCGGCGACCAGACACAGGATCTGCGCCTCGCGGTTGAGGGCGGAGCGACCGGCGGACAGCCGCACCACCGATGTCGGCAGGACAAGACGGGTCGCCGCCACCGTCCGCACCAACTCCAACGGATCGATGGGGGGACGGTCGGCCAGCGGCGTTCCGGCGACCGGAACCAGCGCGTTGATCGGCACGCTTTCGGGGTGCGGATCCATCGCGGACAGAACATGCAGCATGGCCGCCCGGTCCCGAACCGTCTCGCCCATGCCGATGATGCCGCCGCAGCACAGATCGATGCCGAAGGACCGGACGATGGCCAGCGTGTCCAGCCGATCCGCGTAGGTCCGCGTGGTGACGATCTGCCCGTAAAACTCCGGGCTGGTGTCGAGATTGTGGTTGTAGGCGGTCAGACCGGCGGCGGCGAGCCGCTCCGCCTGGTGCGGTTTGAGCATGCCCAGCGTGACGCACGCCTCCATGCCCAGCGCCCGCACCCCCTTCACCATGGCGAGAACCGCGTCGAACTCCGCGCCGTCGCGCACCTGCCGCCACGCCGCCCCCATGCAAAACCGCTCGGCCCCCGCCGCCTGCGCGGTCGCGGCCAGCGCCACCACCTGATCCGGGTTCATCAGCCGGTCGCGGGTCAGATCGACCTCGCCGTGATGGGCCGATTGCGGGCAATAGGCGCAGTTTTCCGGGCAACCGCCGGTCTTGATCGACAGCAGGCTCGCCTTTTGAACCCGGTTCGGATCATGGTGCTGACGATGCGCCGCGTTGGCCCGCCCGACCAGCTCCAGCAACGGCAGGGTGAGCAGGGCGACGATGCCGTCGATGGTCCAGTCGCGCCGGATCGCTCCATCCGCCGCCGTCACGACCGATCACCCCAAAACCGGACACCCCGGACCCAGCCGCGCACACCCGGCAGCAACGCCCCGCCCACCGCGACGACACCGATCTTCAGCAGGTCGCCCAGCAGGAACGGCGCGACGCCGACCGCAAGAAGCCGGTCCACCGGCACGAAGACGGCCAGCCACGCCACGCCGAACAGATACACCAGCGCCAACCCGGCGAGCATCGCGCCGACCCGGCCAACAAGGCCCGCGCCGCGCGCCAACGCCCCCACCACCCCGGCGGCGGCGAGATAACCCAGCAGATAGCCGCCCGTCGGCCCGACCATGTAGGCGAGGCCGACGCCGCGCTCCGGCGAACCGGAGAAGACCGGCAGCCCGGCGGCCCCGCTCGCCAGATAGGTCAACAGGATCGAAACGGCGACGCGCGGCCCAAAGGCCACGGCAAGAGCCATCACGGCCAGGGTGTGCAGCGTCATCGGCACCGGCCAAAACGGAATCTGCGTCTTGGCGGCGAGCGTCACCAGGGCGGCCCCCACCAGAACGGTGAGAACCGTCCGGGCAAGCTTGGCCTGTGGGCTGTCAAACAGCCTTGCGGCGGCGGGTCGTGCGACGGCGTGGGTCATGCGGTGTTTCCTTCGGCGAGAAATTATAGATAATTTTCACTTTCTATCGCTAAAGAAAGACACGGATGTCCAATCTTGGCAACAGCCCGCTGCGCCAACGCCCTCCCAACGCCCAACCGGGCGACGCAATGCTTTGATTTAACGAGGTTTACGACCGACCCACTGGACGTGCCGGGCCAGCACGGACGCGGCGATGTCCAGCTTTCCCGCCCGCAGCGCGTCGAGAATCGCCCGGTGGTCCCGGTCCGTCGGCGCTTCCCATTCAGCCCGCCACCCCGAAAACAGGAATCGCGCGCTGGCCATGTGCAGATCGGCGATTGATGCCAGCAGCCGGGGCATCCCACAGGGGTTGAGAATCAGGCGATGGAAGTTGCGGTTGGCGTCCTCCCACGCCTGAACATCGCCCGCCTTGTCACCGGCCCTGGTCGCCTCCTCCGCCTCGTCCAGGATGGCCGGGGTCAGATGCGGCGCGGCGTGGCGCAGCGCCAACACCTCCAAGGCGGCTCGCATCTCGGCCACCTCCTTGACCTCCGCCATGCTGAAGCTGGCGACCCGCACCCCCCGGCGCGGTTCGCTGACCACCAGCCCTTGCGCCTCCAGCCGCCGGAACGCCTCGCGCACCGGCACATGGCTGGCCCCGAACTCCTCGGCGATGTGATCCTGGCCAAGCCGGGATCCCGGCTCCAGAGTCCCGGCGATGATGCGGTCGGCAAGCGCCTTGCCGATGCGCGCGGCGATGGTGTCGTCTTTCGATTTCGTCATGTTTTATAGATAATTCCAACGGGCGGTGCCGCCAAGCGTCCAAGCGCCTCGCCTTATAAAAACATTTTTCTAGTGTTGTTATAATTTATATATTGACTTACCTACTAGTGTAATCGAGATTTTGCGGGCGCATCGCCGCCGTCGAGAACAGAACGGCGCAACCGCGCTCTCCCCCCCTTGGGCACACCCCTTTTGCGACAGCCCCAGACGATAAGGACGATTGCCATGGCGACTTCCGCCATCCGGTTTGGTGTTTGGGCACCGGTCCATGGTCCCCGCGCCGCGTTGCAGGATCCCGCCGAACCGTTCGACGCCTCGTGGGAGCACAACCGCGCCGTGGTGCTGGAGGCCGAGGCGCTGGGGTTTGATTCCACCCTGGTCGCGCAGCACACGGTCAACCCGCATCTGCCCAACCATGACCAGCTCGAAACCTGGACCGCCGCCGCCGCGTTGGCCGCGCTGACCAGCCGCATCGAGATCATCGCCGCCATCAAGCCCTACATCCACCATCCGGTCTTTCTGGCCAAGATGGCCCTGCAAATCGAAAACATCAGCGGCGGGCGCTTCGGCCTCAACCTGGTCAACGCCTGGAACCGGGTGGAGTTCGAAAAGGCGGGCATCCCCTTTGGCGAGCATGACGACCGTTACGCCTATGGCCGGGAATGGATTTCCGTCGTCTCGCGCCTGATCGCCGGGGAACGCGTCACCCATCAGGGCGACCATTTCACCATCACCGACTACGCGCTGACCCCGAAGGATCTGTTCCGCCCACGCCCGTCGATCTATGTCGGCGGCGAATCCGAACCGGCCCGCGCGCTGGTCGCCGACCATGGCGACGTGTGGTTCATCAACGGCCAACCGCTGGCCGACGTCCAGACGCTGATCGCCGATCTGCGCCTCCGCCCCCCGCAGCGGCGCGCCGCTGCGCTTCGGCCTGTCGGCCTTCGTCATCGCCCGCGACACGGAGGCGGAGGCCCAAGACTATTACGAGCATCTGCTGACCCTGGCCGAGAAGGATGCGGACATCCGCGCGGTCCAGCGCGGCAACTCCGATCCCAAGGTGGTGATGCACCAGACCATGGCGAAATCGGTGCGGATCGGCAGCAACGGCGGCACCGCCGCCGGTCTGGTCGGCAGCCACGATCAGTTCGCCGAACGCATCCAGGCCTTCCACGCCGCCGGGATCGAGCTGTTCATGCTGCAATTCCAACCGTTGCGATCCGAACTGCGGCGCTTCGCCGCCGAAATTTTCCCGCGCGTCGGCAAAACGGTTGCAACCGACCGTCCCGCGCGCGCAGCCGCCGAATAGCCCGGCGTCCCCCCACGCGGCGGAGATCCCCATGAGCGCCATCGAACACACATCCATCACAGCCACCCCGCTCCACCAGCGCCAGCGGTCGAACGACCGGCGCGGACCGGGCGGGACCGCCGTCGGCCCGCGCGGTTTGATCGCCATATCCTGGATCGCGCCGGTCCTGCTGGTTCTGGTTTGGGAGGCGTTGGCCCGCAACGGCTGGCTGTCGCCGCAGATTTTGCCAGCCCCCAGCAAGGTTCTGGCGACGGCGGTCAAGCTCACCCTGGCGGGCAGCCTGCCGCATGATCTGGGCGTCAGCCTGTTGCGCGCGGCGGTTGGCTTCACGCTGGGGGGCGGGGTCGGTTTCGCGCTGGGAACGCTGGTCGGCTTTTCCCGCCTGGCCGAGGCCGCCATCGACCGCAGCGTCCAGATGATCCGCGCCATTCCCTTTCTGGCCCTGCTGCCCCTGGTCATCGTCTGGTTCGGCGTGGGCGAAGGGCAAAAGATCTTTCTGGTCTCGCTGGGCGTGGCCTTCCCGATCTACATCAACACCACACTGGGCATCCGTCAGGTCGATCCCAAGCTGTTGGAGCTTGGCCGGGTTCAGGGGTTGAGCACCGCGCTGTTGATCCGCCGCGTCATTCTGCCCGGCGCCCTGCCGTCGATCCTGACCGGCGTGCGTTACGCGCTGGCCACCGCCTGGCTGGCGTTGGTGGTGGCGGAAACCATCGGCGCGCAGGCCGGATTGGGCTTCCTGGCGATGGACGCGCGGGAGTTCCTGCGCACCGACGTGATCGTGCTGACCATCGTCATTTACGCGCTGATCGGCGTCGGGGCCGACAGCCTCGCCCGTGCGCTCGAACGTCGCCTGCTGGCCTGGCACCCGAATTACGGAGCCGCCCGATGACCCGCCCCCATCCCGACCAGACGGACACCGGCGACGCCGTCACCGTCACCGACCTGCGCCGCGCCTATGGCACCCGCACCGTCATCGACGCCCTCACCCTGCGCATCGCGCGTGGGGAGTTCGTGGCGCTGCTGGGCGAAAGCGGCTGCGGCAAGACCACGCTGTTGCGGGCGCTGGCCGGTCTGGACCCGATCCAGGGCGGGCGCATCGACGCCCCCGGGCGGCCCGCCGTCGTCTTCCAGGAACACCGCCTGCTGCCCTGGGACACGCTGTGGCGCAACGTGGCGCTCGGCCTGCCGCCGCAGGGCGCGCGCGAGCGGGCCGCCGCCGCGCTGGCCGAGGTCGGTCTCGGCGACCGGCTGGACGACTGGCCGCGCAACCTGTCGGGCGGACAGGCCCAGCGCGTCGCCCTGGCCCGCGCGCTGGTCCAGGAACCGGAACTGCTGCTGCTCGACGAACCGTTCGCCGCACTCGACGCCCTCACCCGCATCCGTATGCACGGTCTGGTCAAGGAGCTGGTCGCGCGGCACCGGCCCGGCGTGCTGCTGGTGACGCACGATGTGGACGAGGCCATCGCGCTGGCCGACCGCATCCTGGTGATGCGCAGCGGCGTCATCGCCGCCGAACACCACACCGACCAAGCGGGCGACGCCCCTGGTCTGCGCCGCCTTTTGCTGGCCGAACTCGGTGTGCGCGCCGGGTTGGCGGCCTGACTCCTCTCCACCCTCCTGTTTGGGACCCCCGATCAATGACCGATTTCCTCCCCTCCACCCGCCGCCGCTTCCTGGCCTCCTCCGTGGCCGGGGCCGGGGCGTTGGCTGGCCTGTCCACCTTGCCGTCGGCCTTCGCCGCCGACGGGCGCAAAACCGACACGCTGCGCCTGACCTGGGGCTTCACCGGCCTGACCTTCATCGCCAAGGAACGCGGCTAACTGGAAAAGACGCTGGCCAAGGACGGCATCAAGGTCGAATGGATCGGCCCCTTCCCCAACCACGCCCCCACCTTGCAGGCCGTGACCGGCGGGACCGCCGATTTCAGCTTTGGCGGCAGCACCACCCCGGCGCTGGCGGCCATCATCGCCGGGTCGCCGTTGGTCTTCACCCAATTCCTGGTCTACGACCCGCGCACCACCTCCATCATCGCCAAGTCGGACTCGGGCATCCGCACGGTGAAGGACCTCGTTGGCAAATCGGTGGCGGTCAACCGGTCGGGTCTGGGTGAGTTCCTGTTGGTGGCCGCGCTGGAAAAGCATGGGATCGACCGTTCACAGGTGAAATTCGTCTATCTGAACCCGCCCGACGCCGCGCCCGCGCTGGCGTCCGGCAAGGTGGACGCGTGGTCGATGTGGAGTCCGGGGGTGGACATCGCGCGGGTGGAACACAACGCCACCGACGTGTTCCTGGAAGGCCGCGACCTGGATTTCCAGATCGATTTCACCTCCTACCTCACCCGCCGCCGCTTCGCGGAGGACAACCCGTCGCTGATCCGCGCCTTCAACGCCGCCTTGAAGATCGAAGCCGATTGGGCCTCGGCCAACACGAAGGAGGCCGAGCACATCGCCCAGGCCAAGGCCGGATACCGCGACGAGGTGCGCGACCATCTCATCAGCCTGAAACGGCGCTACACCCTGTATTCCGTCACCGATCAAAGCTTCGTCACCGAGTTGCAAAAGGCCACCGAATGGCTGGTCGCCCGCAAGGTTCTGCCCGAAGCGGTGACGGTGGCCGATCATCTGGCGAGGGTGTGATGAGCGTCGAGACGATTGAGAAAACCCCGCTTGCCGACAGCGCCGACGGCTTTGCCGCCCTGTTCGAGCGGATCGCGGAGGGCGCGTCCGAGCGGGAGCGCACCCGCAGCCTGCCCTTTGCCGCGCTGGACCTGTTGCGGCAGGCGCGCTTTGGCGCGCTGCGCATCGACGCCGCCGACGGCGGTGGTGGCCTGAGCTTCTACGCCCTGTTCGGACTGGTCCTGCGGCTGGCGGCGGCGGACGCGAATGTGGCGCACATTCTGCGCAACCACTTCACCGCGACCGAGCAATACATCCGCACCCCGCGCAGCGCCCAGGCCCGGCGCTGGCGGGACGCCGTGGTCGATGGGGCGATCATCGGCTTGGCCAACACCGAACTCGGCACGCCGGTCGTCGGCGGGACCGCCCCCGACACCCGCCTGACGCCGGATGGTCACGGCTACCGGCTGAACGGGACGAAATATTACAGCACCGGCACGCTGTACGCCGACTACACCCTGGTGCGGGCAGCCGGTCCCGGCGACGCGCTGGCCGCCGTCATCGTCCCGACCGACCGCAGCGGCGTCGAGATCGTCGATGATTGGGACGGCATCGGCCAGCGCCTGACCGCGTCCGGGACCACCCATTTCCGCAACGTCCGCGTCGATCCCGAGGAGGCCGTGTTCGACAGCGAGGGGGCGGGCTATGGCCTTGCCTATGCCAACACCCAGGCCCAACTGTTCCTGACCACGGTCAACGCCGGGATCGTCCGGGGCATCCTGAACGACGCAACCGCGCTGTTGCGGGACCGGCGGCGCGGTTTCTACCACGCCCCGGCGGCCCGCCCCGCCGACGATCCCATCCTGCAACAGACCATCGGCCAGATCGCGGCCAACGCCTTCGCCACCGAAACCCTGGTTCTGGCCGCCGCCGATGCGCTCGACGCCGTGGCCCGTCGCCGGGACGAGGGAATCGACGACCCCGCTCTGGCCCACGCCGCCGCGCTCGCCGCCGCCAAGGCGAAGATCGTCGTCGATGATCTGGCCCTGCGCAGCGGCAGCCTGATCTTTGACGTGGCCGGGGCGTCAGCCACCCTGCGCACCGCCAACCTCGATCGTCATTGGCGCAACGCCCGCACCTTGGCGTCGCACAACCCCGCGTCCTACAAGGCGATGGCCGTGGGTGCCCACGCGATCCACGGCGCACCGTTGCCCGCCAAGGGCTTTTTCTAAACACATCAGCGCTTTATCCAGAAAGCCCCTGCATCGTGAACGGCGCGCGGGGCCGGTTTCCCTCCGGTCCCGCGCCAAAGCCTGCTTCATCAAACAACAAATGTTCAATGTTGTTTATTGTTTTATACATTTCATGGAGTTTATTAAATTGACAATCCTTCTATACAAATAGGAAATGTGGGTCGGTCGCCGATTCGAACACACCCAGTTCGACCACACAGCGCAATCGGAATTCAAAGAGGTTCAACGCCATGAAACGGCTCATTGGATTGGTGGTCGGCGCGGCGGCCCTCCTGGGTCTTGCCGCACCGTTCGGCGACGCCCGCGCCGCCTTCGAACGCGGGGCGGTGGACGCCTGGGCGATCCGGGACCCGTTCTACGCCGCCGCGTCGGCCGCCACCGGTGCCCGCACATTGACCGACGGCATCGCTCCCGACGGCACGACCATCGTCAAGAACCATCCGTTTTTCCTCGCCGCCAAGCCCTTCGCCGCCGTCAACCAACCGGCCATCGACGCCATTCTGGCCGGGCTGAAGGAGATCGACGACTGGGCGGGCAAGACCATCAAGGCGGTGGCCGAACAGCTCAGCCCGAAGGTGGGCATTCCGGCGCCGGTCCTGGAGGTCGCCGCTGGTCGCCAGGGCTACGGCCTGCGCCCCATCGACGCGGAGGTGATCGCCGAACAGCAGCGCATCGCCGACATCTTTTTCGAGCTGAAGCTGATCCCCAAAAAGATCGACGTGTCCACCGCCGCCCCCGGAACCAAGTCATGAGCCACCAGCCCCACACCACCGCCCCCGGCGAAGCCAACATTCTCTGGTTCATCCCCACCCACGGCGACGGCCGCCATCTCGGCACCACCATCGGCGCGCGCGAGACCGACCGGCATTATCTGCGCCAGATCGCGCAGGCCGCCGACAGTCTGGGCTATTACGGGGTGCTGCTGCCGACCGGCCGTTCCTGCGAAGACAGTTGGGTGGTCGCCTCCTCGCTGGTTCCCGTGACCGAGCGGCTGCGCTATCTGGTCGCCGTCCGGCCCGGGTTGCAATCGCCGACGCTGGCCGCCCGCATGGCGGCGACGCTCGACCGCGTGTCCGACGGGCGGTTGCTGATCAACGTCGTCACCGGCGGCGATCCGGTTGAGAACAAGGGCGACGGCATCTTTCTCTCACACGCCGAACGTTACGAGGTGACGCGCGAATTCCTGGACGTGTGGAAGGGCCTGTTCGGGCCGGAGCCGGTCCACCACCAGGGCAAACACATCCGCATCGAGGATGGCCGCCTGTTCTACCCGCCGGTCCAGGCGGGCGGGCCGCCGCTGTTCTTCGGTGGCTCGTCCGACGCCGCCAACGGGATCGCCGCCACCTATGTGGACAAATACCTGACCTGGGGCGAGCCTCCGGCGCAGGTCGCCGCCAAGCTGGCGGAGGTCCGCCGTCTGGCCGAGGCGCAGGGCCGGACCGTGACCTTCGGCATCCGCCTGCACGTCATCGTGCGGAACACCAACGAACAGGCGTGGAAGGCCGCCGACGACCTGATCCGCCACGTTGATGACGCCACCATCGCGGCGGCGCAGTCGGTCTACAGCCGGATGGATTCGGTCGGCCAACGCCGGATGTCGGAACTGCACGGCGGTCGCCGCGACAAGCTGGAGGTCAGCCCCAACCTGTGGGCGGGCGTCGGGCTGGTGCGCGGCGGGGCGGGAACCGCCCTGGTCGGCGACCCGGCGACGGTGGCCGCCCGCATGCGCGAATACATCGACATCGGCATCGACACCTTCATCCTGTCGGGCTACCCGCATCTGGAGGAAGCGTACCGCTTCGCCGAGCTGGTGTTCCCGCTGCTGCCGCTGGCGGCCACCACCGGGCGGTCGCGCGGGCGGGCGGCGAACAACGGCCCCTTTGGCGAAAGCATCGCCAACCAGCAACCACCCGCGCTGCGCCAATCGGCCCAATGAGAACCCGTTCATGAATGGGGGGTGCGGGTGACGCCCTGGCTCCTGCTGCTCGCGCCGCTGCCCTTGTGGGAGGCGGTGGCGTGGGTCGGCAGGTGGTCAGCCCACGCCCTGCCCTGCCTT
This sequence comes from Azospirillum sp., assembly GCA_027486405.1. GTDB lineage: Bacteria > Pseudomonadota > Alphaproteobacteria > Azospirillales > Azospirillaceae > Azospirillum. Next base: position 11,785 of record JAIXPD010000018.1, on the reverse strand, counting down.
CGTGTTCATCGTTTTGTTCGTCCTTTGAATCCCACCCGCGCACCGCTTTCGCGTCATCCGCCCCATTGTGTGAGGACATCGCCCGCCATGCCCCTGCTGCCCCGCCTCACCCGTCGCGCCGCGCTCGCCATGGCGATTGGCCTGTCGGTCGCCGTCCCGTCCCTTTTGCAGCCGACCACGGCCAGAGCCGAGGCTACGGAGGTGCGCTTTGCCCGCAACCTCGGCCTTGGATACCTTCAACTCTATGTCATGCAGGATCTGGGGCTGGTCGAAAAACACGCGGCGGCCGCCGGTCTGGGCGCGATCAAAACCAGCTACACCGCTCTGGGAAACCCGACGACGATCACCGAGGCAACCCTGTCCGGCAACGCCGATTTCGGTGCGGCGGGCGTGCCTGCCTTCATCATTGCCTGGGACAAAACGCGTGGAAACGCAAATCTGCGCGGCGTTGGCGCGCTGAACGCCCAACCGGCCTATCTGAACACCAACCGGGCCGAGGTGAAAAGCCTCGCCGATTTCACCGAAAAGGACCGCATCGTGGTCCCCTCGGTGCGCGCGTCCTATCAAGCCATCGTTCTGCAAATCGCGGCGGAAAAGGCGTTCGGCAGCGGCCAGCACGCGCGGCTTGATCCCCTGACCGTGTCCCTGGCGCACCCCGATGGAACCGCCGCCCTGCTGTCCGGCAAAACCGAAATCACCGCCCATTTCACCAGCCCGCCGTTCCAGGACCAGCAACTTCAGGATCCGAAAATCCACAAACTGCTGAGTTCCTATGACGTGCTGGGCGGCCCGGCCTCCTTCAGCGCGATCTGGACCACCGCCAGCTTCCGCGACGCCAACCCGACGCTGTACAAGGCCGTGCTCGCCGCCCTGGAGGAATCGGTCGCCTTCATCAAGGCCAACCCGCAAGAGGCGGCGCGCATCTACATCAAAATCGACAATTCCAAGCTGGACGTTGATACGGTCGCCAAACTGATCGCCCACCCGGAGGTGAGCTACGACCTGACGCCGCGCGGCATCGGGACCTTCACCGATTTCATGGCGCGCATCGGCTCCATCCGCAACAAGCCGAACGACTGGCGCGATCTGTTCTTCCCGGAAGCCCATTTGCGGGCCGGGAGCTGACGAACATTCTTCACGCGGTGGTGGTCCGTGTTGGTGTCCGCGCGGTCCACCACCCTGTGATGCCACAAACATCAAGCGCCACGCCAAATTTAACAAATAATTATTGATGAATTTAAATTTCCACATTCATTGTTGACAGAGCGATATGTCTACTGAATGATTAGGCTATAAGCCGCACGCAGCGCGCCGCACCATCATCCGGTGCGGTCCTTCGGCGTCACAGACGCGCCGACCATCAACGCGGCGGCAACAACCACAAAACATTGCGGGAATTCACACCATGCGCGGCCTGTCGCAATCCTCTCCACCGCCTCGCCCGACCAGCCCCACCAACGCCAAGGGCCTGACGCCGCGCCTGCTGATCGCCGGTGCGCTCAGCCTGGCCCTGGGGCTGGCCCTGACCGGTGCCGCCAAGGCGGGACCGACGCTCGACGCCATCAAGGCGCGCGGAACCATCAAGGTCGGCGTCGGCACCCAGCCCGGCTTCTTCTCGCCCGACAGCAACGGGCGTTGGCAAGGATTCTTCGTCGATTTCGGTCGGGCGCTGTCCATCGCCGTGTTCAACGACCCGGACAAGGTGCAGTTCATCGCCTCCTCGCCGCAGCAGCGCCTGCCGTCCCTGCAATCGGGGGAGTTCGACATTCTGCTGTCGGGCGTGACCCAGACCTTCACCCGCGCCACCAAGCTGGGCTTCCATTTCGGCCCGGTCGTCTTCTATGACGGCCAAGGGCTGCTGGTTCCCAAAAAGCTGGGCGTGACCAAGGGCAAGGAGTTGAACGGGGCCACCGTCTGCGTGCAGACCGGGACCACGGGCGAACTGAACATCACCGACTTTTTCCGCCAGAACAAGATCACCTTCAAACCGGTGGTGATCGAGGAAACGGCGGAAAACCAGAAGGCGTTCGCCAGCGGCCGTTGCGACGTGCTGACCCAGGATTCCTCCGATCTGGCGATCACCCGCACCCTGCTGCCCAAGCCCGACGATTACGTCCTGCTGCCCGAACGAATCTCCAAGGAGCCGCTGGCCCCGGCGATCCGCTACGGCGACGATCAATGGCTGGAAATCGTCAATTGGGTGGTCAACGCCACCATCCAAGCCGAAGAGTTCGGCATCACCCAGGCCAACGTCGACAGCTTCCTGACCAGCAACGACCCCGGCATCCGCCGTTTCCTGGGCGTGGATCCCAGCCTGGGCGAAGCGGCCAAGCTCGACCCCAAATTCATCCACACCATCATCAAGACGGTGGGGAATTACGGCGAGATCTTCGACCGTCACGTCGGCCCGAAGACCAAGGTCGGGCTGGAGCGCGGGCACAACGCCCTGTGGACGCAGGGCGGCCTGCTCTACGCCCCGCCCTTCCGCTGAGCCTGACACGGGAGCCGTCCGGTGCGGAACCAACCAACGCCCGCGCTTGACCCCTTGCGGTGGACACCACCGCCCGGACGGCCCGGCCTGACCGGGCGGGTCGCCACCTGGTGGGGGGAGCGGCCCGTCACGCAGGCGGTGCTGCTGGCCGGGGTGGCGCTGATCCTCGTCTTTTTCGCCGTCAACACGGCGGCGAACATGGAGCGGTTCGGCATCACGCCCGGATTCGGCTTCCTGCTGCGTCCGGCCAATTTTGAAATCGGTGAATCGCTGATCGGTTATCAGCCGCAGGACAGCTACGCCCGCGCCCTGCTGGTCGGGCTGCTCAACACGGTCAAGATCGCGCTGGTCGGCGGCGTGTTGGCCACGGTGATCGGGGTGGCGTTGGGGGTGGCCCGGCTGTCGGGCAACCCGCTGTTGTCGGCGCTGGTCCAGGGTTATGTCGAGGTGATCCGCAGCACGCCGCTGCTGCTGCAACTCTTTTTCTGGAGCGCGACGCTCCAGGCCCTGCCCGGCCCCCGGCAAGCCTTCAACCCCATCCCCGGCGTCTTTCTGTGCAACCGGGGCATCCTGCTGCCCGCCTTTGCCGAGGATGGGGCGGGCGGTTGGGTTCTGCTGGCGCTGCTCGCCGCCCTGGCGGTGGGGGGTATCGGGGTGTGGTTGCGGTCCAGCCGGATCATGGGCCAAATCCTGGGCCGGACCGTGGGCCGGACCGTGGGCCGGACCGTGGGTTCGACTGGCAACGGTCGGCGATCCGACGCCCTGATCCTGCTGATCGCCGTGGGAAGCGGGGCCGGGGTGATCGTCGGGTCGGGCGTGTCCCTGACCGTCGGTTTCCCGGAACTGACTGGCTTCAACTTCGTCGGGGGCGGCGTGGTCTCGCCGGAGTTTTCGGCGCTGCTGATCGGGCTGGTGGTCAACGCCGCCGCCATGATCGCCGAGATCGTGCGCAGCGGCATCCAATCGGTGCCAAAGGGCCAGTGGGAGGCCGCGCGCGCCCTGGGCCTGCCGCGTGGGCGGATCATGCGGTTGGTGGTTCTGCCCCAGGCCCTGCGCGTGATCGTGCCGCTGATGACCTCCAGCTATTTGAATCTCATCAAGAATTCGAGCCTCGCCGTGGCCATCGGCTTTCCCGATCTGGTCAGCGTGGTCAACACCAGCGCCAACCAGACGGGACAGGTTCTGGAAAGCATGGCGATCATGATGGGGGCCTATTTGACGGTGAATCTGACCGTGTCGGCGCTGATGAACGCCCACAATCGGCACCTGACCGAACGGGGACGGCGATGACCGATCACGCGCTGACCCCCACCTCCCATCCGCTCGCCCCCTTTCCGCCCCCCCAGCAGGTCCCGCGCCAAAGGCTGGCGCTGTCCCACGCCCGCGCCCTGTGGGGGGCGCTGTTCGGCACGCCGGTCAACACGGCGATCACGCTGGCCTGTGTGGCGGCCTTGGCCGTCAGCCTGCCGCCGTTGGTCCGCTGGGCGATTCTGGATGCGGTGTGGAGCGGACCGGCCGAACGCTGCGCCGCCGGAGAGGGGGCTTGCTGGGCCTTCATCGGCGAAAAGCTGCGCTACATCCTGTTGGGTTTCTACGATCAGGATCGGCAATGGCGGCCGCTGGCCGCCACGCTCATCCTGCTGGGGCTGGCGGGGATGAGCGCCGCGCCGCTGTTCTGGCGGCGGGCAACGCTGGGCGTCTGGTTGGCGGGTTTGACCGTGGCCCTGCTGCTGCTCAGCGGCCTGCCCGATGGCCCCCCGGTGCCGACCGAGCGCTGGAGCGGCCTGCCGGTCAATCTGCTGCTCACCACCATCGGCATGATCGGGGCGTTCCCGCTGGCGGTCTTGCTGGCGTTGGCGCGGCGCAGCCGGATGGGCGGGATCCGCAGCCTCGCGGTGCTGTTCATCGAGGTGACGCGCGGGGTCCCGCTAATCGCGGTTCTCTACGTCGCCACGCTGCTGGTCCCGCTGATGCTGCCGTCCGGGTTGGCCATCGACAAGCTGTTGCGGGCGCAGATCGCCATCATCCTGTTCGTCTCGGCCTATCTGGCGGAAATCATCCGCGCCGGTTTGCAGGCCATCCCCGACGGCCAGTATGAGGCGGCGCGCGCCCTGGGTTTGACCTATTGGGGGACCATGCGGCTGGTGATCCTGCCGCAAGCCCTGCGCACGGTCATTCCGTCCATCGTCAACCTCGCCATCGGGCTGTTCCAGGACACCACGCTGATCGTCGTGATCGGCCTGTTCGACGTGCTGAACACCGCCCGCAACGCCGCCAAGGATCCCGCCTGGCTCGGCTTCTACACCGAAGCGTTCGGCTTCGCCGCCCTGATCTATCTGACCGTCTGCGTCCTGGCGTCGCGCTACAGCCTGTGGCTGGAGGCCCGGTTGCGGCGGGTGGAGCGTTGAGTCGAGAGGAGCCGCCCGGGCGTCCAATCCATTGGCTTTGCGGACAGAACACTCAGACAAGCGCCCAAAGACGACCAAAAAGCAACAAGGGCACGCGCCGCCCCGCTTGCCCGACAGCCACCCGCCGCCCATCACCGCTTCTCTTCGGACCGTCCGCTTCCAGCGGAGCACAGGACTCGACCGGACCGGCGTTTTGTTCTATGTTTGTTCCGATTGGGAGGGGCGGGTATGGAATTGCGGGCGTTGCAACCTTGCGTGATCGTCGCGGTCGAGGCGGTGGTGTCCGCCGGGTTCCCGTCGCCCGCTGGCGACTATGCCGAGGGCCGCATCGACCTGACCGACGCGCTGGTTCCGCACCCGTCGGCCAGCTTCACCTTGCGGATCAGTGGTCACAGCATGACCGGGGCCGGGATCCACGACGGTGATCTGGCCATCGTGGACCGCAGCCTGACCGCCCGGCACGACGATGTCGTCGTCGCCGCCGTCGATGGAGAGTTGCTGTGCAAACGGCTGGTGATCCAACGGGGGCGCACGCGGCTGGCACCGGATTGCGACGATCGTGCCTACACCGCCATCGACGTGACCGACCATCCCGGTTTTGCGATCTGGGGCGTCGTCACCGCGACCATCCGCTTTCACCGACGGTGACAGGATGCCCATCTACGCCCTGGTGGACGCCAACAATTTCTATGTGTCCTGCGAACGGGTCTTTCGCCCCGATCTGGAGGGTGTGCCGGTCGGGGTGTTATCCAACAACGACGGATGCTTCGTGTCCCGCAGCGCGGAACTCAAGGCGCTGGGCGTGAAAATGGGCCAGCCCTTCTTCGAAACACGGGACCTGATTCGCCGTCACAAGGTGCATGTGTTTTCGTCGAATTACGCGCTCTACGGCGACATGTCGTCGCGCGTGGTGGCCTGCCTGCACGGATTCTCGCCACGCTTGGAGGTCTACTCCATCGACGAATCCTTTCTGGATCTGACGGGCATCGACGGCCCCCTCCCGGCCTACGCCGCCGACATCCGGACCAGGGTGAAGCGCTGGACCGGGATTCCCACCTGTGTGGGCATCGGCCCCACCAAAACGCTGGCGAAGCTGGCCAACCACGCGGCGAAAAAGGGGCTGCTCGATCCGTCCGGGGTGTGCGACCTGTCCGATCCCGCCGCGCGGGCGCGGGTGTTGTCGCAGGTTCCGGTGGCCGATGTGTGGGGCGTTGGACGGCGCAACGCCGTCCGGTTGAACCAGCTTGGCGTCACCACCGCCGCCGACCTCCGCGACCTTGACCCGCGATTGGCCCGCCAGGCGCTGACCGTGATCGGCGAACGGCTGGTGCAGGAGTTGCGCGGCCTGTCCTGCCTGTCGCTGGATCGGATCCCTTCCCCCCGCCGGTCGGTGGCCGTCACCCGCTCTTTCGGCCAGCCGGTGACGGATTGGGACACGATGCGGCAGGCGGTGGCCTCTCACGCGGCCCGGGCGGCGGAAAAGCTGCGGGCCGAGGGCATGGTCGCCGAAGCCCTTCATGTGTTCATCCGCACCAGCCGTTACCGCCCCGGCCCCGCCTGCAACGACAGCGTGACCGTTGGCGTGCAACCGGCCAGCGCCGACGGTTTCGTCCTGATCGCCACCGCCGCCAACGCGGCCCGGCGCATCTGGCGCGATGGCGTCCCGTTCAGCAAGGCGGGCGTCATCCTGACCGGCCTGCGACCCGCCGACCGGGTGCAAGCCGATCTGCTCGACACCACCGACCGCGCCAAAGCCACACGTTTGATGGCGGCGGTGGACGCGGTGAACGGCGCGTTGGGCCGCAACACGCTGGTTTCCGCCGCCACGCTGGGGCACGGCTGGCGGATGCGGCAGAACAACCGCTCCCCGTCCTACACCACCCGTTTGGCCGATCTGCCGATCGCGCGGGCGTGATGTCGCGGGGGGCTTTTCTCCATTCGCAAGCGCAACCTGGCCTCACAGAATGGTGACAGCCTCCGCCACATCCAGGTGCGGGGCGCGGGGACGGGCGGGGGGGCCGTCGGCGTGGCCCAGCGCGATCAGGATGTTGGAGCGCACCCGGCCATCGGGGAAAAACTCCGCGTCCACGGCGGCGTTGTCGAAACCCGACATCGGCCCGGCGTCCAAACCCAGCAGCCTTGCGGCCAGAATCAGATAACCGGCCTGGAGCGTGCCGTTGCGGAACGCGGTGGTTTCGGCCAGGGCCGGGTTGTCCACGAACAGCCCCGACGGGTCGTAATGCGGGCTGAGGCGCGGCAGATGCTCGAAAAAGCGCAGGTCATGGCCGACGATGGCGATGGCCCCGGCCTTCAGCTTGGGCAGATTGCCCTTGGTCAGCGCCGGGCGCAGCCGCTCCTTGGCCTCGGGCGTCGTCAGGAAGACGAAACGGGCCGGGCTGCCGTTGAAGGCGGTCGGGGCCAGCCGGGTCAGCTCGTAGAGCTGGTGCAGGATGGCGGCGGACACCGGGCGTTCGGACCAGGATTGCGGCGTCCGCGCGTCGAGGAACAGCGGCCCGGCGGCGACCGGCAGATCGGCCAAATCACCATCGGGAAACGCCACATCGGCGATCAGGGTTTTGGTCATGGTGCGGAGTCTGCTCTTGCTCGGACGATCAGAGGCTGGCGGGCAGCAGCGCCAGCAGGCCCAGCAGCAGCGAGGCAAAGCTGACCAGCATCGCCAGATCGGTCATGTCGAGGTCGGAATCGTCCGCCCGGTCGCGAAACAGCGCGCCGTCCTGGCCGTCCGCTGCGCCCCCCGCGTTGGCGGCCAACAGCAGGATTCCGTCGGGGGTCGGCATCAACGAGGCCACGGTCAGCAGATCGAGTTCGGATGGATGGTGCATGGTTTGGCCTCCTCGGGATGATCCGGCGGTGCGCGCTGTGGGTCAGGGCACGGCTCCTCCGGGCGGTGGGGCCGTCACATTCCACACGATGGACGACCATCATCACCCCTTATTTCCTATTTATCAAGTATGTTTATATGCCCGCGCAAACAACATTTTATTCTCGCTGTTAAAGTCTATTTTTCTACAGTTTTGTGCGTTTTTGCGATTGCGCCGATCCCGCGCGTCGCATTAGTGTTTTCCCAACCCGCCGGACCGTCCCCGCCGATGCCCTCATCGGCCCATCCAATTCCGTCCGGCCCTCCCCCCATCTCTGTTGGATTCCGCGCCATGACCAAGCCCCTGCACACGCTGCTGTTCTCCGCCTTGACCGCCCTGCTGCCCTTCGCGGCGGAGGCGGCAAACGGCAAGGTGGTGGTCGGCTATCAGACCGACGCCCTGCCCTCCTCCGTGGCCATCGCCAACGGCGATTTCGCCAAGGCCACCGGCGTCACCATCGATTTCCGCAAGTTCAACTCAGGGGCCGATGTCTTCGCCGCCATCGCGTCGGGCGACGTGCAGATCGGCTATGTCGGGTCCAGCCCCTTTGCGGCGGCCACCAGCCGTGGCCTGGACGTCAAGGCCTTCCACCTCGCCACCATCTCCGGCACCGACGAGGCGCTGGTGGTCCGCAACGGGTCGGGCATTGAAAAGCCGTCGGACCTGAAGGGCAAGAAGCTGGCCGCCGCCCCGGTCTCCACCGACCATTACCAACTGTTGGCGGTGCTGAAGCAGGAAAAGATCAGCGAGCGCGACGCCCAGGTGTTCGCCATTCCCCAACCGGACATCGTCGCCGCCTGGAATCGCGGCGATCTCGACGCCGCCTTTGTCTGGGATCCGGCGCTCACCGAACTGAAAAAGAACGGCAAGGTTCTGCTGACCTCCAAGGAGGTCGCCGACCGGGGCGCGCCGACCTTCTCCGCCTGGGTCGCCACCGCGTCCTTTGCCAAGGACAACCCGGCCTTCCTCAAGGGCTTCGCGCAGGTGATCGAAAAGTACAGCGCCTCGTTCCAGACCGACAAGGCGGCCTGGAGCGCGGATTCGGACAACGCCAAGGCGCTGGCCAAGCTGCTCGGCGGGACCCCAGCCGACCAGGCCGCCGCGCTGACGAACCTGTCGCTGGTTCCCCCGGCCCAACAGGCGAGCGCCGCGTGGCTGGGCGGCGGGGAAAACGGCGGGGCCGCCAAAATCCTGAAGGCGACCGCCGAATTCCTGAAGGAGCAGAAGAAGATCACCACCGTCCTGCCCAGCTATGGCGGGTTCGTCACCCCCGACGCGGTCAAGGATCTGCGCTGACACCATCCTCATCGTGGGCGGCCCCAACGCGGGCCGCTCCATCGTGGGTTGAAGAGAGGACGCCATGCTTCACGTCCAAAACGCCAGCGTCTTCTTTTCCGCCCGCGACGGGCGGATGGTGCACGCGCTGGACCGCGCCACGCTCGACATCGACGCCAACAGCGTCGTCGTGGCGCTGGGGGCCTCGGGTTGCGGCAAATCCACCTTGCTGAACGCCATCGCCGGGTTTCTGCCGCTGTCCGACGGCTCCATCACGCTCGACGGGCAACCGGTGGACAAACCCGGGGCCGACCGGGGCGTCGTCTTTCAAAAGGACACGCTGCTGCCCTGGAAAAGCGTGGCCGAGAACGTGGCGCTCGGCCTGAAATTCGCGGGCGTCCCGGCGCGCGACCGGCGGGAGCGGGCGGAAGAGCTGCTGCGGCTGGTGGGGTTGGACGGTTTTGCCAACGCCGCCCCGCACGAGCTGTCGGGCGGGATGCGCCAGCGCGTCGGCATCGCCCGCGCGCTGGCGACCGACCCGAAAATCCTGCTGATGGACGAACCGTTCGGCGCGCTCGACAGCCTGACGCGTGAGCAGATGCAGGAACTGCTGATCGACGTCTGGGCGCGCACCGGCAAGCGCATCTTCTTCATCACCCATTCGATCGAAGAGGCGCTGTTCCTCGGGACCACGGTGGTGGTGATGTCGCCGCGCCCGGGCCGGATCGTCGCCCGCTTCGATCTGGATTTCGTCCGGCAGTTCGCGCAGGAACGCGACGTGCGGGCCATTCTGTCGGCCCCGCGCTTTGCAGAGCTGTACGACGAGATCCGCAACCTCGTGCATCGCCCGCATGACCGTTCCCATGACGGGGGAGACCGACCGCAATGACCGATCTGGCAAGCCGGGGCGCGCCGCTGCCCACCCCCACCGCTGCCCCCACCGCCGCCCCCAAGCGGGTGCGGCTTCACCCCTTTGGCCTGGATGGTGCGCCCACCCTGCTCATCAGTCTGGCCACCGGTGCCGCGCTGATCGGGCTGTGGTTCCTGGTGGCGTGGCTGCGGCTGGTCCCGCCGCTGTTCCTGCCCGGCCCGGAGGAGGTCTTCACCCAGTTCCTGGCCATTCTGGACGACGGGTACGCCGGGGCAACGCTGGGGGAGCATGTGTCCGCCAGCCTGTTCCGCATCTCCACCGCCGCCCTGCTCGCCGCGTCCTTCGGCATCCCGCTGGGCTTGGCGATGGGGCTGAACCGCTGGGTCAAGGGCGTGTTCGACACCCCGATTGAGTTTTATTGGCCACTGCCGCCGCTGGCCTATCTGCCCTTGATGATCATCTGGCTGGGCATTGGCGAGCTGTCCAAGATCGTGCTGTTGACGCTGGCGATGTTCGCGCCGATCTGCCTGTCGGCGCAGGCCGGGGTGCGTTCCCTGCCGATCGAACGGGTGAACGCCGCCCTGTCGCTGGGGGCGACGCGCTGGCAACTCTTCCTCGACATCGTGTTGCCCAGCGCGCTGCCGGAAATTCTGACCGGCCTGCGCATCGGCATCGGCGTGGGGTGGAGCACGCTGGTGGCGGCGGAGCTGATCGCGGCCACGCGCGGCATCGGCTTCATGATCATGTCGGCCTCGCATTTTCTGGCGACCGACGTGGTCTTTGTCGGTATCGGCATCATCGCCGCCTGGGCCTTCGCCTTTTCCTATGGCATGCGCCTGCTGGAACGGACGCTGGTTCCCTGGAAAGGCAAGAGCTGAAGCCGGGAGAGGACGATGGCGAACGGGGCCAGCGTGAAGAGCTTCCGGCCCAAGGACGGCAGCGGCGAGCCGCCGGGGCCGGGGCGCAACGGCGACCACCACTTTCATGGCGAGAAGCGGTCCAACGAAACCCATGCCTCGACCAGCGATCCCGAGGCGCGCCCCTACCGTAAAGGCAGCGGCCAACCAGCGAAGCTGGCCTTCATGGGGCATGCGCTGATGGAAAACCGTCACGCCTTGGTGGTGGATGTCCGGTTGACGGCGGCCTCCGGCTTGGCCGAACGCAAGGCGGCGGTGTCCATGGTCGAGGCCATCCCAGGCCGCCACCGCATCACGGTCGGAGCCGACAAGGCTTACGGCACCAAGGATTTTGTGACGAATACGCGCGCGTTGGGTGCCGCCCCACACGTCGCCCAGAACACCAGCAACCACCGCTCGACGATCAACGGTCGGACACCCCGGCTACGCCGTGTCCTTGCGCATCCGCAAACGGATCGAAGAGGTCTTCGGCTGGATCAAGGGAGTCGGCTTGCGCAAAACGCGCCATCGCGGCACGGCCCGCGTCGGTTGGATGTTCACGCTGACCGCGACCGTCTAGAACCTGATCCGCCTGCCAAAGCTGCTGGCGGCAGCATAATCACGCCGGGAATCCGCCTGAACGGCGGATCCCAGAGCCGCAGAGCGCGAGAAGGCGCTCCATCCTGATAAAAACGGGCTTTAGAACCCTCGTTTTCAAACCTAGAGCATCGAGCGTGAAATCTGAATCGAAGGCTTGCGTTTGTTTTTTTGCCATGATTCACGGTAGTTGGAGGTGAAGCATGGGTCAGAGCTATTCGTCGGACCTTCGTGTTCGGATTTACAGTGAGATCGAGCAAGGCGGGTCACGCCGGGCAGCGGCGCGTCGGTTTGACGTGAGCGCCAGCACGAGCATCCGCCTTGCCCAGCGGATGGCGACGACGGGATCGCTGGAACCAGCGCGG
>JAIXPD010000057.1 GCA_027486405.1 Azospirillum sp. | reverse complement strand
TCGACGCCGCCAGCATCACCACCAGCGCCAACGGAACCCACGTGATCCCCAACGCGCCCAACGCCAAAAACGTGATCAACGCGACAAACGACCCGATCATGTAGATCTCGCCGTGCGCAAAATTGATCATACCGATGATCCCGTAGACCATCGTGTAGCCAATCGCGATCAGGCCATAAATAGCCCCAAGCGATAGACCGTTGATCAATTGCTGTATGAAATAATCCATAAGGTCAGGCTCTCCCAATCTCCCAGACGGCGTCCCCCGGACAACCGGCCTTCGTCGATGGCACAGAGTGTTTGAAACGGTGGATGGATCGACTCACCCGTCGCGATGGGTTTCCGCAGACGATGGTCCAAAGAAACGGCGTGTGTGGCGGCGGAAGGCCGGGAGTGGATGAACGGGGGAGAACATCCAGACCCGAGGCAGGGGACGCTTGGCCTCCCGCCGCCGCACCCGGTGGCGACCACGCCCCGCCGATGGATGGATCGGCGGCGGCTGTGGTCAGCGACAGCGATGCGCCTGCGCCAAGGCGCGCGGGGACAGCGGTTGCCGGATCAACGCCCGTCCAACCGTGGCACCCGCGCGGCGCGCGCGCATGATAAGAGCGATGTCGGCGGGGCGAGGACCGGACTCCGGCATCACCTCCCGACCGAAAACACGGCAAACCACCATACCCACAGCTCCCCCTTGCGTGGCCTTTGCACGGTGTCATGACAGACAGCCGCGCCTTCGCTGACGAAAGCGAAGCGCACCGCGTTCAAGCAATGCAACAGTCAAAGCAGACGGCGTTTCCACCTGCTTCGACCCAAATGGCGCAAAGCGCCGAGCCTTACCCTGTTCGAAACTGTTCTTGATCTTTGGCCCCAGCACTTAAGTGCCGGTCGCGTATGCTGGCCCTATTCTTGTTACAAACAGGTAAAACAAACTCGTCCGTGGGCGCAACACTCTCTTTCAAACCTCCGAAAAAAACAACATTTCGTCGGATTCTGAAGATCGTTTCCGGTGAAAGTTTCGTGAAGCGCGCCACAGACGATATTTTGTTCAGTTCAGGCCCATCACCCCGCCAACAGCGGCTTCGGATCATGGAACGGGAACCCAAGCGCGTCCGCCACCGCCGGATGGGTGATGGCTCCGGCGTGGACGTTCAGTCCGGCGGCCAGATGCGGATCATCGGCCAACGCCTGCTTCCATCCCTTGGCGGCGAGCGCCAGGGCAAAGGGCAGGGTGGCGTGGTTCAGCGCCTCGGTGGAGGTGCGGGCCACCGCGCCCGGCATGTTGGCCACACAGTAATGGACGATTCCATCGACGACGTAGGTCGGATCGGAATGGGTGGTGGCGTGGCTGGTTTCAAAACAGCCGCCCTGATCGATGGCGACATCGACCAGCACCGATCCCTTGCGCATCCGCGAGAGTTGATCCCGTTTGACCAGCTTCGGCGCGGCCGCCCCAACGACCAGAACGGCACCGACCACCAGATCGGCGTCGGCCACCAGCTTGTCCAGCGCGTCGACCGAAGCGTAGACCGTCTTCAAGCGCGGCCCGAACAGATCGTCAAGTTGGGCCAGTCGCGGCACGGAGCGGTCGGCGATGACCACATCGGCCCCCAGCCCCAGCGCCATCCGCGCGGCGTTCGCCCCGACGACCCCGCCGCCGATCACCAGAACCTTGCCCGGAAGCACGCCCGGCACGCCGCCCAGCAGCACGCCCGACCCGCCATTGCTCTTTTGCAAGGCCACGGCCCCGACCTGGATCGCCATGCGTCCGGCGATTTCCGACATCGGGGCCAGCAGGGGCAGGCGGCCGTTGCGGTCGGTGACGGTTTCATAGGCGATGGCGGTGCACCCGCTCTCCATCAACAGGCGGGCCTGTTCCGGATCGGGGGCCAAGTGGAGATAGGTGAACAGCAATTGCCCCGGACGCAGCATGCGGCATTCCGCCGGTTGCGGCTCCTTCACCTTCACGATCATATCGGAGTCGGCGAAGACCTGGGCGGCGCTGTCGGCGATCGATGCCCCGGCGGCGCGGTAATCATCGTCGGAAAAGCCGATCTCGGCCCCGGCCCCGGTCTGAACCAGGACGCTGTGACCGGCGGTTGTCAGCTCTCGAACCGATCCCGGTGTCAGCCCGACCCGGTATTCGTGGTTCTTGATTTCCTTGGGAACGCCAACGCGCGTGACCATCAGATCCCCCACATGTCAGGGCTGAAGCCGTCCGGCGAACCGGAACCATCAGCGGTGCGGATTGTCTCGATGCCCCCATCTTACGTCGGGTAAACGGGGTGGATCTCTGCAAAGCCCTGCATGATTCCACGATAATGCGATTGGGGCTTCGCATGCTCTGCCAATGTTTCGTATAAAGTTGCATGCACACCCTGGACGCCCTCGACCACAAAATTCTCCGGCTGCTGCGCAAGGATGGCCGGATGAGCAACGCCAAGCTGGCGGCGGAGGTCGGCCTGTCGCCGTCGGCCTGCCTGCGACGTCTGCACATGCTGGAGCATTCCGGCGTCATCCGGGGCTACACCGCCATCGTCGAGACAACGGACGACGACAAATCCGTGGTGGTGATCGTGCAAATCACCCTGGAGCGGCAGACCGACGAGTATTTCCGCCGCTTCGAAGCCGCGATCCGCCGTTGCCCGGAAGTGCGGGAATGCTATTTGCTGTCCGGAAGTTCGGATTATTTCCTGCGGGTGGTGGCGCAGGACGGGGCCGATTACGAGCGGATTTTTCAGGATTCGCTGTCGCGCCTGCCCGGTGTGGTCCGCATCCAAACCAGCTTCACCATCCGCAGCGTGATTCGCCCCGGCATGGCGATGGCGGACGACGCGGTGGGCTGACCCCCGACGCTCATCGGAGCCAAGAGACTCCCACCACCATCGCATCCAGCGATCGCGGTGAAGCCGCGCCCATGTCGCACACAAAAAACGCACCGCAGAGACTGCGGTGCGTTTCGGAGGCATGGGCAAGCAGGGGGAGGACGACCTCCCCACGCAGAGGTGAAAGGATCAGGAGACAAAGGATCAGGCGGGCGTGTCCGGGTGAACGCTGCTGATGAAGCTGCGGAATTCCCGCGACAGCAAATCGGATTGCTGGGCCAGATCCTTGGAGGCGCGCAGCACGGTGTGGGCGGTGGTTCCGGTTTTCTCGGCGGCCTGCGACACGGTGGTGATGGATTGCGTCACCTCCGCCGTGCCGTTGGCGGTCTGGTGGACCACCTCGACAATTTCGGTGATCGACGCGCGCTGGTCGCTGACCGCGTGCATGATCTTGTCGACCGTGTCATGGATCGACGTGATGGTGCGCCCGGTGGTGCGGATGGCGTCGATGGCGCTGCTGGTGGCCGTCTGCATTTCAACGATCTGCTGGGAGATCTCTTCCGTCGCCTTGGCGGTCTGATTGGCCAGCCCCTTCACCTCGCTGGCGACCACCGCGAAGCCTTTGCCAGCCTCCCCGGCGCGCGCCGCTTCGATGGTGGCGTTCAGGGCCAGCAGGTTGGTTTGTCCGGCGATGGCCCCGATCAGCTTCACCACCTCGCCAATGCGCTGGGCGGCGTTGGACAGCCCGGAAATGACCTCGTTCGTGCGTTCGACCTCGCGGACACCGGCGGTGGCGATGTCGGCGGAGGACGCGACCCGCTTTTCGATGGTGGTGACGGAGTTCAACAGCATGTTCGCCGAATCGGTGACGCTCTGCATGTTCTGCGACGCTTGATTCGAGGTGGACACCACCGCCACCACCTGACGGCTGGTGTCTTCGGCGATGTGCAGCATGTTCGACGCGTTGTTTTCCATCAACTGGGCCGACGACGACACCGCGTTCACCACATTCTGGACATTTTCCTGCAAGGTGTTGACCAGATGGACCAACCGCTCACGCTTCTGGCGCTCCTCCTCGGCCGCGCGGGTCCGGTTGACCTGATCCTCCTGGATGCGCAGCAGGTTGCCTTTGAACACCTCGACGGCTTCGGCCATCTTGCCGATCTCATCGCGCTGGTCGGCCCCAGGGATCTCGACGGAGGCGTCGCCATCGGCCAGCCGGGTCATCGCCTTGGTCATGCCGCTCACCATTCGGGCGATGAAGCGCGTCACCACCAGGCTGAGCAGGGTGCAGACCGCCAGAACGGCGATCAGGCTGCCGATCATGGTCCCGCGCGCCTGTTCGGTGTCCGACAGGGATTCGGTGATCTGCGCGTCAAAGGTCGATTCGATCTTGGTCCGGATCCCCTTGATGCCGCCGTTGAGATTTTCGAACTCCTTGGCGACGTCATTCAGCTTCAGGGTCCCGGTGCTCATGTCGATGTGGAGCAACCGCATGGTTTCCGTGACATGCGCCAGGTAAAGCTCGGTCGGCGCGATCAGCTTGCTCACCTCACCGGGAGCACCGTCTTCCTGGGCCATGCTTTTCAGCATGCCGGTGACGCTCTCACCATCCTTGATGATCTGGCCGGACAGACGCTTGATGTCATCGGCGGGAAAATAATTGCCTTCCCAACTGGCCAGCAGGAACAGGTTGCGTTGAACGTCGCCCAGGCGCTGGACCACCTCATACACACGCTGCAAACGGGGCAGCCCGCGTTCGTGAAGATCGACGGCCACCTGCATCGCGTCCCGGCCTTGCTGCAAGCCAACATAGAGAATGGCAAACAGCGCCACCGTGTAAACCACAGGGGCGATCAGCAATTTGATCCGCAGCGGGAGATGTGCCAGGGCTGCCTTGGACATTGTTCAAACTCACCTTAGTATGAATTCAATCAAACGATGATGGCAATGCCGTGATGGTGATTGCGAAATTCACAAGGCAATTCTTGTTCACAGACCACCATCACGGCGTGAGCCATTGATTTTCCCGGTTTGCGGAAAAATCAGCTCGCCTTTTCCTTCTGAGCCTTCAGGAAGCTGGAGGCCGGCAGCTTCCAGGCGCCTTCCAACTCGATCAGCTTGCCGCTCTTGTGCCAATCCTTGACGACACCGACCATGAACTCATGGAAAGCGGTCTCGCCCTTCTTGACCGCGAGCACCCACGGATCGTCGTTGCGCGAGGGCAGGGGCAGTTCATAGCCCGCCCAATCCGCTTCCTGCAGCTTGCCCGCGAAGAAGGTGACGTCGAACGCCATGCCAACGCACTTGCCATCCTTCAGCCCGTTCAGGGCCTCGGCCGTGTCCTTGAAGTTAACGATCTGCGCGCCGAACGTGGCGACGTCGGCGTTGTAGAAGGCCCCCTGGACGCCGCACACCTTCTTGTCTTTCAACTCTTCCCACTTGGTCAGCTTCGGGTTGGCGTTCTTCGGGGCCAACAGGCTTTGGGCGCTGGCGTAATAGGCGGGTTGAACCACCTCCACGGCTTCCGCCCGTTCCGGACGGTAGGACATGGTGGCGATCATCAGATCGATCTTGCCCTGTTGCAGGAACTGCATGCGGTTGGCCGAAACCACCGGCACGATCTTCAATTCCACACCCAGACGCTTGGCCACATCACGGGCAAGGTCCACTTCGAAGCCGGCGGGTTCACCAGAGCTGTTGAGCGCACCGAACGGAGCGAAGTCGGTTTTGCTGCCGACGATCAACTGGCCGCGCTTCTTAACCTCGTCCAGGACGCCGTCGGCCTTGGCGGCACCGGCAAAGGTGACTCCCATCAGGAGGCCAGCCAAAGTCACAGCTGCCCATTTCATCGTCATCGCGTCCTCCACAGGAATTGAACACAGGGTGGTGTCAGGGGAATGGTCGCCCCGGGAATGCACGCGGACGGACGGGTGGCTGTCCCGTCCGACCACAGGCTGTGCTGCACCCGGACCGATGTCGGCGTGTGTGTAAGTCCGTTCTGCCGCCTGCCCGCCACACAGTTGCGCATGATTGGCTTTTTGTCCGTATCGGCTGTATCGATTTCGCAGACTAACCTCTAACCGCGCACGCAGCATCGCGTTTATATTCCTTTTGGATGCGAAGTGAATACCCTGTGATGTCTAAAACATAGGTAATATAACTTATGGTAGCTTGGCGGATGAGGCGGGGATGAGGCAAAAAAGACGAACAGCCCGCCGATGATCGCATCGGCGGGCCGTTCACGGCGGTTCAGATGCGTTGAAATCAGGCTGCGCTGGGGAACAGGGCGGCCAAATCCTCTTGCCGATCCAAGCCCAACAGGGTTTCCAGCAGGCGAGTCGCCGCCGCTGGGCCGATCACAGCATCGGCGCAGGCGTGGAACTTGGCGTGCAGCATGGCATCGGGCATCGGCTGGCTCGGCATGCCGGTGCACACGCCCCGGAAGCGGGTCAAAACCTGACCGTTGCGGAGCGTCACTGTGACGCGCGCGCCTTCCGGATACAGCTCCATCGCCTTGGGGTCGGCCGCCATGTCCGGATCCAGGCGCATCTCCACCCGCCCCATCGCGGATTGCAGCGCCGGTTCGGCCAGAACCGCCGGAGTCAGCTGATCCGGAGTCAACACGCCATAAACCAGGGCGCAGCCGACGGCGAAGGGCATGCTGAATTGGGCCTCCGCCGGGGTCTGCGGCTGGGGATAGCGCAGGCTGATATGGACCAGCGGCGTGACGTCGCACACCACCCGTTCAACGGCCTCGCCGCCCAGCCCCGCTTCGCGCAGCAACTCGCACACGGTTTCCACCGCCGCTTGAGCGGCCGAGCAGACCGGGTACATCTTGAACGCAACCCCAGGCTCGACCAGGACCGGCGGCTTGCCCAGCCGATCCATGGCGGTGGGATCGATGCGGCCATCGTTCAGGACCTTGGCCCATCCGTTGTCGCCTTCCAGAACGGTCAAAGGCCCGTCGATGCCCATCCCGGCCAGCAACGCGGCGGTGACGCCGGTTTCCGCCGCCCGCCCGGCCATCACCGGCTTGACCAAACGGCCCAGACAGGCGCGCAACCCTGTCACCTGGGTGGCGGCGATGGCCATCGCGTGCGCGGTTTCGTCCGGCCCCAGACGCGCCACGCGGGCGGCTCCAGCGGCGGCCCCAACGGCACCCAGCACGCCGGTGTTCCAGAAGCCCTTGAAATACAGCGAATCACCCATCGCCCGCCCAACGGCGTAGACCGCTTCGGAACCGGCGATGAAGGCGTCCAGCACCTCCCGCCCGTTGGCCCCGGCCGCCTGACCCGCCGCCAGAACGGCGGGCAGGACCACCGCGCTGCCATGGGCGATCCCGACGTAACAGGTGTCATCCAGATCGTCGGCGTGGGCCGCGACCCCGTTGGCAAAGGCCGCCCCGGCGCTGACCAGACCGCCGCCACCGTCGCGGGCGACGCTGGCAAACAGCGCGCTGGTCCCGGGGGCGTATTGCGCGCGCGCCAGACGCCGGGCGGTCTGCGCCGCCGGACGACCGGCACCATCCAGCGCCACGCCCATGGTGTCGATGATCGACCGCAAAGCGGCGGTGCGCAGCCGCTCGCGGGTTTCCCCATCCAGATCGGGGCCATCCAGGCGGAAGCCCGAAACCCATCCCGCCAGACGGTGCATCAGCGCGTCGGTGGTGGCGCTCATCGGGCCGACACCGCGTAAAGGCCATAGCCCGCCATCGCCGGGATCACCCGTCGGGCCGCGTCGTCCAGAACCGCCCAGCGCAGGGAATGGGAAATGGTCGTTTCCGTCACCAGGCTTTCCGCTTCCAGCTTCTGGACCGAGAAACCGGCGTCCGTCAGATCGCGGCGAAAGGTGCCGCTGAAATACACATGGTAATACAGATCCAGCCGCGCGCCGTCGTCGGTCACGCGGGAATAGGCGATGTCGTTGGTCTCCAGCGGCGTTCCTTCGAAATGGCTGGGGCCAAGGCCGATGCGGCGCAGCAGGTTTTCCTTGTGATAGCGGCGCATCCCGTTCGGCACCGACGCGATGAAGCGACCGTTGGGTTGCAAGCGGGACCGGATGCCGCGCAGGGTGGCCAAGCGGGTGGCGCGCGTCGGGATGTGGGACAGCACCCCGAACATCGACACCGCGCCGTCATAGTCCGGGCATTCGTTGAAATCGCCGCAGACAAGGCGGACACGGTGGCGTTGCGGGTGGTTTTCCAGACGCTGCCGCAGCTTTTCCAGCGCAACGGCGCACACGTCAAAGCCGATCAGTTCCGCGTCGGTGTGCTCCAGCATGCGCATCAGATACCGCCCGGAACCGCAGCCGAAATCCAAAATCCGGCGGCAATCGCCCAAATCCTTCAGAACCCGCTCCAACGCGAACGGGCTGACGTCGGGATAGCGGCTGTCGTAAAGTCCGCTGGTGTAATATTTCTTATAGGTTTCCACCATGGCGTCCGCCGCGCGCCCGTTCGACGAATCCCGAGAGGTGAAAGCGGAGTCTGTACCGAGCGGCGGCATGTAATCAGCTTGAGACGTCATGGTGGGTTCTTCCAGCGTGAGAAGTCAAAGGGCGGAATTGTGGGGGTGTGGCGACGACCAGCGCCGGTTGAATAGGTTTTGTTTCGGTAACAATCAACAGGAAAAGATAGCAACCGAACCATATACCATGGTATGTATTTTCTCGAAATATAGGTCTTAAATCCTTGGCGAGGCGATTCGCTTTGCAGCGACCACTTCTGTGATCATTTTAAAAATGAAACATGACGTCAACCTTTGATCATCGATAACGACAGACACAGTGCAAAGTATATTTTCGAAATTCTGTTTTTTATTATTTTTCCAAGCAGGCGCTGCCCTTTCGTAATTTTCTGTGACAATCGGAATTTACGAAGCAATTTTAAATTTTACCATTTCCTGATCGTCTTCATCCAGGGTTTGAATTGTTGCGGATAAGGCATCGAAAAAATTGTCCATCATGGACCGGAAGCCGCGCTTTTTGGTATGATCCCGCCCGGTCAGGGGGTGCGCTCTTCGGCTCCCCACCCGCAAGAGCAGGTTCACCATGAAGCACACCCAGTTCCACGATGGGCAGGCGCACCAACCGGATCCCCCTGATGGACCATGGATGGTGATGATCGTCGATGACCGGGAGGACCGGCGCGACGCGCTGAGCCGGAGCCTGGCCGACCTGCGGTGCGACGGACGCGGCGTTGCCTGCGTGTCAGCACCCTCGTTGCGGGACGCCATGGCGCTGTTCGGTCTGCATGCCGGAACAGCGGTCATTTTGCTCAACGCCGGGCTGGAGGGAACGGACGGCGCACGGCGTCTGATCGACCATCTGGACAAAGCAACGGCAACCTGGGCCGGTCCGGGGTTGCGCCCGCGCGTGGTCCTGTGCGTCGATGATCCGGTTCAGTGGCCCGAACGCGCGTCCTATGAGGCCGCCAGCATCGACGGCTACGTCGTCACCCATCCTTTGAATGGCGATCGCCTGTACGCAACCGTTCTGTCCCTGATCCGGTTGCAGGCGTCCTTCCTGGCGCAGGATCGCAGCCAAAAGGGGATGGCGCGCGTGATGGTTTCGACCGCTGGCATTTTCGAGCTGCGCTCCGCCCATCATTTTTATTTCAATCTTTTGTTGCAGATCAACAGCCTGTTCAACATGGTCCATGATTCGCTGCTGTTCGTCGTCGGCGACGGCGAACGGCGCGACGATGTCGTGCGAATCCGGGCGGCGTCGGGGCGTTTTTCCAACCTGCGCAACCAAACCTTGGACGCGGTGGAGCAGGAGCGCATCGTCACAACGGTGCGGGACGCGTTCCAGAACGGCCGCACCGTCCAGACGCCGGAGCATTTCGCCTTTGCGATCAAGACCCGTCACGGCGTGGCGGCGGTTGCCTTCATCGACGGTGCCCTGGGCATCACCCCCCTGGAACGCCAGATGATCGAGATTTTCCGCAACAAGGCGACGACCGCCTTCAGCAACATGATGCTGATCGAAGAGTTGAACGGATCGCAAAAAGCGGCGGTGTTCGCCCTGGCGCGGGTGGCGGAGTACAAGAAGAATCTGACACAAGGCCACCACAAGCGGATTGAACGGCTGGTGCACGACACCGCGCGCGACATGATGAAGCGCGGCTTCTATCCCGAGGAGTTGGACGAGGATCTGGCCAGCAAGATCGGTCTTGCCAGCGTTCTGGCCGACATCGGCATGATGGTGGTTCCCGACCAGGTGATGCACAGCACCCAGACCTTGAGCGGCGAGTCCGTCGAGCTGGTGCGGCAGCACACCATCGTCGGGTGGGAGATCCTGCGCGACGCAGCGGGCATGCTGCGGGGACGGTCGATCTTGGCCATCGGCGCGGACATCGCCCTGTCCCACCACGAACGGATGGACGGCAGCGGCTATCCGTCCGGCCTGCGCGGAACCGCCATCCCGCTGGCGGGCCGCATCATGGCGGTGGTGGACGTGTTCGACGCCCTGATTTCCGACCGGGAACACCGTGAGGCCTGGAGCGTCGACGACGCCCTGGACTGGATCGGCAACGAGTCTGGCCGATTGTTCGATCCGATGGTCGTCAAGGCCTTCCTGGCGGTGGTCGCCCGCATCCGCACGGCGGAACCCGATTGGCTGGTCGGCGAAGCCGCCACCCCGGCTTTGCCGGGAAAAATCACCACGGCCAAGAGCGATCTTCGCCGGATGATCGACCGCGTCACGCGCTTTCTGAACTGATCCAGACGAAGGGGGGACCGGCGGCCCCGTTCACGCCCGCCCCACCTCACACCCGTACACCATCACACCCGTTCGATGGCGCGGCGGGACACGGCCTCCCGCCGCGCCATCGCGGCTTCGGTCTGCGACTGGCGCAGGCGTTTGGCCATCATGCGCAGGATGATGGCGTGAAAACGGGCGGCGAGGCGCGGATGATCGCTGCTCAACTGCTCCATGCGGTCGTTGGCCAAGCCATAGACAACGCTGGGCACCTCGGCCAGCGCGGTGGCCTGGTGGGTGCCGGAGGTGTAAAGATCCTCTTCGCCGATCATGGCACCGCCCATCAGACTGGCCAGACGGCGGGATGAGCCGCTGTCATCCTCCACCACCACGCTGATGCGCCCGGAATCAACCAGATAGAGCATCGTGGCGGCCATGCCCCGGCGGAACAGAGTTTCTCCGCTGTCCAGATAGAAGGGCTGGAGGTAGGTTTTGAGAAACTCCACGGCGATGCCGTCGCCCAAACCGGCCAGCAGCCATTCGTTCAGCATCGGGAACTGATCGTCCAAGCGCCCCTCGACGCTGGCGAGAATCTGCTCTTCCGCCCACTCCATAGCGGTGTCGAGCGTAGGGAAAATATCCTTTTTGGATAGGGTTTGGCTGCTGGCACCATTGAGAATGCGCAAAATTCGCGGCGATGCGCCGGTGAAAACGACCGTCACGCCGGACCTGAGGGCACTTTGCCGCACCTTGTGGAAGGTCATCGCCGCCGAGGTGTCGATGCCGTCCACCCCTTTGAAATCCAGAATCAGGATGCGCAGCACATGCCGCTCGACCAGATCCTGGCGAATCCGGTCCAGCAGCGGGCTGGCCATGCCGAAAAAGATGAAGCCGCGAAAGGTGATGACGCGAATCGCCTCGCCCTCCCGGTCCAGAAGGATTTGCTCCTCCTCCGATCGCTGGTAGGTGCTGCGGAACTCCAACGCGCTGACGTCGTTCTGGACGACATCGACGCGGCTGTAGTTGATGGCAAAGTCCAGACACGCCCCAACGATGCCCGCCAGCATCCCAACGGTGAAGCCGAACAGCACCGTCACCACCAGGATCAGCACGACCAACAGATACTCGCGCACGGTCAGGCGCGCCCGTGACTCGATCAGCCATTCGTGCATCAGCGACAAGCCAAGCGAGAGCAGAAACGCCCCCAGAACCGTTTTGGGCAGATAGCCGACCAAGGACGGTGCGACGAACAAAACGGTGGCGCACAGCAGGGCGACCAGAACGCCGCTGAACCGGGTGACGGCCCCGGCCCGCAGAATCGTCAGGCTGCGGCCGGGCGACAGCAGCGCCAGATAGCCGCCCGCCAGCGCGGTGGCGAGGTTGGCCACCCCATGCCCGCGCAGTTCGCGGTCCAGGTCCATGTCCTGCCCGGTCGCGACCTCCATGCCGGTGGCGCAGAGCAGAATGGTGATGGTGGCCACCATCATCACCGCCGCCATGTCCCCGGCGTGGGACAGCAGCAACGGCCAACGGATGTCCGTCACCGTCAGCAGATCCCACGGCGAAAAGACGCGGATGTCGGTCAGCCCCTGGAACAGCCAGCCCTCCGTCCGGGCGGTGGCCAGATCGGTGCCGCTCAGCGCCAACCCGGCGTAGACGGCGGCGATGTCGACCACCAGCAGCAGGGGAAGCGCCAACGGATGACGCGAGCGCTTCATCACGATGAAAAACAGGATCGCCATCGCGGCGGCGGCGAACAATTGCGGCGTCGGCCCCTGGACGCTCAACCGGCTCAAACCGTCCAGGGTCAAAGGGGTGTTGGCGATGACACCCAGCGCGCCGCTGGTCATCAACCATCCGGTGGCGGCCAGAAAGCCGCCCATCACCGGAAAGGGCACGAACCGCACCCAGCGCCCCATGCGGAACCGCCCGAGCAGATAGAGCATCACCCCGGTCGCCAGCGTGCTGAGAAACAGCGCCAGCATGACATGGGGCAGGATCAGCCCGCTCAGACCGGCGTCGGTCAATTGCGTCGCCAGCGCCGCCAACAGGATCGACAGCACCGACGTCGTGTTGGAATCCGGCCCCGCCACCGAAAAATAAAGGGAGCTGATGAGGCTGACGATCAACGCCCCCAGCACGGCGGTGATGAGCGTGACCGCGACGCCATAGGGCAGGAACGGTTCCAGCGGCCCGGAAAACAGCAGCGCGGCGTAGGAGGAGCCATAGGTGATGGAGATGAAGCCGGACAGCGCCCCGCCCGACACATCGCCGACAAAGGCATGGGAGGTCAGATAGGAACCGACCCGACGAAGACTGACAAAGGGCGTCCGGTGCGGTGTGTGAGGCGCGGATGCGCCATCGCCCTGCTCCGGTGTGTCCTGCACGCTCATGCCCCCTCCCGCCGCCTGACCGGGTGGTCCCACCGGAGTGTGGGATGTCCCCTGCACCCGAACCGGACCTGTTCGCACAATTCTGGAAAGGCCCGCGAGTATATTGTTATTCATATATCTTTAAGGTAGTACCATAGACCATGTTTCGCGTCCTATATGATTTCAGCGCGAGTCCGCGACACAACGGGCGATGCGCCGTTCCGTGCCCTGGATCTGCCGCGTCATGTGAATGGCCCGAATGGTCAAGATTGAAGAAACTTTAACAGCAAATCGCGACATTTTTGAATGAAAGAAAAAGGATTGTGATGACATGATTGCCGGAATACGTTTGTGTTCTTGCGAAGATCACAGAAAAATCATGCTGCGGGCGGATTTTCTGGTGATGATATGACCGAAGAGGCACGATTTTTTGCAATGGACAACGCAATTGATCATGGAATGAGGCGCGAAACGGATTCGCTTGGGGCCGTCTTTTTGCCCGCCGATTGCCTGTACGGCGTCCACACCTGGCGGGCGTTGCGCAATTTTCCGATTTCCGGCCGCCGGATGGGCGACGAACCGGCGTTTCTCTCCGCCTTTGTCCAGGTGAAGGCCGCCGCCGCGCGCACCAACCATCGGTTGGACGTTCTGTCCGTCGCGCGGGCGGAGGCCATCGCCGAAGCCAGCGCGACGGTTCTGGACGGTGCGCATCACGACGCTTTTGCCGTCGATCTGATGGAGGGGGCGGGCGGCACCTCCTGGAACATGAACGTCAACGAGGTGCTGGCCAATCTGGCCCTGATCCGGTTGGGCCACGCGCCCGGCGATCACCAGCATCTCCACCCCAACGATCACGTCAATCTCAGCCAATCGACCAACGATGTGGTGCCGACGGCGCTGTTGCTGGCGGCCTGGACGTTGGGAGACGCTCTGGTCGCCGCGCTGGAACGGCTCGCGGCCGCCCTGGCCGAACGGGCCGCGTGCTTTGCCGACGTGCTGCGTCTGGGCCGCACCTGCCTGCAAGACGCGCAACCGATGACTTTGGGTCAAGCGTTCGGCGGTTACGCCACACTGGTCCGCCGTCTGGCCCGACAACTGGGCGGGATGCTGCCGACGTTGGGTGCGGTTCCCTTGGGTGGAACGGCCATCGGCACCGGGTTCGGCGCGCCCCCCGGTTATCGCGCGGCGGTGCTCGAAGCGCTGGCGGAGGCGAGCGGCCGCGCGGTCCGCGCGCCCGAGGATCCGTTCGACGCCATGCAGAACGCCGACGGCTTCCTGCGTGTGTCGGCCGAATTGCGGACCATCGCGCTGGCGCTGGGGAAGCTGGCGGGGGATCTGGCGCTGTTGGCCTCCGGTCCCGTCGGCGGCCTGGGGGAATTGCGTCTGCCGCCGCTGCAATCCGGCTCGTCCATCATGCCGGGCAAGGTCAATCCGGTGATGCCGATGGCGCTGAGCCAGATCGGTTTCGCCGTGGCGGGCAACGACGCGTGCATCGCCATGGCCGCGCAGCAGGGGCAGTTGGAGATCAACGCCTTTGAACCCGTGATCGCCAGCCGCCTGTTCGATTCCTTCGGCCTGTTGACCCGTGGCGTCGATCTGTTCACCGAACGCTGCGTGGCGGGCCTGACCGCCGACCGCGACCGCTGCCTGGATCAGGTGTTGCGGTCCGACGCCGTGGCCACCGCCTTGCTGCCGCGCGTGGGCTACGCCCGCGCCACCGAACTGGTGAAGGAGGCGCACCGTTCCGGCGGCAGCCTGCTGGACACGCTGGAGCGGAACGGCCTGTTGACCCGTGCGGAGGCGCTGGAGCAGATCCGCGCCGCCGTTGCCCTCCCCCCCCTTTGAGACCCCGAGAGAGAGGAAAGCCCATGCCCGTCAGGCTCGCATCCTTCGCCTCCGCCCTGGCCGCCGCTGCGGTGGCGCTGCTGCTGACCGTTGCCACGGCGGTGGCGGCGGTTGACGACATCAAAGCCATCCAGGCCAAGGGCGTTCTGGTCGTCGGGGTGAAAGCCGATTACCGGCCATGGGGCTTCATCGACCCGTCGGGCGCGATCGTCGGCATGGAAATCGACATGGCCCGTGAGATTGCGGACAAGCTGGGCGTCCGGCTGGAGATGGTTCCGGTCACGACCGCCAACCGCATCGAGTTTCTGCGGCAGGGCCGGATCGATCTGATCCTGGCCACCATGTCGGACACCCCGGCCCGCCGCCAGGCGTCCACCGTGATCGATCCGCCTTATTACGCCGGCGGAACCAACATCCTCGCCCGCAAATCCCTGAATTTCCAGCGCTGGCAGGAGCTGCGCGGCCGCCGGGTCTGCGCCCTGCAGGGGGCCTATTACAACCGGCCGGTGGCGGAGAATTGGGGTGCCATCATCGTCGCCTTTCCCGGTGTGCCCGAAGCGATGATCGATCTTCTGGCGGGCAATTGCGACGCCTTCGTGCAGGACAGTTCGCTCATCGCCTCCACGCTGGTCAGCGATCCGGTGAAATGGGCCGATTATGAAATGCCGATGGAAACCTTCGGCGAACAGGCGTGGGTGATGGCGGTGTCGGCGGCCAACCGCGAGGGCAGCTTTGCGCGATTCCTGGCCCATCTCAGCCAGGATTGGCACCGCTCCGGCCATCTGATCGCGCTTGAAAAGAAATGGGGCATTCCGCCATCCCCGTTTTTGAAGTCGATGCATGACAAGCTGTAAGCCGATGATCACCACCGCACGAGGGTCCCAGCCATGACCGGCGTGTGGGACTGGTTTTTGTGGCTGTACGAAGCGCACGGCATCAATCTGCCGGTGTTTTACGATTCCTATGACCGGCAGCGTTTCTTCGCGGGCCTGCTGACCACGCTGGAACTGTCGGTGTGCAGCGTGGTCGCCAGCGTGGCCATCGGGTTGGTGGGCGCGTGGGCGCTGGGCAGCGGGTCGGTGGTGGCCCGGCGGCTGGTGCAGGGGTATGTCCACGCCTTCCGCAACACCCCGCCGCTGATCCAACTGTCCTTTCTGTATTTCGCCGTCGGCAATCTGTTGCCACGCCTGGAAATGGCGGGGGGCGGCAGCCGCCCGCTGCTGGACGGCTTCGCCTGGGCGGTTGTCACCCTGTCGCTGTTCGGCGGTGCCTTCAACGTCGAGATCTTCCGCTCCGGCATCGAGGCGGTTCCCGCATCGACGGTGGAGGCGGCGGAGGCGCTGGGCTTCAACCGTTGGCGCTTGCACCGCCATGTCGTGCTTCCGCTGGCCCTGCGCATCTGCCTGCCCGCGCTCAGCAACAACCTCGTCAATCTGGTGAAGACCTCGACCCTGGCCTACGCCATCGGCGTGCCCGAGCTGCTCTATGTCTCCGCCCAGGTGTGGGCCGACGCCATGAACGTGCGTGAAATGATGAATGTGCTGCTCGTCACCTATGTCGGCATGGTCGGGCTGCTGTCCTTCGGGTTGCGGCGGTTGGAAGCGGCCTTGCGCGTTCCCGGCCTGGGCACGGTGGGAGGGCAGCCATGATCGCGGGCGATGGCGATGCCGTCGGGGTGTTGGCCACCATCTGGAAATGGGCACCGCTGATTGGCCGTGGCTTTTTGCTGAACATCCTCATCAGCGTGTTGGCCATGGCCATGGGGACCGTCGCCGGGCTGGCGCTGGGGCTGGGGCAGATCGCGCCCTACGCGGTGCTGCGCCGACCCGCACAGATCGTCACCCAGTTTTTCCGGAACGCGCCGTGGCTGGTGCTGCTCTTCTACTGCATCCTGCTGCTGCCCTATCAGATGACGGTCGGCGATTGGACGGTGCCGATGCCCGCCTGGATCAAGGCAACCATCGGGCTGGCCCTGCCGGTGATGGGCAACGTGTCGGAGATCGTGCGCGGCGGCATCCAGGCCCTGCCGCAAGCGCAGTGGGATTCCGCCGAATCCCTGGCCTTCAGCCGTCGGCAAACCCTGTGGATGGTCATTTTGCCACAAGCGATCAAACCGATGCTGCCGCCCTGGATGAATTTGTACGCGGTGCTCATCATGGCGACACCGCTGGCCTCGATCGTCGGGGTGGAGGAGGCGATGACGCTGACCCGTTTCGCCCTGTCCGCCGAAAACCGCAGCGAACTGCTGCTGCCGATGTATCTGGCCTTGCTGGTCGCCTTCTTCGCCTATTGCTACCCGATTGCCCGTTGGACCGCCCGGCTGGAACGCCGGTTCGCGGTCAAGCATTGAGAAAGGTCCCGTGATGCTTGATCTCGCCGCCGACCGCCACGCCGCCGCTGTTCCGTCGCCGGGCCTTTTGCCCCGCACCGACTCACCGGCGGTGGTGTTGACGGACGTGCGCAAGAGCTTCGGAGCCTCCCGCGTGCTCAACGGTGTGTCGCTGTCGATTCCGCGCGGAAACGTGACCTGCGTCATCGGACCGTCGGGATCGGGAAAATCCACGCTGCTGCGCTGCATCAACGCCCTGACACCGGTCGATTCCGGTTCGGTCCTGGTGGATGGCATCGCCGTGCACGACCCGGCCCTGGACAAGCTGGCGCTGCGCCGCCGCGTCGGCATGGTGTTCCAGCAATACAATCTGTTCCCGCACAAGACCGCGCTGGAAAACGTCATGATGGCCCCCATCCATGTCCTGGGAGAGGATCGGGAGGAGGTGGAGGCACGGGCCGTGGCATTGCTGTCGCGCATCCGCCTGCTGGACAAGGCGCACAGCTATCCGGGCGCGCTGTCGGGCGGGCAACAGCAGCGCGTCGCCATCGCCCGTTCCCTGGCGATGCGCCCGACCATCATGCTGTTTGACGAGGTGACGGCAGCGTTGGATCCGGTGATGGTCAAGGAGGTGCTGGCGACCGTCCGCGATCTGGCCGACGACGGCATCACCTGCATCCTGGTCACGCACGAGATGGGCTTTGCCCGCGACGTGGCCGATCAGGTCTGCTTCACCGATCAGGGAATCGTGGTGGAGGAAGGGCCGCCGGAGAAGATTTTCACCAACCCCGACGACCCGCGCACCCGCGATTTCCTGGGGCATGTGCGGTTCTGACCGCCCGGTTGGACGGTTGCCGCACCGGCCATACGCTCAGGCCAGATCGCGGATGTCGGCCACGGGATCGCGGCCGAACGCATCGCCCAGAAGATGGTCGAGCATCGCCGCCGCGCAGGCGTCGGGCGTGGTCAGGCCGTTGCTGTCCTTCAGCGCAACGAAGCGGCCGCGCAGGGTGAAACGCTCCTCCGGCGTCGCGCGCAGGGTGGCCTGCAT
Source organism: Azospirillum sp. (assembly GCA_027486405.1). GTDB lineage: Bacteria > Pseudomonadota > Alphaproteobacteria > Azospirillales > Azospirillaceae > Azospirillum. The sequence goes on along the minus strand of JAIXPD010000057.1, from coordinate 109,621 downwards.
GTCGGTGTCCACCACGCCGGGAGCGACGCTGGCGATGCGCAGGCCGCGGCGGGAATCGGCGGCGACGCTGCGGGCGTGGTGATCCAGCGCCGCCTTGGTCGCGCAATAGACGCCCCATCCCGGATAGGCGCTGCGCCCGGCCCCGCTCGACACATGCAGCACGCGGCGGTCGGGTTGGTCCGCCGTCGCGGCGATGACGGCGTCGGCCAGCAGCAGCGGCGCGGTGACGTTCACCGCGATGGCACGGGCGATGGCCTGCGGGTCGAGCGTTCCGGCGGGGCCAATCGGCTCGACGATCCCGGCGTTGTTGAGCAACAGGACCGGCCCAGCGCCGGGAGAGGCCAGAAAGCGGGAGACCGCGCCGCCGGGGGCCGACAGCGCGGCCACCGCCGCCGGGTCGGCAAGATCGATGGCCACCTGCTCGATCCGCCCGGCCAAGGCCGCGTTCTCGGCGCGCGCCAACCCCAGAACCGACGCGCCCCGCGCAACCAGGGCGGCGGCCAACGATGCGCCCAAACCACGGGAGTGGCCGGTGACGATGGCTTTCATGATGACGACCTCACAACACGGATTTAGAGCAGATCGCGTCAAATCGATTTCGATTTGACGCGATCTGCTCTAACGGCCCGCATCCTGTCAAGACGACGGTCGCACCGCCAGCGCGTCGCGCACCGCCAGGGCCGCGCGGGTGACGGCCCCGTCGGCGGCCTCCACCCACCGGGTCAGGATCGCGAAAGAGTGGGGCAGGGAGTCATAAACCGACAGGGAATAGGGCACGTCAGCGGCGGCCAACCGTTCGGCCAAACGCACGCTGTCGTCGCGCAGGCAATCCAGCCCGGCGGCGAGCAACAGCACCGGCGGCAGACCGCGCAGATCGGCCAGCAGCGGCGCGGCGCGCGGATCGCGCGTCGGCTCCACCCCACCCAGATAGCGTTCCCAATACCAGCGCATTCGCGCCGTGGTCAGGCCATAGCGCCCATCGCCGTAGCGCCGGTGCGACAGGGTGTGAAAATCATGGGCGAACATGCCGTAGAACAGCAGGGCGAAGGACACGCGCGGTTCCCCCGGTTCACGGGCGGCCAGCGCCACGCCCAAGGCCAGATTGGCCCCGGCGGAATCCCCGCCCACGGCGATGCGCGCGGGATCCAGCCCATGGTCGGCCCCGTGACGGGCGATCCAGCGCAAAGCGGCCAGCGCCTCTTCGGTTTGGTGAGGGAAGCGGTGCTCCGGGGCCTTGCTGTAGGCAACGGCCAGCACAGCGGCCCCGCTGCGCAGGGCCAACAGCCGGTGCAGCCGGTCGTGGGTGTCGATGCTGTTCAGGGCGAAGCCGCCGCCGTGGAAATAGAGCAGCACCGGCAACGGTTGGTCGGTGGCGGCGGGCGGGCGGTAAAGGCGCAGCGGCAACGGTCCGGCCGGTCCCTCTCCCACCAACTCGCGCATGGGCAGGGGCGGAGCATCCTGATTGAGGAAGGCGTGGGCACGCTCCGACACCGTGCGGGCCTGGGCGATGGGCATCAGGAGCGGGTCGGGTGTGGCCAACCCCAGCGCCCGCATCCGCGCGTGCGCGGCGGCGACCTGCGGATCCAGTGGATCGAGCGTGTGAAGCGAAGCGGCGTCCGGCATTGGTCCATCCCCAATCAACGAGCGATGAGGGGATTTTTGCGCGGCATTATATCTACTGTCAATATAGATTATAAACGGTCTTTTTAAACGCGAGAATTTTGTTGTTTGCGAACGCGCGCACAGCCCTTGTGATCAAGGGCCATGGCAAAACGCACAGGGTGCAGGAACGGGGAAGGGCGGTGCCGCGTCAGCGCGCGCGGTGGCGCAGGGGGCGGACGTTGGTGGTGGCCCCGTCGGTTGCCCCATCGGTGGCCTCGGTCGGGCGGACCTTCTTCAACTGAACGATGAAACGTTCCGCGCCGTTTTCCATCACAGCGATGCCGGTCAGCCCGTGCGCCCAGTCGCACGGCACGACGTGGATCTCCTTGATCCGGGCGGTTCCCGCCGCCAGTTCGGCGCGGTCGAGCACGACGTCTCCGACCCGGAATCCCAAATAAGCGTCAATCAACATGCTGGTCCGGTGTCCGTCTTCCGTTTCGCCAGCGGGTCGCGCGGGCGGGATCCGCGCGGCGACCGTTGGCATCACTCCGGCACAGAATGCGCCGGACGCGCCGCTTTCCCAAGTGGAATCATCGCAAAGGGGAAAATGCGGAAGCGGTCGGCCACGCGTGAGGGAGGGAGCGTGGGCGACCGCTTCCCCGGTTCCGGTCTGGACCGTCACGGCAGCGGCGACTGGGACGGGCCTGCGCTGACCCCAGGAGAGGATCGTCGCGCCGGACCTTGAGTGCGCCCGTTGTACGCCGTCGCCCCAACCGTCCGCGCCCCCTACCTTGGTTCAAAAATGCCCATGAAACAGGCAATTCCGCCGGGCGGCGTTGGCACCCTCCGCCGCGTTGGATTAGGTTGGACGGTGATGGTCTCCGGCGAAGGGAACGGGTCGTGCAGAGTTGGCTGGTTCTGGCCGTGTCGGCGGCCTATCTGGGCGTGCTCTTCGCCATCGCCTGGTGGGGCGACCGCCGGGCCGCAGGGCGGGCGGTGGATGGACGGGCTTTGGATGGACGGGCGGTGGGAGCCGCGCCAGCGGGCGGCGGCGGGATGCTGGCGATGGGCGGGCGGTGGGCCGCATTGCTCTACGCCCTGACGCTGGGCATCTACAACACCAGTTGGAGCTTTTACGGGTCGGTCGGGCGGGCGTCGGCCAGCGGGGTGGATTTCCTGCCGATCTATCTGGGGCCGACGCTGTTGCTGTTGCTGGCCCGCCCGGTCTTCACCAAGACCATCGCCATCGCCAAGGCGCAGAACCTGACCTCCATCGCCGATTTCATCGGCGCGCGCTATGGCAAGAGTCAGGCGGTGGCGGCCCTGGTGACGCTGACGGCGCTGGTCGGGGTTCTGCCCTACATCGCCCTGCAATTGAAGGCGGTGGCCGCCAGCTTCGACGTGCTGACCGCCGCGACACTGGAGGAGGCAGGGCGGGTCCGCCCGGTGTGGGGCGACACCGCCTTTGCCGTCGCGCTGTCGATGGCGGTCTTCACCATCCTGTTCGGCGTGCGCCACATCAGCGCCAGCGAGCACCATCGCGGCCTGATGCTGGCCATCGCCTTTGAAAGCCTGGTGAAGCTCGCCGCCTTTCTGGCGGTGGCGCTGTTCATCGTCTTCGGCATGTTCGATGGCTTCGCCGATCTGCTGACCCGGCCCCAGGCCGCCCCGCTGCTGACCCCCGATTTCAGCCACCCGACCTGGTGGTCGAACACGGTGATTTCGGTCATCGCCTTTTTGTGCCTGCCGCAGATGTTCCATGTGGTGACGGTGGAAAACGACCACCCGCGCCACGTCCGCGCCGCCGCCTGGATGTACCCGGTCTATCTGGCGGTTCTCAGCCTGCTGATGATTCCCATCGCCGTGGCCGGGTTGGTGACGTTCGGCGATGGCCGCATCAACCCCGACACCTTCATGATCACCCTGCCCATCGCCGCCGGGGCGGGCAGCGTCAGCCTGATGGCCTTCATCGGCGGCCTGTCGGCGGCGACCGGCATGGTGATCGTCGCGGCGGTGTCGCTCAGCACCATGCTGTGCAACGACGTGGTGATGCCGCTGCTGCTCAGCCGCCCGCGCTTTGCCGCCCGCGTCGGCAGCCGCGACATGGTCGGCACGCTGCTGCTGGTGCGCCGCCTGTCGGTGGTGGGGATTCTGCTGCTGGCCTACGCCATGCACCGGCTGGTGGACAAGGGCTATCCCCTGACCGTCATCGGGCTGTTGTCCTTCGTCGCGGTGGCGCAGTTCGGCCCGGCCTTCTTCGGGGCGCTCTATTGGCCGCGCGCCAACCGGGTGGGGGCGCTGGCCGGGTTGGGGGCCGGGTTCCTGCTGTGGGTCTACACCCTGCTGGTCCCGTCGATGGCGCGGATCATCACCTTGCCCGATGGCTTTCTCGACCACGGCCCCTGGGGGCTGGAGTGGCTGGCCCCGCAGGCGCTGTTCGGGATTGAGGGGTTGGACCCGATTTCCCACGCCAGCCTGTGGAGCCTGTCGGCCAATCTGCTGGCCTTCGTCGTCGGCTCCCTGCTGGCCCGGCCCAGCGCGGTGGAACGGACGCAGGCCGCCGCCTACCGCAACACCGTCGCCGATCTGGGCGAGGAGGAGGTCCGCCGCCCCTTCGCCAAATCACCGCCCCGCTTGGCTGACCTGCGGACGTTGGCCATCCGCTTCGTCGGGCCGGAGCGCGGCAACGCCGCCTTCGACGGCTACGGCGTCGGGCGCGGCGGCGGCGGCGGCCCGGCCGATCTGGACGCGGTGCGCTTCACCGAAAACCTGATCGCCGGGGCGGTGGGGGCGGCGTCGGCCCGCGTGGTGATGGCGGCCTCGCTGCAAGGCCGGGCGCTGTCGCGCGGCGACGCCATGGCGATGCTGGACGAGGCGTCCGAAGCGCTGCGCTTCAACCGCAAGCTTCTGCAAAACACGCTGGAGAATGTCGGGCAGGGCATCTGCGTGGTCGATGAGGAATACCGGCTCGCCGCCTGGAATCACCGGTATCTTGAGTTGCTGGACCTGCCGCCCGACCGGGTGCGGGTGGGCGTGCCCTTTGCCGAATTGATCCGCTTCAACACCGAACGCGGCGAATACGGGGCGGAGGATCTGAAAGCGCTGCTGGTCAACCGCGACACCGCCACGCTGGAATGGCCCTACCGCTACGAACGCCGCCGCCCCGACGGGACCGTGCTGGAAATCACCTGCAACCCGATGCCGGAGGGCGGTTACGTCTCCACCTACACCGACGTGACCGAGCGCTACCGCGCGGCGGAAGCCCTGCGCGAGGCGAACGAAAGCCTGGAACAGCGGGTGCAGGAGCGCACCGATGCCCTGCAACAGGCCAAGGCGGAGGCCGAAGCCGCCAACGCCAGCAAGACGCGCTTCCTCGCCGCCGCCAGCCACGATCTGTTGCAGCCGCTCAACGCCGCCCGCCTGTTCGTGTCGGCGCTGGAGGAAAGCGTGCGCGATCCCGTTCCCGGCCCCACCGCCCGCGCGCAGGAACGCGGCATGGTGGACAACGCGGCGGCCTCGCTGCGCTCCACCGAAATGCTGCTGGGCGGGTTGCTCGACATCTCGTCGCTCGACGCGGGCAACGTCCGGCCCAAGGTGCGCGGCTTTGCCATCGGGGATCTGCTGAACGGGCTGGCGGTGGAGTTTTCCGCCCTGGCGCAGGAACGCGGCCTGACCCTGCGGGTGGTCGGTTGTGGGCTGGCGGTGCGGTCCGATCCGCAATTGCTGCGGCGGATCTTGCAGAATTTCCTGTCCAACGCCATCCGCTACACCCCCAGCGGCCGGGTGCTGCTGGGCTGCCGTCGGCGCGGCGACCGGCTGCGGATCGAGGTGTGGGACAGCGGCCCCGGCATCCCGGAGAACAAGCGCCGCGAGGTGTTCGAGGAGTTCCGCCGCCTGAACACCGCCACCAGCCCCGGGTCCGCCGCCGACAAGGGGTTGGGGTTGGGGCTGGCGATTGTCGATCGCATCGCCAACCTGCTGGGCCATGCGGTGACGGTGCGCTCCACCCTGGGGCGGGGGACCGGCTTTGCCGTGGATGTGCCGCTGTCCGACCAACGGCCCCTGCCGCTGAACCGCCCCTCGGCCTCGCCCGCCGGGGTGCTGGCCGGTGGCCTGCTGGTGCTGTGCATCGACAACGAGGACACGATCCTGGCCGGTCTGCGCGCCCTGCTGGAGCAATGGGGCTGCCGGGTGGCCACCGCCTCGGACGAGGACGGCGCCGTGGCCGCGCTGGCGGCGATGGGCGAAACGCTGCCCGATGTGGTTTGCGTCGATTACCATGTGGCGGAGGGGCTGACCGGTCTGGTCGTGCTCGACCGGCTGCGGGCGCGCTGGGACCGCCCGGTCAAGGGGCTGCTGCTGACCGCCGACCGCTCGGAAGCCGTGCGGCAGGAGGCGGAACGCAGCGGCTGCGGCGTGATCTACAAGCCGGTGAAACCGGCCTCGCTCCGGCGCTTCTTGAACGGGGCGGCGCTGCAAAGCGCGGCGACGGCGGAATAGAACCCCGCACAATAAGACAGACCGGATCGACAACTCCGCATAAGATGGGGACAGCGCAGCCGGAACCGGACAAAAGCCGGACGGCGAACCGCGCCACAACCGGCGCGCACTGGGGGAGGGAAACGCGGGCATGGAGAGCGACAACACAGCCGCCATCGGGACCGGCGCCATCGGAACAGGCGCCATCGGGGCAACCACCACCATCGTGATCGGCGACGATCACCCGCTGGTGCAGGCCGCCTTGCGCGACGCGCTGGGCAAGGCGATGCCGGAGGCGGCGATCGTCGAATGCCTGGATCTGGACGCGGTGATGGCGGCGGTGACGGAGCGGGCGGGGGCGGTCGATCTGGTTCTGCTGGATTTGAACATGCCGGGGACCCACGGTTTTGCCGGGCTGTTCCTGATGCTGGCCCATCACCCGACGGTTCCGGTGGCGATCCTGTCGGCCTTGCAGGACGCCGACACCATCCGCCGGGCGCTGGCCTATGGCGCGTCGGGTTACATCCCGAAATCCCTGTCGATGGCGGCGATGGCCGACGCCATCCGCGCCATTCTGGACGGCGAGGTGTGGGCACCGCCGCTCAGCCTCACCGACAGCCCGGAGGCCGAGGAGGCGGAGGTCGCCCGCCGCTTCGCCTCCCTCTCCCCCCAGCAATTGCGCATCCTGACGATGATCGTCGATGGCAAGCTGAACAAGCAGATCGCCGGGGACCTGAACGTGTCGGAACAGACGGTCAAGGTTCATGTCTCCAGCATCCTGCGCAAGCTGAACGTGGTGAGCCGCACGCAGGCGGCCGTGGTGGCCGGGCGGTTGGCGGTGGACGGAACCCCGCTGCGCCCCTGACCGCCCCCTTTTGTTCCGCATTCGTACCGGACGGACTGGTCCGCCACGCGCGATTTTGCTAGAGTGGCGGACCGGGTTGGCCGCGACGGGCGGGCGGCCCGGTTCCGGGGGTTCGGGGTGGAATGAGCGTGTCCTGTGTCTGCCGCGACTGCGCCGCCGCCTTTGAGGGCGAGGCGGTGCGCTGCCCGAAATGCGACAGCCGCCGCCTGTTCCGCCACCCGGAACTGCACCGGCTGACCATCGGCCACATCGATTGCGACAGCTTTTACGCCACGGTGGAAAAGCGCGACCGCCCGGAGTTGGCGAGCCGCCCGGTGATCGTCGGCGGGGAGGATCATCGCGGCGTGGTCGCCGCCTGCTGCTACGTCGCCCGCATGTCCGGCGTGCGGTCGGCCATGACCATCCGCGAGGCGCTGGACCGCTGCCCCGACGCCACCATCATCCGGCCCGACATCGCCAAATACAAGGAGGTCGGCCACCGCGCCCGCGCGATCATGGAGGCCTTCACCCCGCTGGTCGAACCGATCAGCATCGACGAAGCCTATCTGGATTTGAGCGAGGTTGGCGACCGCCTGAGCATCAGCCCGGCGCAGGCGCTGGTGGAGATCGTCCGCCGGTTTGAATCCGAGCTGCGCATCACCGCGTCCATCGGGCTGAGTTACAACAAGCTGTTGGCGAAAATCGCGTCGGATCTGGACAAACCGCGCGGCTTCTCCGCCCTGGGCCGCGCCGATGGCCCGGCTTTTCTGGCGGGCAAACGCGTCACCATCCTGTGGGGCGTCGGCCCGGCGCTGGAACGCAAGCTGTTCACCGACGGCATCACCCGCGTCGGCGATCTTCAGGACAAGGACGAGCATTGGTTGGTCAAGCGCTATGGCGCGATGGGCCGGGTGCTGTTCAACTTCGCACGCGGCGAGGATTCCCGCCGGGTGCAGCCGGAATCGGTCAGCAAGAGCATCTCGGCCGAAGAAACCTTCGATTGGGACGTCACCGCGCTGCCCGCCCTGACGCAGGAACTGCGCCCGCTGGCCGCCAAGGTGGCGCGGCGGCTGGCGCGCGAAGGGTTGCTGGGGCGCAGCGTGGTGTTGAAGCTGAAGACCAAGGATTTCCAGCAGCTCACCCGGTCCCGCCGGGTGGAGCCGACCGCCGACGCCGACGCCATTTTCGCCGCCGGGTTGTCCCTGCTGGAACGCGAGGTGGACGGGCGGGCCTTCCGCCTGATCGGGGTCGGTTGCACCGATCTGGCTCATCCGGCCACCGATCCGGATCCGGAATTGGATTTGTTTGGTCACTGATTTGCCGCAATGGCCTATGCCCCTTGGACGGGTGGGTCGCGCGGAACGCCACCTTGACGCGTGTTGCAGCGCCCACGATGATCCGATCACCGCTTGGGTTGCGCGGACGATCGTCGGGGGGTGAGCCTTAGCGTCATGGTTGTGCGATCCGTATGGGAGTCCTGGCCCGCCCGGTGGGTGTCCCACCTGCGCGCGAGCAGGCCTCTGAGGCTTCTTGTCCTGTCGGGCGCGGTGGCGCTGGCCGTCCTTGTGGTGGCGCTGCTTCAGTACATCCTGATGCTGCGCGACAAGGAGATCGCGGCGGCCCAACGGGAATTGGCCACCCTCAACCTGTCCTTGGCCGAACAGACCGCCCGGTCGATCCAGAATGTGGATCTGGTGCTGACCAGCGTCATCGACCAGATGAAGGCGGAGGGGATCGCGTCGCCACAGGACATGGTGCGGCTGGGCACCAACCAGGAAACCCATGATCTGCTGAAGGCCAAGGCCAGCGTGGTTCCCCAGATCGACGCCGTTATGCTGGTCGGGGCCGACGGGCAGCTTTTGAACTTCTCGCGCTTTTACCCGGCACCGGGCATTTCGGTGGCGGATCGCGACTATTTCCAGGCGCTGCGGGACACACCAACCGACCGGCCGGTGTTGGGCGAGCCGGTGCAGAACCGCGCGACCGGGGGATGGACCGTCCACCTCGCCCGCCGGATCAGCGCACCGAACGGGCGCTTCCTCGGCCTCGCGGTGGGGGCCATTGATCTCGATTATTTCCAGCGGCTCTACCGTGGCCTGCGGGTGGGCGACGACGCCAGCAGCATCAGCCTGTGGCGGCGCGACGGCATCCTGCTGACCCGCCATCCCGCCATTCCCGACGTGGGGAAGCCGGTGGGGCAACGCCGCTTCCTGGAGGTTCTGGCCAAGGCCGATTCCGGGGAGTTCCTGGCCACCGACGGGCTGGACGCCGGAACGCGGGTGGTGGCGACCCGCGCGGTCGGGGCCTATCCGGTGGTGGTCAACGTCACCCGCACGCTGGATGATGTGCTGCGCGGCTGGCGCACCCAGGTGATGACCATCGCGGTGGCCGGTCTGGTCGGGGTGATGGCGTTGGTTCTGGCCCTGTGGGCGCTGGCCCGTCAGTTCCGCGCCTATGAAGCCGCCGCACAGGCGATGGCCGAGACCCGGCGGGCGATGGCCGGGCGGGAACAGGCGGAACTGGCGTTGCGTCAGGCCCAGAAGATGGAAGCGGTCGGGCAATTGACCGGCGGCGTGGCCCACGATTTCAACAACCTGCTCCAGGCGCTCAGCATCAACCTGCACGTCATCGAAGGCCGTTGCCAGGACGACCGCCTGGCCCTGCCGATCCGCATGGCGCTTCAGGCGGTGGAACGGGGCGCAACGCTGACCCAGCATTTGCTGGCCTTTTCCCGCCGCCAACCGCTGCGGCCCGAACGGGTGGACGTGGCGGCCCTGATCGATCGGGTCGCGGCCCTGCTGGAACGGACCTTGGGCGGGGTGGTGCGGGTGGAGCATCGCGCCGATCCCGGCCTGTGGCCGGTGCTGGCCGACGCCAACCAATTGGAAATGGCGCTGCTGAACCTCGCGATCAACGCGCGCGACGCCATGCCCGACGGCGGTCTTCTGATCCTGGAGGCCACCAACCAAACAAGCCGCCAAGCCACCAATCCCGGCAATGGCGGCCCTCATCCCACCGGTTCACCCCCGGAGGAGGGCGTGTGCATCACCGTGCGCGACACCGGGACCGGCATGACGCCGGATGTGTTGGCCCGCGCCACCGAACCGTTCTTCACGACGAAGGAGGTCGGGCGTGGCACCGGCCTGGGGCTGGCCATGGTGCAGGGGCTGGCCACGCGGTCGGGTGGCGGCTTGACCATCGACAGCCAGCCGGGGCGCGGGACCACGGTGCGGCTGGTGCTGCCACGGGCGGGGCTGGCCACCGCGCCGCCGCCCGCGCAACAGGGGGGAGAGGCGGCTCCGACGGCCACGCCGGAGACCGCGAACGCCTGCTCCATCCTGTTGGTGGACGACGAGGATCTGGTGCGCGGGGCCACCGCCGATTTCCTGACCCAGGCGGGCTTCGCCGTGCAGGAGGCGGCGGACGCCGAAACCGCGCTGGGCCTGCTGGAACGGGGGACCGCCGTTGACGTCATCGTCACCGATCACATGATGCCGGGGATGAACGGGCTGGACATGGTCCGCGCCATCCGCGCCCGCAACAACCCCATCCCCATCCTGATGGTCACGGGCTTTGCCGAGGAATTGCGCAGCGACGTGGCCGAGGTGGCCGAGGGGCTGTCCCTGCTGGCCAAACCGGTGGTCCCGCAAAGCCTGGTCCGCTCCATCCGCGCCATGGCGTCGCTGTCCACCGCCGCCTGAAGCGTTGCCCGGCCATCCGCCGCGCCGGGGCCTTTTCTTTTCACAGCCCGCCTGCGTCAAAGCCGTTCCGAATTGGCGCGATCCGCTCTAACGTGTTTGCCCAAGAAACAAAGAACGGGCGGTGGCCACGATGCGCAAGGCCATGACAGGACCAATGCCCCAGACGCCGGACCGGAAAACGGCAAAGGACAGCACGGTGAACCCCATCCCACAGCCACGGGCGGCGCGGTTCCGCCGCGCGGCGTTGGCGACGGTGACGGCGGTGGTCGCCCTGCTGTGGGCGGGTGGCGATGGGCGCGCGTGGGCCGATGCCGGGTCCGATCTGGCGGCCAAAACCTGCGCCACCCTGACCAAGCGGGTCGATGAGATCCCCGGATCGGGATCGGTGTTCCTGCGCAGCTACGACAACGCTTTTGCCGCCGGGCCGACCAGCGAACCGGCCTTGTCCGCCGCCGCCTTCACCTACGACAACGCGCTGGCGATCATCGCCCTGCACGCCTGCGGCAAGCGCCCGCAAGCGCTGCGCATCGGCGAAGCGCTGCTGGACGCCGCCAACCTCGACCGGGCGGGCCGCAAGGGTCGGCTGCGCAACACCTACCGCGCCGGGGCGCAGAAGCAGCGCCCGATTCCGCCGATGGGTTGGTGGGATGCGATGGAAAACCGTTGGCTGGAAGATGCCTACCAGATCGGGACCGCCACCGGAAACGTCGCCTGGGCCGGGCTGGCCCTGCTGACCCTGGCCGAAGCCACCGGAGAGAAGCGGTTCCGCGACGGGGCGGCGGGGCTGGCCCGCTGGGTGGTGGACAACACCGCCGATCCGAAGGGGCCGGGCGGCTTCAACGGCGGGGTGCAGGGCTTCGACAACGCCGTGCAGGCGCTGACCTGGAAGGCGACGGAGCACAACACCGACCTCGTCGCCCTGTTCGACCGATTGGGCGGCGGCGGGGAATGGGCGGCTCCGGCCAAAGCGGCGCGGGGCTTTCTGGACGCGCTGTGGGCGGCGGGAGGCGACCATTTCCCGGTCGGCACGCTGCCCGACGGGGTGACGATCGGCCGGGCCATCTCCGGCCTGGACGCCCAATTGTGGCCGCTGCTGCTGCGCGCCGCCCCAACCGAATGGCGGGCGGCGCTGGCCTACGCCGAGCGCGCCCATGGCGTGGACGGCGGTTTCGACTTCAACGACGACCGCGACGGCGTGTGGGTCGAAGGCACGGCGCAAGCCGCCCTGGCCTACCGCGCGGTCGGGCGCAAGGCCGACGCCGACCGGCTGTTTGCCGACCTGTTGCAGGACATCAGCCCCGGCGGGTTCCTGTGGGCCACCCGGTCGGCGATCCTGACCACCGGGCTGGCCATCGGCCCGGACAGCAAGACCGACGATTTCCTCTATTTCCGCCGCCCGCATCTGGGGGCCACCGCCTGGGCGGCGCTGGCCGCCCAGGGTTGGAACCCCTTCACCGGCGCGCGCGTGCCATAACCCGCGCGCCGGGTCCGCCATCAGGGGGCCGTTGCAGACCGGTTCGGGGTTGGCGGTGGGCTGTTGACCGGCGGTTCACCGCCCGCCGGACGCGCCGCTCCATCCCCGGCCGGGGCCACGGGCGGGACCGGCGACGCAGCAGCCGTCGGCACGGCGGATGGCTTGGCGTCGTCAGCGGTGTTCAGGATGACCGGCAAGCCATCGCGCCCGCCGATGATGATGGTCTTGGCGTTGGCGGAATCGGCAAAGGCGCGCGTCGCCTCGATCCCGCGCAGGCGCAGATACTCCGGCGTGATGGTGTGGGCGACGGTTTCCTGGAAATCGCGGATACCCTCCGCCTCGATCCGTTTGCGGTCCCGCTCCTTGGCCTCGCGCGCCACGCGGAAATCATACTCCTGCATGATCTGCTGCTGCTCCATCTTGCGGTCGATCGCCTGACGGACCAGCGGCGGCAGGGCGATGCTGCTGACCAGCACATCCTCCACCCGGATCATCGGTTCGCCCGTCCGGTGGGGCGGGACATCCTCTTCATCCGGCGGAACCGGAAAATCCTTGCGCGCGTGGGTCAACAGGAAATTCTGAATGTCGGCGCGGTCAAACGAGTAAAAGGTTTCCGGGTTGCGTTCGGAAATGAACTCGTAAACCAGGCTGGCGATCTTGGGATGCACCAGCGTTTCCGCGTACATCGGCCCGGTCAGCTTGTGCACCAAACCGGCGATGGGCGGATTCACCCGGTACCGCACCGCGACCTCCACCGTCAGCGCCATGCCGTTGGCCGACACCGCCTCGTATTTGCGGGTGTCGGTGCGCAGACGCGCGTCGTACAGCGTCACGGTGTCCCAGGGAAAGACCATATGCAGCCCTTCCTTGAACACATGATCGGTGACGGTTCCGCCAAAAAAACGCAGCCACAGAACGCCGACGTGACCGGCGGGAACCTCGACGAAGATCGACGGGGCGATCGCGAACAGCGCCATCAACAGGGTGAGGATCGCCGCGTAAAAGGAAATCGCGTGCCGCTTCATCCACAACCCGGCGCGGGTCAGGGCGGAGGGCGGGCGGGGGTCCAGATCGATGGTGGTCATCGCACTCTCAGCGGGATCGCAGCGACATCAGCTTTTCGCGCAGCCGGGCGCTGGGCCGTCCAACCGCCTGGATGACGAAATCAACCATCGGCGTCAGGAACAGGGCCAACAGGAAATGCCCGACAAAGCCGAACACGGTGTTGCGCCCCATGATGCCGCACACCACGCAAGCGGTCAGATACAGGCCAGAAAAGACGATCGGCATGGTCCGGGCCTCGGAAAAAAGACGGTCGGGCAAGGGCTGGACGATGGGGACGGGACCGCCGCGACAGCGCTCCCGCCCCCATCCACGACACGCGGATCAGGCCGCGACGGCCTCGGGAGCCGCATCCGGGACCACACCCTTGCGGCGGCGCAGCTCGTCATACTTCTCGCGGAAATAGGTCTTCACCTTGTCCGGATCGAAGGTCAGGAACGTGCCGCCCGAAGCGAAGTGCTGCTGGAACACTTTGCCCAGGGCATAGGTGAAGGCCGCGTTGAACAGCGGCTGCGTGGCCAGACGCGTGACCGTGCCCACCACCGGCACCCGGTTCAGCGCGGCGTTGACCGCCGCCGACCCCAGGAACCCGCCGCTGAGCAGCGCCGGGGTGACGCAGGCCAGCAGCGTGCCCACCGCAGACCGGCCGATGTCGGCGCGGAAGCTGACGCCATAGACGTCCGACAGCTCCTTCAACAGGCGCAGTTGGACGACGGCGGCGGCGGCGGTGTCCACGAACGTCACCGGGATCACCCCGGCGGCGGCGGACAGCAGCACATGGTTGCGGATCACGGTGTGGGCGTGGCGCGCGCGCTCGCCGTCCACCGTGGCTTCGGACGCCACCGCCTCCGGGGCGGCCTCGCCCGTGGTGGCCTCGTCCGTGGTGGCGTTGACGCTCTCCGCAACGACGGGGGCGGCGGCCTCCGGCGCGGCGGCGGTCGTCTCGACCACCGGATCCGGCGTGGACGGCGCAGCGCCGTCGCCGGTCGGCGGGTCTTTCTTAATGACCATCGGTTGGTGCTCCCAAAACAACTTCGGTGAAAGCCGCGCGCCGAACCGGCGCACGGCGTGTGACGGCCCCAAGGGGACGGCCCGCGTGGGAACGCCGACGGCCGGAACCGGCGGTGTCCTGATATGGGCTAACGAATGAACGGGTGATCGTCAAATCGGCAGCGGCGCAATGGTGGTGGGAATGAAAAAACATGGAACTAGGGCGCGTCATAAAGGAGGGTTTGAACAATTTTTTGTCGGTGCTGGTGCAAAAAGAAATGGTCGCCGGGCAGGGGATGCAGGGCGAATCCGGCCCCCGCCAGCCGCTCCCAGGCGGCGACATCCTCCACCGCGACCTCCGCATCCCCGATTCCGGCAAAGGCAAGCAGGGGGATCGGCAAGGGGGCTGGATCGGGATCGGCGAAGCTGTCGGACAGGATGAAATCGGCGCGCAGCATCGGGATCACCAGATCCATCAGCTCGTCGCAGGCCAGCACCTCCGGCGGGGTCCCGCCCATGCTGCGAATCCGCGCGCGGAAGCTGGTATCGTCCAGGCTGGCGGTGTGGGGCCGGCGCAAGGGGATGTGCGGCGCGCGGCGGGCCGACACCGCCAGCCGGTCGGGCGGACGCCCCGCCGCGATCAGCGCGCGGGCGGTGGCGTAGGCCAGCGCCGCCCCCAACGAATGCCCGAACAGGACCAGCGGACGATCCAGCCGGGCCAGCAGGCCGCTCAACGGCTGGGCCACCGCCGCCGCATCGGTCGCGCAGGCTTCGGTGAAGCGGCTTTCCCGCCCCGGCAGACGGACGGACAACAGCTCGTCCCCCGGCCCGAGATGCGGAACCCAATCGCGGTAAAGCGCCGCTCCGGCCCCGGCGTGGGGAAAGCACACCAGCGTGCGGCGCGGCGCGGCAACGGGGTGGAAACGGTGCAGCCATGGCGTCTTGGTCATGCGCGCCCTCCCTCCGCCGGGCCGATCCGCCCAACCTCGATCCGCCCTTCGTTCATGTGATAGACGCGGTCGGCCATGCCGAACCACCGGTCATCGTGGGTGACGCAGATCACGATCTTTCCCTTGGCCTTCATCTCGGGCAGCAGCTCTTCGTAAAAGACGCGGCGGAAATGGGGATCCTGGTCGGCGGCCCATTCGTCGAGCACGATGACCGGCTTGTCCTCCATCTGCGCCAGGACCAGGGCCAAACGCTTGCGCTGGCCGGTGGACAGGGCAACGGTGGAAAAGGCCCCGTTCTGCACGCTGGCCTTGTCCTGCATCTCCAACCGTTCCAGCAGGGCGCGGGCGCGCGCCGGATCGGGATCGGCCACGCCATAGAGCCGCCGCGACAGGTGATAATCGGAGAAGATCGCCGAAATCTGGTCGCGGTAGCTCTGCATCCGCTCCGGCTCCACCGGCTCGCCATCGGCCAGCAGCGCCCCGCCCTTGATCGGCATCAGCCCGGTCAACAGGCGCAGCATGGTGGATTTGCCCGATCCGTTGCCGCCGGTGACAAAGGTGATCTCGCCCGCGTGGAACTCCGCCGACAGCGGCCCCACCGAAAAGACCGGGTTGCCCGCCGCGTCGGTGTAGGAAAAGACGGCGTCGCGCAGCGCGATCCGGCTGGGCGGGCGGTCCAGCGCGCGGGCGTGCTCGTCGGGCGCGTCGCCCGCCGCCGTGCTCAACAGCGCCGCCATGCTTTCGATGTTGGCGAGCGCGAATTCGGTCTGCGTCACCAGCGGGGTAACGTGGGCCAGCGTGCCGACCGGGCCGACGATGAACAACGCCGCCATCGTCGCCGGAACCACCACTTCGTAATATTTCGTGGTGAACAGCGGCACGACAAAGACCATCAGGCCGACCAGCACATAGAACAGCGCCTGGAGCAAAGCGAACTCCTGCCCCCATTGCGCCTTCATCGCCGTGTTGATCCGCCTTGCGCTGTCGGAGGCGCGGGCGGCGTCCTCGACCACGCCATCGGCGCGGCGCACGCTCATCCGCACCTCTTTGAAGCCGCGCAGCAGATCGGTCAGGCCATCGAACACGGCCATTTCCGCCCCCATCGCCGCGCGCATCTGCGGACCCAGGGCGGCCATGCGCGAGAAGCGCAACGCCACCGAGAAACCGGCGAAGCCAAAGGCCATGACGCAGGCCAACGGCGACAGCCACGCCAGATACAGGGCGAGAAAGACCAGCATCGTCGCTTGCTGCCCGCCGATGACCAGCATCGGCAGGGTGCGGGCCAGCGTCTGGGTGTCCTGGGTCAAGGCCCCGTGCAGCGCGGCCCGGCCCACCCGTTCGACCGTGACCAGATCGGCCCGGCGCACGGCGTCGAACAGGCGCACGCGCAGGCGGTGAATCAAGCCCTCCACATCCTGCGACGCGGTGACGAGCACGTAATTGTGCGTCACCCCGAACAGGGTGATGGTGATGGCGAACAGCACCAGCAGGCGGACGCTCAACTGCCCCTTGGCCGCGTCCTTGGCGGCGAGATCGACCACCCAGAGCAGCATGGAGGTGGACAGCGCCGACAGCGCCGTCATGATCGCCAGGGAGCGGAGATTCTGCGGGATCTCCTGCCGGATCAAGCGGATGAGCCTCACAGCGCGCCCCCTTCCCCGGTGGCTTCCCCGGGGGACGGGCGGGGCACGGCGATTTCGCTCAACCGGCCTTCCTCCATGTGCAGGCGGCGGTCGGCCACGTCGAAATAATGGTCATCATGGGTGACGGCGATGATGGTCAACCCGCGCCGTTTCAGTTCCGGCACGATCTCCCGGTAAAATTTCTGGCGGAAATAGGGGTCCTGGTCAGCCGCCCATTCGTCGAGGATCAGGATGGGCTTTTTCTCCAGAATGGCGGCGACCAGCCCCAGCCGCTTGCGCTGCCCGGCGGACAGGTCGCGGCGGCCAAAGCGGTCGCCGTCCACGCTGGTCACACGCTCCATCTCCATCCAACGCATCAGGGCGTCGGCCTCCGCCCGGTCGGGCCGGTCCATGCCGTAAAGGCGGGCGAACAGGTGGAAATCGGCGAACACGGTGGCCATCAGCCCGCGATAGGCGTTCTGGCGGCCCGGCCCAACCTCCAGCCCATCCACCGTCAACCGCCCGCGCAAGGGGTGGTACAGCCCGGTCAGCAGCTTGATGAAGGTCGATTTGCCCGATCCGTTGCCGCCGGTGATGAACAGCGTCTCCCCCCGGCGGATGGTGAGATCGAAGGGGCCGACGGCGAAGCTTTGCTCCCCCGCCGGGGCGGGAAAGGCGTATTCGATCCCCTCCAACCGAATCTCGTGAAAATCCTCCGGCAGCGGCAAGGGCGGGGCGGTGGCCGCCGGTTCGGCCAGACCGTCCAACTGGCCTTCCAGCTCGATCATGCGGCGGGCGGCGGAATCGGCCGCCGCCATCACCGCCATCGACTGCATCAGCCCGAACACCGCCGAGGCCATGAACAGGATCGCCGCCGTGACCTTCACCACCTCCTGCCCGAAGTTGGAGGAATAGTTCGGCACGACGAAGACGATCACCCCCAACATCATGTTGAAGGCGGCCTCACCGAACACGAACTGCTGCCAGCCGTGCAAATGCACCTCGTTGCGGGCGGCGGTGGTCGTGGCCGAGACGTGGGCGAAGGTCGCGTTCAGGTCGGCGCTGCGCGCGCTGTTCAACCGCTGTTCCTTGAAGCCGTCGAACAGGTCCGACACGCTTTCGAACAGCCCGGCCTCCTGCCGGTTCTGGATCTCCTGCCGTTCGTTGAGCGCCTCCCCCAGCCGCAGATAGCTGACCGCGCCCACCGTCATCAGCGCGGCGATCAGCAGAAAGGCCAGCGGCGACAGCGCGGCGATGTAAACCAGCACCGCCACGATCAGCAGGGCCGAGCGCAGCGACAGCGCCAGGAACTGCGAGTTCATGGACACGATCTGGCAGCTTTGGGTGATGCTGTCGAACAGCGGGGTTTCGCCGAACCGCTCCAGCTTCCACAGATCGGCCCGCCGCAGCCGGTCGAGCAGACGCACGCGCACGCCGTCGATCGCCTCCTCGATGTCCGCCCCCATGCGGGCGACCATCCAGCTTTCCGACGCGGTGTAGAGCAGCACGCACACGACGAACAGCGCGGCCATCCACAGATCGACGACGTCGCTTTTGCTGTCGGCGATCTTCTGCGCGGCCTTGTTGACGATGGCCAGCACGACGGCGCTGCTCAACGCCGACACCGCCGCGCCAAACACCAGACGGCGCAACGGCATCGGTCCCAGCCGCGCCAGCAGCAGGACGACGTTCATCGACCGGCCCCTTCACCCAGGCCCTCGTCCCGCAGGAGAGAGGGAACCAGACCACCATCACCCATTGACCGCATCCAACCAGCTCCGCACATGGTTCGCCAGTTCGTCCAGCCAGGGCTTGACCAGCATTTGCCCGTGGGTTCCCTCCATCCAGCGCAGCGTCACCCCGCCGGTGGGCAGCGGTCCCCAGCCGTTGAGCGGATCGCCGGACACGCCGGGGGCCTGCTTGGTCTCCACCTTGGGACGAACCAGCAGCAACCTGCCATCGAAGGGGCGCGGGCGATAGCGCACAGCGGCCAAACCGTTGTTCTGAAACAGCGCCATCAGGCGGCGCATCCCGGCGCGGTCCATGCCATCGGGCAGGAAATGGCCGCCCTTGCCCCGTTCCAGGATCAGGTCCAGCCGCTGTTCGGGCGTCAGCGGGCGCAGGGTCTCGGCGTCGAACAGGCCCATTTCATCGAACAGGGCGGCCAGATAGTCCGACTCGTCCTTGCGCAACAGGTCGCGCACCACCTCCGGCACCGCCACGCCGTCCAGCACCACCACGGCGCGGACATCGACCCCGGCGCGCTGCAACTGGCAGGCCGCTTCCCAGGCCAACAGCCCGCCGAAGCTCCAACCCGCCACCGCCAGCGGCCCGTCCGGCACGATGGATTTGGCGGCGGCGAGATAGGCCGCGACCATCGCCTCCACCGACGCGTGCAACGGCTGGCCCTCCTCCAGGCCATAGCTCTGCACCATGTAGACCGGCTGGTCGGGGCCGAGCGCCTCCGCCAACTCGCGGTAACACAGGACGTTGCCGCCCACCGGGTGGAAGCACAGCAGCGGCACGCGGGTTCCGCCCGCGTTCACCGCGACCACCGGGTGCCAATCCGACGCACCGCCGCGCCGGTCGATCAGCGCCGCCATGCTGGCCACCGTCGGGCTGGTGAAAAGCTCGGCCAGCGGCAGCCGCACGCCGAATTCCTTTTCCGCCGCCGCCAGCAGCCGCACCGCCAACACGCTGTGACCGCCCATGGCGAAGAAATCATCCTCGCCATCCTCCACCACCACGTCGAGGATGCCGCCCCACAGCGCGGCCAACCGCGTTTCGGTGTCGGTGGCGAGCGGGCGGCGCGCGCGATCCGGGCGGGCGGCCAGCGCGGCGGGCGGGGGCAGGCGGCGTTCGTCCAGCTTGCCGTTCGGGGTCATGGGCAGATCGTCGATCGTCACCAGCCAGGACGGGACCATCCAGGCGGGCATCGTCGCCTCCAGCTCCGCCCGCGCCTGCGCGGCGTCAAAACCGGGACGCGGCACGACATACGCGATCAGTTGCTTGTCGCCATCACCGCGCGGATCGGCGGCGACCACGGCGACGCGCCCGACCAGCGGATGGGCCGCCAGCTTGGCTTCAACCTCGCCCAACTCCATGCGGTGGCCACGAATCTTGACTTGCCGGTCCTCGCGCCCCAGGAATTGCAGCAGCCCGTTCGACAGACGGCGGGCCATGTCGCCGGTGCGGTACCAGCGCACCCCGGATTCGTCGGTGACAAAGCGCCGGGCGGTCTGATCGGCGTCGTTGAGGTAGCCGCGCGCCACCCCGCGCCCGCTGATGCGCATCTCGCCGGGCACGCCATCGGGGACGGGACGCCCGGAATCGTCGGTCAGGCGGACCACCACATGGTCCAGCGGCAGGCCGATGGGCGGGGGCAGATGCTCGGCCCAATTGACCGCCGTCATCACATGCTGGGTGGCGCAGACGCAGGTTTCGGTCGGGCCGTATTGGTTGACGACCTTCAGGTCGCCATGGGCGGGCAGGCTGTAGAGGCGGCGCAGCATCTCCGCCTTCACCGGCTCCCCGCCCAGGATGGCGGCGCGGACGCTGGTGCTGGTCCCGCTGTCGTGCCAATGATCGACCAGCATGGAAAACAGGCTGGGGGTGGCGTCGCACACGTCGATGCGGTGGCGCTCCAAAAAGCCGTGCAGCCGGGCCGGGTCGCGGCGGGTGTCCTCGCCGGGGATGTGCAGGGCGTGGCCGTTCAGCAGCGCCGTGCCGATCGGGTGCATCGCCCCGTCAAAGGCGAAGGTGAAGATGCAGCTCAGGGCCAGTTGATCGCCCTGGCCCAAGGATTCGAACAGGCTGCGCTCGATGGAGTCGGCCAGGTTGACCAGGGACGCGTGTTCGACCAGCACCCCCTTGGGTGTGCCGGTGGTCCCGCTGGTGAAGATGACGTAGGCCCCCTGGTCGGGCGTGACCGTCACCGCCGGAGCGCTCTCGGGCAGGGTGTCCAGCGCGGCGCGGCCCTCCAGCTTGCGGCTGGCCTGCGCGCCCTCGCCCCGGCCGTCGAGCCGGATGACCAGATCGAAACCATAGGGGGCGGGATCGAAGCCGGGGGCGTCGATGCTGGAAAACTCCAACGACGGCTTTTCCACCCGCTTGGCCGCCCAATCACGGAAAAAGGCGGCGGGCACGAAGAAATCATCGCTGAAGTCGAGACGGGTGGCGTAGCCCTGCCCGGCGTGGTCGCGGGCAAACGCGGCGAGATCGGACAGGTAATCGTCCTTGCGCTCCAAATTCCACAGGCTGCCCAGGAACAGCGACCCGCCGGGGGCGAGCAGCGTCACCGCCTTGTCAAGGATGTCGGTGAGGTAGCCGAAGCCGGGAAAGCTTTCGATCACGCTGTTGAAGACGATCAGATCCAGGCTGCCCGGCTCCAGCAGATCGATGTCGTGCGAGGTCAGGTGACGCCCGGTGACGTGGGTCAACCCCAGCTTGCGGGCGTTGGCCTCCACCCGCTCGGCGTTCAGGCGGCTGATGTCCGACGCGATGTAGGAGCCGCAGAGCGGCGCGACGTGCCGCATGGTGAAGCCCGAGGCGCAACCGACCTCCAGCACGCGGGCGGCGGGCGTCAGCAGCGGCGCGGTCTTGGCCCGCGCGTTGGCCCCGAAGGCGGCGAGCGCCGCGTCGGGGATCGGCA
This sequence comes from Azospirillum sp., assembly GCA_027486405.1. Classification (GTDB taxonomy): domain Bacteria; phylum Pseudomonadota; class Alphaproteobacteria; order Azospirillales; family Azospirillaceae; genus Azospirillum. The sequence continues at coordinate 88,246 of JAIXPD010000057.1, read as the reverse complement.
GGCCGGTGAAGGCGCTTTTCCAGCCGCCCGCCCCGGCGTCGTCGGCCTGCTCCCCGGCCAGATGATCCCACAATTCGGTGGACATCATCACGCCGGGGGCCTCGATCGCCCGGTCGGGGTCGTCGGCGTCCAGGCAAAGACCGGCGCGCAGGCTCGGGCAACGCCATTGCAGGCTGCGCAGATCGCCCAGCGAGGCCGCATCGGCGATGATGGCGGCGATGCCCACCGCGTCGATCTGGGCGCGGCGGCGGGTCAAAGGTTGGGTGGGGTCGAGCGGGACATAGACGCAGCCCGCCTTGACGATGCCGACCAGGGCGGCCAGGACGCCGCGCTGGCGGTTCATCATCACGCCGACGCGGGTTTCGCGCGGCAACCCCTGCGCCACCAGCCAATGGGCGATGCGGTTGGACCAGCGGTCGAGCGCGCCGTAGCTGGTGGCCCCGGCCTCGTCCACAACGGCGGGGGCATCGGGACGGCGGGCGGCCCAGGCGGTAACGCGCGAGACGATGGTGTCGGTGGAGGTCGGGGCGGCGGCGGTCACGGACGCGGACGACACGGGCGGAACGGGGACCGCCGTCGGTTTGGCGCTGGCGTCAAAGACGAAATCGGCGATCCTCATTCGGCGGCATCCTTGTTAGCGTGGTTCACAACCATCGAGGCGAATTGCTCCAGATAGGCCAGCCAGCGTTCCGCCGTGGCCCGGTCGAACAGGTCGGTGTCGAATTCCAGCGTCAGCGTGCCGCCGTCGCGCTGTTCGTTGAGGAACAGCAACAGGTCATGCTTGGCCGTCGGCGTGCGGATGGCGTCCTGCAACGCCCCGCCAAAGGCGGGATCGACCGGCTGGCCATCGCCGAACGGACGGTCGCCCAGCGCGTCGGCGCACCCGGCCTCGGCGTCCAGATCCTCAAAGCGCTGGTATTCGAACACCACATTGATGAGTGGCTGGCGGTTCGCCACCCGGCGCGGGGCGACGCTGCGCACCAGCAGGTCAAAGGGAAAGTCGCGGTGGTCCATCGCCGACATCATCGCGGTGTGGACCTGATCGACCAGCGGCCCGAACTCCGTCTCGTCGCCGATGCGCACGCGCAGCGGCAGCACGTTGACGAAGAAGCCGATCAACCCCTCCACCTCCGCCCGGTCGCGTCCGGCCACGCCAAAGCCGATCACCAGATCGCCCTGGCGGGTCAGGCGATAGAGCAGCCCGGCGAACATCGCCAGCGACACCGACGCGCTCGACGCGCCACGCTGGCGGGCGTAGGCGGCAATCCCCTGGATGAGCGCCAGGGGCAGGCGGCGGCTGACCGTGTCGCCCCGGTGCGATTGCACCGCCGGGGCCGGACGGTCGGCGGGCAGCGCGACGCTGTCCGGCGCGTCGGCCAGCACCGACCGCCAATGGCGCGCCGAATCCGCCCAATCGCGCCGGTTCTGCCACGCCGCGTAATCGCGGTAGGCAACCGGCAGGGCGGGCAGGGCCGCCGCCTCGGCGTTCCCGGCCAGCGCGGCGCGGTAGAGGCTGCCCAACTCGCGCAACAGGATGCGCGACGACCAGCCGTCGCCAACGATGTGGTGCAGCACCAGCAACACCAACCAGCCGTCCGAAGCGCCCTCCCCAGCCGCCTCCCCGTCAACCGCGCCGCGCGACGCGGGGTCGAGGACGCTCGCCCCCAGCCGGATGGCGCGGGCGCGCAGCAGCGGCGGGGTGGCAAGGTCGAAGGGGGTGGCCGCCTCGCGCCGGGCCAGGCGCAACGCCTCGCCGCGCGGATCCGGGTTGGCCGACAGGTCATCGACCGCCAACGGCGGGACCGCCGAGGCGGCGATGCGCTGACGGATCGCGCCGTCCTCCTCGACAAAGCCGGTGCGCAGGGTTTCGTGGCGCTCGGCCAGCCGGGTCAACGCCGTCCGCAGCGCCTCGGGATCCAACGTTCCGCCAAAGGGCAGGGCGAAGGTGATGTTGTAGGCGGCATCCCCGCCGCTCGCATCCCCCTGCATCCGGCTGGCCAGATACAGCCGCGCCTGGGCGTGGCTGGCCGGGTGGCTGGGCGCGTCCGGGACCGGGACCAGCCGGTCGGCGGGCTGCGCGCCCTCCGCGATCAGGGCGGCCAGACCGGCGACGGTCGGCACGGCGAAGAAGCTGCGCATCGACAGCCGCACCCCGCTGGCCTGGGCGATGCGGTTCACCACCTTGATCGCCAGCAGCGAATGACCGCCGAGATCGAGGAAATTGGCGTCGCGGTCGGCGATCTTGTGGCCGAACACCTCCGAAAACACCTCCGCCACCAGGCTTTCCGCCGCGTTGCGCGGCGGATCGCCCGCCGCGTCGTCGTCGTTGGCCTCGACCGGCGGCAGGCTCACGGCCAGTTGGCGGCGGTCGATCTTGCCGTTTTCCGTCACCGGCAGGGCCGACACGGTGACAAAGCGACGCGGAACCATGTAGGCGGGCAACCGCCGCCCCAACCACTCGCGCAGAGCCGCCGAACTCGGGGCCTCCGCCTTGGGCTGGACGCAGGCGACCAGCGCGCCGTCGCCCTCGCCGGACGGGTCGGGCAGGAACAGCACCGCGCCGTCGGCGATGGCCGGATGGGCGCTCAACGCCGCTTCGATCTCCTCCAACTCGATGCGGTAGCCGCGCAGCTTGATCTGGCCGTCGCGGCGTCCGCCGAACTCCAACGCGCCGTCGGCGCGCCAGCGGCCCAGATCGCCGGTGCGGTAGAGGCGCTCGCCGCTGACCGGATCGGTGACGAAACGCTCCGCCGTCAGATCGGCGCGGTTGAGATAGCCCTCGGCCAGCCCCAACCCGCCCAGCAGCAGGTCGCCCCACACCCCGACCGGGGCCAACCCACCGCCCGCCTCGACGATGCGGACGCTGGTGTGGGCGACGGGACGGCCCAGCGGGACCGGACCCGGATCGACGTCCGGGGCCGTCACCCGATGAACGGCGGTGAAGGTGGTGTTTTCCGTCGGCCCATAGCCGTTGACGAAGACCACATCCGGGCAGGCGCGCAACGCGCGGGCGGCGTGCGGGCCGCTCATCGCCTCCCCGCCGGTGATGACCAGACGCAGGCCCCGAAAACGCTCCGCCCCGGCATCGACCTGCCGGTTGAACAGGCCGGTCGTCAGCCACAGCACCGTGGTGCGGTGGTGGGCGATGGCGGCGGACAGGGCATCGGGGTCCAGCACGGCGTCGCGGCTGGCAACCGCCAGACAGGCCCCGTTCAGAAGCGCCCCCCAGATTTCATAGGTGGAGGCGTCGAAGGCCAGCGGCCCGGTTTGCAGAATCCGATCCGCCGCCGTCAGCGCCAGATCGCCGCCACACAGGGCCAGCCGCAGAATGCCCGCCTGCGTCACCACCACCCCCTTGGGCGTGCCGGTGGAACCCGAGGTGTACATCACATAGGCGGGGCCACTGGCGGGCGGGCGCGGCAGGCTGTCGGCGCTCAGACCGGCCAGCCCCTCCGCCGCCAGGATCCGCCGCCCGGTCGCGGCGGGCAGCGGGGCGAGCAGCGCCCGCCCGGCCGCGTCAGCGATCACGGCGCGGCAGGCCGCATCCTCCAGGATCCAGCCCGCGCGTTCGGCGGGGTAGGCCGGATCCAACGGCACATAGACCACCCCGGCGGCCACGCAGCCGACCAGCAGCACCACGGCGTCGCGGTCGCGCTCCACATGCAGGGCCACGCGGTCGCCGGGCAGCACCCCAACCTCGCGCAGCGCGCGGGCCACCCCGGCGGCCCGGCGCAGCAGATCGCCATAGGTCAGCGGCCCAGCGCTGCCCTCCAGCGCGACGGCGTCCGGGTTGGCGGCCGCCCGTTGGGCCAGCGCGCCGAACAGCCCCTCGGCCAGCGGCAGGGGCGGCGTCGGGCCAGCCCCGACGTTGGCCAGCCACGCCCGTTCCTCGTCATCGGCCAGCGTCAGGGTGGCGATGGGCGTGTCGGCGGCGGCGCTGACCAGCGCGGTCAGCAGGGTGCGGAAATGGCGGCCCATCCGTTCCATGCGCTCGCGGTCGAACAGATCGGCGTAATACTCGACCGCCATCACCATCTGATCGGGCAGATCGCGGACATAGAGGCCAAGGTCGCTTTTGCCGTCGTGGCGGGCCAGACCGAAGGGCGTCAGCCCGTCGCCGCTGCGGCTCTGCCCGGCCCCGTCGGCGAAGTTCATGTAGGACAGCGTCACCTCCGACAGCAGCGCCCGGTCGGGCGAGGCGGGCGGGGCGAGGTCGGCCAGCAGCCGCCCCAGGCCATAGGCGCGGTTGCGCATCGCCTCGGCGTGGGCGGTGTGGGTGCGCTGGATCAGGTCGGACACGCGGTCGTCGGCGCGCACGCCCAGCCGCAGCGGCAGCAGCGTGACCAGCATCCCGGTCATCGTCGCCATCGCCGCCCCTTCCCGCGCGTTGACCGGCACGGCGAAGACCAGATCCTCGGTGCGGGCGTAGCGGGCGAGCAGCAAGGCCCAGGCCGCCGTCACCACGGCAAAGGGCGTGGTCCGCCGTTCCGCCGCAAAGGCGCGCAGGCGGCTGACCGTGTCCCAGGCGATGGGGAATTCGGTGGTTTCCGCCCGCCAGGTGTGGCGCGCCGGGCGCGGATGGTCGGCGGGCAAATCCAGCACCGGCAGCGGCCCCTTGAAGCGCTCCAGCCAATAGCCGCGCGCCTGTTCGGGTGCCGTCGCCCCGGCCCCCGACCGGGTCCACCACGCGTAATCCTTCAACTGGATCGTCGGGGCGGGTCCGGCGCTGCCGGTGTAGAGCGCGATCAGATCGGCTTGCAGCACCTCCATGCTGAAGGCGTCGGCCAGGGAGTGATGCACGTCGAGCAGCACCGCGCGCGGCCGTCCGGCGACGAAGCCCAGCAGGATGCGCACCGGCGGTTCGCCGTTCCACAGATCGAACGGACGCACCGTGGCGTTGAGCGCGTGGAGCAACCCGGCGTCGGTCGGGCACTCCACCCGCTCCACCCGCGCCGGGCCGGGCGGCAGGATGGCCATGGTCGGCTCGTCCCCCTTGGCGGCGGCGGGAAGCAGACGGGTGCGCAGGATCTCGTGGCGGGCCACCAGCGCGTCCAGCGCCGCGCCCAGCCGATCCATGTCCACGTCCGGCGGCAGATGCAGACCGTTCGGCAGGTTGTAGGCGGTTCCCATGTCCGCCGCCGCTTCGGCCTGGAGAACGGCCAACTGCTCCCACGCCACCGGATAATGGTCGCGCTGCGGGGCGGGTTGCAGGGCGTCGTCCTTGGGCCGTTGTTCGGCGGCCCGGTTGCGCAGCCGCTCGGCCAGCGTGGCGACGGTCCCGGTTTCAAACAGATCGACCAGACTCATGCGCTGGCCCAGGTCGCGCGTCACCTGCTCGACGATCTGCATCCCGGCGATGGAATCCCCGCCCAGCGCGTAGAAATCATCGTCGGGGGCGACGCTGTCATAGCCCAGCACGTCGGCCCACACGGCGGCCAGCGCCGCTTCCAGCGCCCGACCGCCACCGGAGCGGGACGGCTTGGCGGCGGCGCGGGGGGCCGCTTCGGGCGCGGTCTTCCCGGCGGTGGACAAAAGTGGCGTGTCGGCCAGCAACGCGGTGATGAGCGGGTCGAGGATGGCGACCTGCGGAACCCGCGCGGCCAGCGCCCGGCGCAGCAGCGGCCCGACATCCGCCGGTCCGGCGTCCACCCCGACGCTGCGGCCCTTCAGCAGGCGGGCGGCCATGCCCACCTCGCGGATGCCGCACCAGTCGATGGTCAGGGCCGGTTTGCCGCGCCGCAGACGGGCGGCGGCCAGCGTGTCGAGGAAGGCGTTCGCCCCGGTGTAGGCGGCGTGCGCCACCGCCCCGGTCAACCCGGTGAGGGATCCGGCCATGACGAAGGCGGCAACCGGATCGTCGGCGGTCAACGCGTCGAGCAGGCGCGCCCCCTCCACCTTGGCGGTGAGCGCTGCGGTGTAGGCCGCAATCGCCCGTTCGCCACCGGCCAGGAACGCCCCATCGACCACCCCGGCGTTGTGGACCACGGCGGTGATCGGCCCCAGATCGGCCCGGATGCGGGCCAGCGTGGCCGACAGGCCGTCGCGGTCGGCGACGTCGCAGGGATAGACCACCGCCCGCAGACCAGCGGCGCGCAGACCATCCAGCAGATCGCGGCGGCGCAGGGAGTCGATGGCGTCGCCGGTCGGTTCCCCGCCGCGCGACAGCAGGGCCAGCGTCAGCTGGCCCCCAACCGCCAGCGTGTCGGCCAGCATCAGCGACAGGCCGCCGGTCCCGCCCGAAACCACGCACACCCCGTGATCGGGCCAGCCATGGGCGGGCCACGCATCGTCGCGCCACGCAGCGGCGTCCACCACCGTATCCATCGGCTGGAAGCGGCGGATCAGGCGGCGGCCCCGCCGCCACGCCACCGCGCGCGGGTCGCGCTCCAACCCCGCCAGTTCGGCCAGCAGCGCGGCCGGGCCGATGGCGTCATCGCAATCGACGCAACGGGCGATCAGATTCGGATCTTCCAGCGTCGCGGCGGCGATCACGCCAAAGGTCAGCGCCTGGAACGGGTCGAGACGGTCGTTGTCCTCCACGGCGAAGGCCCCTTCGACCAAGGCCAGCAGGCGGGTGGAACCGGTCAGCGCGCCCAGCACCGCGCGCATTGCCCGCGCCGCGCGCGGACCGACGTCGGCCCCGCCCTGCGGCGCAAACAGGATGACCGGGCGGTCGGCCCCGCCGACGCGGGCAAGGGCGTCGGCCGTCACGGCGTCGCTGCCGCTGTGGGCGGTCAGCCGCCCGGCGCGGGCCAGATGATCGGCCAACCGGTTGGCCAAGGCCCCTTCGCCGATCAGCACCACCGGCCCGCCGGGATCGGCGGCGGCAAGCGGGGCGGACTCCCAGACCGGCAACGCCGGAACCAGCTCGCCGCTTGTCTTGGACGCTCCCGGTTTGGCAGCGCCCGATTTGCCAAGAGCACCCTGTGGGGTGGCCAGACGGGTCCAGCGCAGCCCCAGCAGACGGGCAACCACCCGCCCGCTGTTGCGGTCGGCCAGAACGACATCGGCCTCGGCCCCATCCTCGGTGACGCGGCGTTGGATGTGGGCCACCGGATCGGCGGGCAGCGGTGCGAGCAGGTCGATGCGGGCGCAGCCGGTGGGGACCATGCCGCCCTCGGTCAGGGCAACGCCGGTCGCGACGTCCAACAGGCCGGGGTGCAGGCGCAGGCCCGCATCGACCGACGGCACGCGCAGCCACGCCAACGCTTCCGCCTCGGCGGCGGCGACGCGCTCCAGGCAGTTCCACCGCGCGCTGACCTCGACCACGCCGTTTTCGCTGTGGAAGGGCGGGGCGTCCTGCGCGGGCGCGCAGCGGGCGGCGATGGCGACAAGGTCGAGCGCGGCAACCTCAACCTTGGTGTCGGCGCTGGTGACGGTCGCGGTGACGAAGCTCTGCCACCGGCCATCCTGGGCGCGCCCGCTCAGGCTGGCGGCCCCATCCCCGGCCAGGGTCAGGGTGACGGTGCCAGGGGCGAGATCGGCCGGGCGCAGCGGACGCAACCAGCGCAGATCGGCGATGCACACCGCACGGTCCGCCATCGCTTCGGCCACCAGCGCGGCGAAGCCCATGCCGACCAGCGTGGGCGCGCCGTTCAGCCGGTGTTCGGCCACCGGCCAGAACTGGGCGGCGTGGGCGTCCACACGGTGGAACACCCCCTGCGCCGTCACCACCGCCGGACCCAGCAGCGCGATGGGGGTCTCACCCGCTGTTGCGACGGGAGCGGGCAACGTCGGTACGACGGGAAGGGCGGTGAAGTCGGGCAGGCAGCGGCGGCGGGCCAGCGGAGCGGCGGGCAGATGCACCCGCCCGGTGCGCACCGACGACGGCCAGGACAGCCGCGCCCCAGTGGCAAAAGCGGTGGCGGCGGCCAGCGCCGTCTGCTCGTCCGCGCACAGCGCCGCGTGGGCGGTGGCGGCGTTGGCGCGCGCGGCGGTCCCGGTCAGGACCAGCCCGTCCACCGCGTCGGGCGCGGCGGCGAACACGGCCAAACGGGCCATCAAATCGCCCCGGTCGCGCACCCACACCGCCAGCCGGGCGTCCAGCGCGTCGCGCCCGTCGGTCAGGGTGCGGGCGATGTCGGCGAGCGGCCAATCGGGATGCGCCCGCAGCGCGGCGACAACCGCACCGGCGTAACCGCGCAGGCGGTCGGCGTCGGGGGCGGACAGGCCGATGGCGAACCAGCCCGTCACCGCCGTGGCGGCGCGGGCCACGCGCGGGGCGGCTTCGATCACCACATGGGCGTTGATACCGCTGAGGCCGAAGGCGCTGACCCCGGCGCGGCGCGGTCCGCCCCGGTCGGCCAGCGGCGTCAAGGCGTTGGCCACAGCCACGGGGGCCTTGGCGAAGTCGATGCGCGGGTTGGGCGCGGTGAAGAAGGGCTGCGGCGGCGCGCGGTCGTGGATCAGGCAGGCCAGCGCGCGGGCCAGACCCAACGCCCCGGCGGCCCCGTCCAGATGGCCGAAATTGCCCTTGGCCGACCCGATGGCGGCAAAGCCGCTGCCCGCTCCGGCGGCGGTGGCCGCACGGGTCAGGCCGTCGATCTCGATGGGATCGCCCAGCGCGGTCCCGGTCCCGTGCGCCTCGATGTAGGACAGGCTGGCCAGGGGAACACCGGCGTCGCGGGTGGCCGCCGCGATGACCTCCGCCTGGGCCGCCGGGTTGGGGGCGGCCATGCCGCTGCTCGCCCCGTCCTGGTTGACCGCACTGCCCAGAATCACGCCGTGGATGGCGTCGCCATCGGCCAGCGCATCGGCCAGCGGGCGCAGCAGGAAGGCGACCGCCCCCTCGCCCATGCCGGTCCCGTCGGCCCCCTCGGCAAAGGCGCGGGTCCGCCCGGTGGAGCTGTCGATGGTCAGGCGCGCGCCTTCGGCGGGCGGGGTCAGCAGGATTTTCGCCCCGCCGACCAAGGCCCATTCGCACTCGCCGTTGCGCAGCGCCCGGCAGGCGGTGTGAACGGCGGCGAGCGAGGCCGAACAGGCGGTGTCGATCAGCGCCGCCGGTCCCCGCCAATTGTGCAGGAAGGACAGGCGGGTGGCGATGTTGGAGGCGACGTTGAGCGCGAAGATCTGCTCCACCCGGCTCGGCGCGGCTCCGCGCATCAACGCGTCGCGCCACGCCGTGCCGGGAACCCCGCCGACGAAGACGCCGACGCGGGCGTCGTCCAGCGCGGACCCGCCGCGCCCGGCGTCCTCCAGCGCCCGCAGGGCGGTTTCCAGGAACAGGCGCTGTTCGGGATCCAGCAGCGCGGCGTCGGCGGGCGATAGCCGCAGCCGCTTCGGCTCGAACCCCATCACGTCGTCGAGATAGGCGGCCTCGCGGAAGCGGTCGGGCTGTGGCAGCCCCAGCGCCGCCAGCACCGCGAGGGTGTCGGCCTCACGCCCGTCGGGCAGCGGGCGCACCCGGTCGGCGGCGGTGGACACGTCGCGCCAGAAGCCGGCGAGATCCTCGCTGCCGGGCAGGCGCAGGGCCATGCCGACGATGGCGACGGCCCCGGCGGGAGCGGACGTGGCGGCGGGATGGTTGGTGCTCGGCGTGTGGGGCATGGTCGGGGGCGTCGGCAAAACGGGGGAAGCGGGGGAATCGGCGGGGGCCACGCGCTGGGCCTGTTCGGCGATGGTGGCGCAGGCGAACAGGTCGGCCACGCCGAACACGCCGGGCCAGCGGGCGTTCAGCCGCTCGTGCAGGCGGATCACCAACAGGCTGTTGCCGCCCGCGTCGAAGAAGCCATCGCGCGGGCCGGGATCGGCGTCCGGCAACAACTCCTTCCAGATGGCGCGGATCGCCGCCTCCACCGCCGGGCGGTCGCCCGCAACGCTGGACGCCGGGGCGGGAGCGACAGCGGTGGAAGCGGTGGCGGTGGAAGCGGTGGCGGGCCGGTCGAGCGGCGCGCCGGTCAACGCCTTGCGGTCCAGCTTGCCGCTGCTGGTCAGGGGCAGGGCGTCCAGCCGGAAGAAGCGGGCGGGGATCATCGCCTCCGTCACCCGGTCGCGCAGATGGGCGCGCAGGGCAGCGGTGGTCAGGGCCGGATCACGGGCCAGGATGTAGCCGTGAAGCTCCGTCAGGCCGTTGACCGCCACGGGAACGACGACGGCGCGCTCCACGGCGGGATGACGTTCCAGCGCGTGTTCGATCTCGCCGGGTTCGATGCGCTGGCCGCGCACCTTCACCTGATGGTCGATGCGGCCCAGATACTCGATGATCCCGTCGCGCCGCCACCGCCCCAGATCGCCGGTGCGGTAGAGCCGCCCGCCGGGCCGGTTGGGGTCGGCGATGAAGGCCTTGGCCGTCAGGTCGGGCCGGTTGACGTAGCCGCGCGCGACTTGCGGTCCGCCGAGATGAATCTCCCCGGCCATGCCGATGGGCAGCGGCGCGCCATCGGCGTCCAGAATGTCCACGGTGGTGTTGGCGATGGGCTTGCCAATCGGGACCACCGCCCCGCCGGTCCAGGGGGAGCAGGGCTGCCACGTCACGTCCACCGTGGCCTCGGTCGGGCCGTAGAGGTTGTGAAGCTGGGTTCCGAACGGACGGTGCAGCAGCCGGTCAAAGCGCTCGACCAGCGCCGGATCCAGCGCCTCGCCGCTGGCGAAGACGAAGCGCAGGCGCGCCAGCTTGGCGACGTCGGCCCGGCCATCCTCCAGACAGGTCAGGAAGGCGGCGAGCATCGACGGCACGAAATGCAGCACGGTCACGCCATCACGGGCGATCAGATCGACCAGCGCCTGCGGGTCGCGCTCGGCCCCCGGCGGCGGCAGGGCGACGGCGGCCCCGGTCCAGCCCCACCACAACAGTTCCCACACCGACACGTCGAACGTCACCGGTGTCTTTTGCAGGATCACGTCGCCGGGGCCGATGGGGAAGGCGCGTTGCATCCACAGCACCCGGTTCACCACCGCGTGCTGCTCCACCGCCACGCCCTTGGGCCGCCCGGTCGAACCGGAGGTGAAAAGGACATAGGCCAGCCCGTCCGGCCCGCCCAGATCCAGCCCCAGGTCAAGCGGCTCCGCCACGCCATCCACCGACAGGTCCAGGCACCGGGCGTTCGCGCCCAGACGGGCGCGGGTGTCAGGGGTGGTCAGGACCAGCGGGTGGCCCAGATCCTCCAGCATCCCGGCCAGACGGACGGGCGGCTGGTCGGCCCCCAGCGGGGCATAGCCCGCCCCGGCCATCAGGATGCTGTGGATACCGATCAGCAGCTCCGGCCCGCGCGGGGCGCAGATCGCCACGCTGTCGCCGGGCTTCACCCCGGCATCGACCAGCCGACGGGCCACCGCCCCGGCCCGCACCACAAAATCGCGGTAGGAGAGCGGGGCCTGACCGTTCCACAGCAGCGCGGGCGCGCCGGGGCTGCGGGCGGTCTGGTCCAGCAGCAACCGGGTCAGGCTGCGCCGGGTGTCGAGCGGGGTGGCGGTGTCGTTGAAGCGGGCAAGCCGCGCACGCTCCCCGTCCGGCAGGATCGGCAGGGTTTTGATGCGGCGATCCGGGTCGGCCAGCACGGCGGCGGCCAGATGGTCCAGCCGGGCGAACAGTGCGGCGGCGCTGTCGGCGTCGAACAGGTCGGCGCTGTGTTCCAACTGGCAGATGATGCGGTCGCCGCGCCGCCCGAAATGAAAGCCCAAATCGAATTTGGCAAAGGGGAAGGACACCGGCAGGCTGCGGGTGGTCAGGCCGGGCAGGGAGGGCGGCGCGCCATCGTCCGATTGCCAGACGACCAGGACGTCGAACAGCGGGTTGCGGCCCAGATCGCGCGGCGCGCCGGTGGCCTCCACCAGCGCTTCAAACGGGCAATGCTGATCGGCCACCGCGTGCAGGCAGGTGCCGCGCGTGTCGGCCAGCAGGCGGCGGAACCCGACCTCCGGGTCGATCGACTGGCGCAGCACCAGCGTGTTGACGAAGAAGCCGACGGTGTCCTGCACCTCCGCCCGGTCACGCCCGGCGACCAGCGTGCCGAGCGCCATGTCGGTCTGGCCGGTCATCCGGTGCAGCAGGGCCTGCACCAGCGCGGTGACGACGGCGAAGGGCGTGGCGGATTCCGCGCGTGCGAAGCGGTCGAGCGCGGCGCTGCGCGCGGCGTCAAAGGCGTGCTCCACCGTGTCGCCCCGGAAGCTCTTGACCGGCGGGCGGCGATGGTCGGTGGGCAGGGCCAGCGGTTCGGGGCGCGGTGTCAGCCGTTCCACCCAGCGGGCGAGCAGGGCCTTGCCCTCCGCGCTGTCGGCGTGGGCGCGCTGCCAGGCGGCGACGTCCTGGAACTGCACCGCCGGGGCCGGGGTGGCGATGGTCAGCGCGGCCCCCGCCGGGGTGGTGAGCGCGGCGGTGTAGAAGGCGGCAAGGTCGCGCATCAGCACCCCGGCGGACCAGCCGTCCATGATGGCGTGGTGCAGCACCAGCAGAACGCGCCAGCGCGCCGCCCCCAGCCGCATCAGCAGGGCGCGCGCCCCGGTTTCGCGCTCCAGCGCAAAGGGGCGGTGCAGTTCGGCGGATTGGCGGGCGGCGGCGGCGGCGTCCGGGTCAGCCTCCGCCGACAGATCGACGCGGTGGAGGACCAGCGCGCCGACCGGGAACAGCCGCTGGCGCGGACGCCCGTCCGGCCCATCGACGACGCGCAGGCGCAGGGCGTGGTGGCGCTCCTCCAGCGCGGTCAGCGCGCGGGCGAGCGCGTCGGCGTTCAGATCGCCGTCGGCGTCGAAGACGAGCGGGATGTTGTAAACGCCGCTGTCGGGGAACAGGCGCTGCATCACCCACAAGCGCTCCTGACCGGTGGACAGCGGATAGCCGTCGGCGGGTTCGGCCCGCTGCGGGGCGACGGGGGGCGGCGTCATGAGGGGGGCGGATGGTCCGGTGGTGGCGGGGGAAGGCAAGGCAGGCAACAGCGCGGCGATGGCGGCGACGGTGCGGGCGGCGAACAGGGCGCGCAGCGGAATCCGCGCCCCGCATTCCTCCACCAGACGGGCCGACAGGCGCATCGCCGTCATCGAATGGCCGCCGAGATGGAAAAAGTCCGACGCCGAATCCAGCGCCACACCGGGAAACTGTTCGGCGAACAGGCGCAGCACCAGCGTTTCCGCCGGGCTGGCGGCGGGCGGGGGCGCAGCGGGGGCGGTGGGCGCGGCGGTGACGGCGGGCGCGGTGGCCGCCATCACGGCGGAAACCAGCGACGACACGGCCCGGCGGTCGCGCTTGCCGTTGGCGTTGACCGGCAGGGCGGGGACGACGATGAAGCGCGCGGGCATCATGTAGATCGGCAACCGTTCGGCCAGAATCCGCCGCCACGCGCCTTCCCCCGCTGCGTTGTCGGCGGCCACGCAAGCAACCAGCGCCTTGTCGGCCCCACTGCCGGTGACGAGCACGGCGGCGTCGCGCACGCCCGCACAGCCGGACAGCACGGCCTCGATGGCCCCGGTTTCGATGCGGTGGCCGCGAATCTTCACCTGCCCGTCGCGCCGCCCCAGGAACTCGATCACGCCGTCGCGCCGCCAACGCACGATGTCGCCGCTGCGGTAGAGCCGCTCCCCCGCCGCCCAGGGCGGGGAGACAAAGGACGCCTCCGTCAGGTCAGGCCGCCCCGCATAGCCCAACGCCACACCGTCGCCGCCGCACAGCAATTCGCCCCAGACGCCGACCGGCACGGGGTTGAGACGGTCATCCACCACGAACACCCGGCTGTTGCTGATCGGGCGGCCAATGGGAATGGCCCCGTCCAGATCGTCGGCGGTGATCGGGTGCAGCGTGGTCAGGCAGGAATTTTCCGTCGGCCCATAGCCGTTCAGCAGGCGCAGACCCGGACAGGAGTCCATCACCCGACGGACGTGCGGCGGGCTGAGCGCCTCGCCCCCGCTCATCAGCAGGCGCAGGGGGCGGAAGATGTGGGGCGCTTCGTCCGCCGCGCGGTTGAACAGCCCGGCGGTCAGCCACAGCACGGTGACGCCGCCGCTGGCCAGCGCCCGGCCCAACGCCAGCGGATCCAACAGCTCCTCATCGTCGAAGACGCGCAGGCTGGCCCCGTTCAGCAGGGCGCTCCACAGCTCCAGCGTCGTCGCGTCGAAGGCCAGCGGGGCCAACTGGCCCATCACGTCCTGCGGGCGCAGATCCAGCACCGCGCGGTTCAACGCCAGCCGGGCGATGCCCCGGTGGGGAACCGCCACCCCCTTGGGCGTGCCGGTGGTCCCGGAGGTGAACATGACATAGGCGGGCGATCCGCCGTCGCGCGCCACCGGCGGCGCTGCGGGGGCAACGGCGGGAGCGGAGGCGGGCGGCAGGGAATCCAGGCGCAGAATCCGGTGGTCGGACAGCCCGGACAAGGTCGCGGCCTTGGCGGCGTCGGCCAGGATGATCCGGGCCTCGGCGTCGCTCATCAGTTGGGTGACGACGGCGGTCGGCAGCTTGGAGTCGAGCGGCAGATAGGCCGCACCCGCCTTCCAGATGCCGAGAATGGCGGCCACGGCGTCAAACCCGCGCGGCACCGCCAGGGCGACCGTCGGCCCCACCGGCCCGCTGGCGAGCAGGGCGGCGGCGATGGCCTCCGCCCGTTGATCGAGCGCGGCGTAGGTCAGCGTGTCGCCGCTCGACGCGCGCAGGGCAATCCGGTCGGCGTGTTCGGTCGACGCGCGCGCCCACAGATCGGCCATCGACGTGTCGCGCGGGTAGGCGGCGGCGGTGTCGTTGAAGCCCGACAGAACCAGACGGCGTTCCTCCTCCGGCATCACCGCCAGATCGCCCAGGGCGGCGTCCGGCTGGTCGGCGGCGTCGCACAGCAGGGCTTCCAACCGCGCGGCCATCGCCAGGGCGTCCCGCGCGTCGTAGAGCCATTCGTCGTGCTCGATCGTCAGCACCGCGCTGCCGTCGGGCATGCGGCCGATGATGAAGGCAAGATCGTATTTGCCGCCGCCGATGCGTGGATCGAACCAGTCACGGGTCTGCGGTTCGGCGTTTTCCAGCACGGCAACCACATCATAGAGCGTGGTCGGGTCGCCGCCGCGCGCCGCCAGCGTGTCTTTCATGATCTGCCGCAGCGGGTAGGTCTGGTGGGCGAGCGCCCCGGTCAACGCCCGGCGGGCGGCGGCCAGATGGTCGGCGAAGGACCGCTCCACCCCACCGGGGAAGCGCAGCGGCAGCACCTCGACAAAGCAGCCGACAAGATCGGCGTGCTCCGGCTCCGTCCGCCCGGCGAAGGGGGTGGCGACCGACACGTCGCGCCCGTCGCCCTTCAGGCGGATCATCAGGGCGCTGGCGGCGGCGATCAGGGCGACGGTCGGGGTGGTCCCGCCGGTGCGGGCGATGCGGTCGAGCGCGGCCATCGTCGCGGCGGACAGGTCGCACTGGGTGCGCAGGCCGCGCGGCGGCGCGCCCGGCGGTCGGGTCCCGGGGGCGGGCAGGTCGCCCAACTCCATTCCGCGCAGGGTGTCGAGCCAATAGGCGCGGTCGGCCTCCAGCCTGCGGGTGTCGGCCAGCCGCCGCGCGGTCAACTCCACCGGGGTGCAGGTCAGCGCGGGCAGGCCATCGCCCCGGCCCCCTTGACGGCCAGTCGCCGCCACGTTGATCAGCGCCACCACGTCCCGGCGCAGCACGTCGAGCGACCAGCCGTCGATCAGCGTGTGATCGGCGTTGAGGAACAGCTCGCCCGCGCCGTCGCCGTTGGTGAACAGGTGGAAACGGTAGAGCGGCCCGCGCTCCAGATCCATCGGGCGGGCGAGATCCCGTTTCATCACCGCAAAGCGGGCGGCGGCGTCCAACCCGTCGTGAACGGTCAGGTCGATCAGGCCGGGGTGGTCGGGGGGTGCGATGCGCTGCCGGATCGCGCCGTCGCGCTCGCACAGGGTGGTGCGCAGGGCAGGGTGGCGGGCGGCCAGCCGCGCCAGCCCGGCGCGCACGATGGCGGCCTCGGCGTGGCGGGCCAGCGGAATCACCAGCGGGACCGACCAGGCGGTCGTCTCCGCTTCGTCCCGCCGGGTCAACCACATGCCTTCCTGTCCGGGGTTGGCCGGATGCTCCTCCGCCGTGCTCACCAGCGGGGCGGCCTTGGTGGGCGCGGTGGCGGGCCGTCCGCCGTCCAACAGGGCGGCCATGTCCATCAGGCGGGTGGCCCCCAGCGCCTCGGCCAGTTCGATCCGGCCCAAGGATCCATCGCTGTTGATCCGGTTGACCACGCGCATCAACAGCAGGCTGTGACCGCCCAGCACGAAGAAATCATCGTCGCGCGCGGTCGGCGGCGTCGCCAGAAACGCCGCCCACACCGCCGCCAGCGCGCGTTCGGTCGGGGTGGTGAAGCCATCCGCCATCGGCATGGCAGCGGGGGAGGCTGCGGCGGGGACCGCGTGGACGGGCGTGACCAGCGGCGACCGGTCCAGCGGGGCCGACCATTGGCCGGGTGCCGCGCGCAGGAAGGCGCACAGCCAATCCGCCCAACCCGACACGGTGGCGGCGTCGAACAGGGCGGTGGCGTAGGTCAACGGCCCGTCCAGCGCGCCGTCGGCCGTGGTTTCCAGATTGAGCGTCAGGTCATAGCGCGCCGCCTCGTTGTGGCGGGTCCGCACCGTCACGGTCAGCCCGTCCAACGCCGGGGCGGGCACGGCGCGCGGCTGCATGGCGAACATGGTCTGCACCAGCGGCGTGGTGGCGCGGCTGCGCGGCGGGGCCAACACCTCCACCAGCTTGTCAAAAGGCACGTCCTGGTCGGCCATGACGTCGAGCGTGCGGTCGCGCACCTGCGCCACCAGCGCGCCAAAGCTGTCCGCCGCGCCGACATCCACCGGAATCGCCACGCTGTTGGACAGATAGCCGATGATCGCCTCCTCCGCCTCGTCGGCGCGGGCGGCGACCGGCGCGCCGATCAGCAGGCGCGGCGCGCCGCTCAGGCGGGACAGCAGCAGCGCCCAGGCGGCCAGCACCGCCATGTAGGGGGTGGCCCCGGCCCGGCGCGCGGCGGCGGCGAGCGCGCCCGCCGCCTCCGGCTCCAACCGCAGGGCGACGGCGGCCCCACGCCCATCGGCCACCGCCGGGCGGGGGTGATCGGTCGGCAAGGTCAGGTGCGTCGGGTGGCCATCCAGGCGGCGGCGCAGCCGCTCCAGCGCGGCGTCGAACCCGCCGGACGCCAACGTGGCGCGCTGGGCGCGGGCCAGATCGGCCATGTCGCGGACCAGCGGCGGCAAATCGGCGGGGCGACCAGTGCGGGCGGCGTTGTAGGCGGTGGCGAGGTCGGCGGCGAACAGCCCGTTCGACCAGCCATCCCACGCCGCGTGATGGGCCGACAGCGACAGGACGTGATGGTCGTCCGCCAGCGCGAACAGGGTGACGCGCGCGTGCGGGTCGGTCGCCAGATCGATGGACCGATGGGCGGCCCGGTCCAACTCCTGGTCCAGAGCGTCCGGCGTGGCGCGCAGATCGACCCGATGGACAGGGAGTGCGGCGGCGGCGGGCGGGGCGACGCGTTGCAGCGGGCCGTCGGGGCCATCCTCGAACCGGGTGCGCAGCGCACCATGGCGGGCGGCAACCGCCGTCAGGGCGCGGTCGAGCGCGGCGTGGTCGAGCGGGCCAACCAGATCGAAGGCCAGATGTTCGGTGTAGCCGCCGCGCGCGCCGCCGGGCTGGCCCAGGTCCAGCCGGTTGAGGAACCACATGCGCTCCTGCCCGAAGGTGAGGGGGGCGACGATGTCGACGGCGGTTTCGTCCTTCCCGGCGGATGGGCCGGACAGGCGGGCGAGCAGGGCCGGGCGCAGGGCGCGCACCCGCGCTTTCAGGGCGTCGTCGAAGGCACCGACCGGGGCGTCGTAGCCAAGCCGCCCGTTGTCCGATGTCAGGCGGATGTCGCGGGCGGCCAGCTCAACCAACAGGGCATCGGCCAGCAGGGCCTCAAGGTCGGCCATCGCCGCACCGCCGTTCGTCTCGATCCCGCTCATCACAGCCATCCCTCTTCACGCGCGCCGATCTCTTGCGCCTCAGCCTTTTGCTCATCACCGCCCAACAGGCGGGCCAACCCGGCGACGGTTCCGCCCCGGAACAGGGCGCTGGCCGCCACCTCGCACCCCAGCCGCGCGCGCAGCCGGGTGGCGATGCGCACGGCGATCAGGGAATCCCCGCCCAAGGCCAGGAAATCATCCTCCGGCCCGACCTGGGGCACGCCCAACACGTCGCGCCACACCTCGGCGATCACCGCTTCGCGCCCGCCGACGGTGGCCGGAGGTTCGGGCGTCGGCTGGGGTGGCGGTGTCGGTCCATGGTCGGAAGCCGCTGCAACCGCGTTCGGCTCGATCCACAGCCGGATCGCGGCGAAGGGGTAGGGCGGCAGCGCCATCCGGCGGGTCGCACCGCCCGCCGCCGCCTTGCGATCGATGGTCCCACCCGCCGACCAGACGCGACCCACGGCGTCGAGCAGGGCGGTATGGCCATCGCGTCCCTCCCCCGGTTCGGGTGTCAGGGGCAGGGCGGCGATGGCCTGCGCCTCCCCCGCGCCAGCGCCACGGGCCAGCCGGATCAGGGTGGAGCCGGGTCCGGCCTCCACCAGCAAGCGGGTGGGGTCGGCGTCGATCAGGCGGCGCAGCCCATCGGCAAAGCGCACGGTCCCGCGCAGGTGGCGCACCCAATAAGCCGGGTCGGTCGCCTCCTCCGCCCGCAGCCAATCGCCACTGACGTTGGACAGGATCGGCACGGTCGGGGCCGCCAGCGGCGTGCGCGCCAGTTCCTCGGCGAAGGCGTCCAAAATCGGATCCATCAGGGCGGAATGGAAGGCGTGCGACACCACCAGCCGCCGCGACGGCTTGCCCAACCCCGTGACCAGCGCCGCCAGCGCGGCGATCTGCGCCTCCGTCCCCGCCGCCACGCATTGGCGCGGGGCGTTGACCGCCGCCAGATCGGCCCCGGATTGGCCCAGCAGCGGCAAAACCTCCGCCTCCGGCAGGGAAATCGCCAGCATCGCCCCGCGCGGGGCCGTCGCCATCAGCCGCCCGCGCGCGGCGACCAGCCGCAGGGCGTCGTCGAACCCCATCACCCCGCCCAGACAGGCGGCGACATACTCGCCCACGCTGTGGCCGATCAGCGCGTTGGCGCGCAAACCCAACGATTCCAGCGCGCGGGCGGTGGCGTATTCGGTGACGAACAGCGCCGGTTGGGTCAGCAGCGTTTCCGACAAAGCCGCCGTGGCCCGCGCGTCGGCGGGATCGGCCAGCAGCAGGGCACGCAGCCCCTCCGCCGGACCGCCGCGCAGCGCGCGGTCGGCCGCGTCGATCACGTCGCGGAAGGCGGGAACGGCAATGTCCAGGTCGCGGGCCATCCCGGCCTGCTGCGCGCCCTGGCCGGGGAAGAGAAAGGCGGTGGCGACACCCCGCGCCACCTCGCCCACCGTCGCGCCCGCCCGCAAGGCGTTGGCGGCCTGCGCCGGGGTGGTGGCGACCAGCGCGCGGCGGTGGCGCAACGGGCGGCGACGGGCGAGCGACCCGGCCACATCGGCCAGCCTGCGCCCATCGCCACCCTCCAGATCCGTTGCCAGGGCATCGGTCAAACGGTCGAGCGCGTCGGGCGTGGCAGCGGACAGGGTCAGCAGAACCGGGGCGGTGTCGGTTGGGGTTTGGGCGGTTGCCTCGGCAGGCCCATCCACCGGTGCGGCGGACAGGATGGCGTGGATGTTGGTTCCGCCCATGCCAAAGCCGCTGACCCCGGCCAGACGCGGACGATCCGCCGGGCCGGGGAAGGGTTCCGGTTGACCGTTGACGCGGAACGGCCCCTCGGCGAAGGGGATGCGCGGGTTGGGGCTGGTGAAATGGGCGGTGGGCGGCACGATCCCCCGCTCCAGCACCAGCGCGGCCTTGACCAGCCCGGCCATGCCGGCGGCGGCGTCGAGATGGCCGATGGTCCCCTTGACCGACCCCAACAAGACCGACCCCAGCAACAGGCTGCCCGGCTCCGCCCCGCGATAGGCCCCGCGATAGGCAAGGTTGAGCGCGGCCACCTCGATCGGGTCGCCCAGCGGGGTGGCGGTTCCATGCCCCTCGACAAAGCCGATCTGGCCCGGCTCCACGCCCGCATCGTCCAGCGCCTGGGCGATCGCGGCGGCCTGACCATCGACCGACGGGGCGGAAAAGGCGGCCTTGCCCGCGCCGTCGTTGGCGATGCCGATGCCCCGGATCACCGCGTGGACGCGGTCGCCGTCGGCGCGCGCGTCGCCCAACCGCTTCAGCACCAGCACCGCCGCCCCGGCCCCGGCGACCACGCCGTCGGCCTGCGCGTCGAACGGGCGGCACCGCCCGGCGCGCGAGGCGATGCCGCCGTCGGCGTGGATGTGGCCGAAGGGGGAGAACATGCCCAGCGACGCCGCCCCGGCCAGCACCACCCGGCACCGCCCGGCGCGCAGGCTGTCCACCGCCGCGACGGTGACGGACAGGGCGGTGGAACAGGCGCTGTTGACCGTCATCGCCGGGCCGGTCAACCCCAGCTTGTAGGCGATGCGGGTGGCGGCGAAATCCTTGTCCACACCGACGACGGCGGAAAAACGGTCGCTCCCGCCCGCCACGCCCAGCCGGTCGCGCAGATTGTCCACGAGATAGCTGTTGAAGCCCACCCCGGCGAACACGCCAACCGGCCCATCCTCCTCCGGGTCGCAGGCCGCATCCTCCAGCGCGTGCCACGCCAATTGCAGCAACAGGCGCTGTTGCGGGTCGATCTCCGCCGCCTCGCCGTGGCTGTAACCGAAGGGAGCCGGGTCAAACCGGTCGGTGCCGTCGATGGCGGCGTGCGCCGCGATGAAATCCGGGTGATCGACCAGAGCGGCGGGCGCGCCCTCCGCCCGCAGGCTTGCGGGATCACGGCGGCGCACCGCGTCCGCTCCCGCCATCATCGCGTCCCAGAAGGCCGCGCGGTCGGCGGCACCGGGAAAGCGGAAGGCCATGCCGACGATGGCGACGGCGTGATCCTCCTCCCCCGCCAACGCACGGCGACGGGCGGCGGCGGGCCGGTGCGGGGTGTCACCCCCTGCCATATGGCGGGCAAGCGCGGCGACGCTGGGGAAGCGGAACAGATCGACGGCGCTCAGGCGTTGGCCGGTCGCCTCCTCGATGGCGATGAGGGCGCGCGGCACATGCAGGGAATGCGCGCCCATCTCGAACAGGTTGGCGGTGACGTCCACCGACGGACGGCCCAACAGATCGGCCCAGACGGCGGCGATGCGCCGCTCGAACGACGCGGCGTCGCTGGTTGATGGGGCCGCATCCGGTTTGGAGGCCGCAAGGGCGGGCCGGGGCAGCGCCTTTCGGTCGATCTTGCCCGAGGGCAGCGTCGGCAGCGCGTCGAGCACCAGGATGTGCGCAGGCACGGCGGCGGCGGGCAGGCGTTCGGCCAGCCAACGGCGCAGGGCCTCCGGCTCCGGCGCTTCGCCGCCCGGTGTCGCGGTGAGGTGGGCGAGCAGCGCCGCACCACCGGGGGCGTCGTCCCATTTGCTGACAACGGCGAGCGTCACGCCGGGGGCGGCGCGCAAGGCGGCCTCGACCTCCCCCAACTCGATGCGCTGGCCGCGAATCTTCACCTGTTCATCCTGACGACCGAGAAAGGCGATCTGGCCATCAGGCAACCAACGGGCCTGATCGCCGGTGCGGTACAGGCGATCCCCCGGCGCGCCGAAGGGGTCGGCGACAAAGGCGTTGGCCGTCGCCTCCGCCATCCCCAGATAGCTCAGCGCCAGACCGGCCCCGCCGATGCACAGCTCCCCAACCTCGCCCACCGGGACCCGCTCCAGCGCGGCGTTCAGGATGCGCACGCGGCAACCGGGCAGCGGCGCGCCGATGGGAACGTCGCGGTCGCTCACCGCCGGATCGGCGCGCCAGCCGGTGGCGTCCACCGTTGCCTCGGTCGGGCCGTACATGTTGTAAACCGCCACCGGCCCCAGCGCGGCGGTGATGCGGGCGGGCAGGTCGGGCGGCATCCGCTCTCCCCCCATCACGATGCGGCGCAGTCTGGGCAGGCCATCCGGCGGCGGGCGGCGCAACAGCGCCTCCATCTGAGACGGCACGAAGTTCAGATGGGTGACGCCCAAGCGCGCCGCCTGATCCCAGAACAGCGCCGGATCCAGCAAGGCGTGACGGTCGGGCAGCCACAGGGTTCCGCCCGCCAGCAGCGGGAAGAACATCTGTTGCAGGAATGGGTCAAAGGCCAGGGTGGACCCGGCGCACACCACATCGTCAGCGGTGACGCCAAACCAATCGACCATGGAGCGCAGCCGCGCGCTGATCGCTCGGTGCGGCAAGGCCACCGGCTTGGGCCGCCCGGTCGAGCCGGAGGTGTGGTAGATCACCGCCACCCGGTCGGGGTCATGATCCGGGCGGCCATCATCGGAAATCGGGGCGTCGTCCGGCGTCTCAGCCAGATCCAGCCGTGACATCGTGTCGTCGAACAGGGGGGCCGTGTCGGCGGTCGTCAGGATGTGGTGGCAGCCCAACGCGGCGGTCATGGCGCGCAGCCGGTCGGCGGGCAGGGCCGGATCCAGCGGGACCACCGCGCCGCCCGCCTCCAAGATCGCCAGAAACCCAATGGGAATCGCCAGATCCGCCGCCGCGCACAGCCCCACCGGCGCGCCGGGCGGCAGGCCCATGGCCCGCAGGCGGCGCGCCCAGCGCCGGGCGCGATCGGCCAACGACGCGTGATCCAACCGACGCGCGCCATCGCGCTCCACCACCGCCAGCGCCGCCCCCCGGTCCGACTGAACCGTCAGGCAGCGCGCCGACACCGCAAAATCGCCGAAACCGGGCGGCAAGGACTCTCCCACCTCCCACAGGCTGGGGGAGCGATGATCGGCGGAGGAGGAACCGGTCGATGTCGCGTGCTGCACGAAGCCACCCTCACACGAAAAAACGCTTTAAGGGTGGTGCATATTTGAATTTCTCGAAAACGGAAAGAATCAAATGGTTACAGGTTTGTTTCTGTCAAATCACAGATTGATTCATCCGTCCGATCAGAAATGTTTGTTTCAGAATTTAAACAGCAAAAAACAATATGATAATGTGAGTTTCAATTTTTTGGTTTTTACGGAAAATAACTTTCAAGACGACCAGCCAGAACAAATCATATCGCCGCGACACGATGGATGTTGGATCGAAACACACGCATACGTGGTCGTTTTGGCGCTGCGTGGTCGTTTTGTCGCGTGGATAGGACCGGGTTTTGCCCGAGTTTTTGTATTTTTTTAGCGAATAAGTCAAACGTGAAATCCGTTTTGGGTGTGATGGGACCTTGGCTTCGCTATAATGCGTGACCATCCCCCCCCCACGGTGGGCCAGGGTGGATGGCGGGCCATGTTGGAGCCGGTTCAGGAGCGAAAGCCGTCATGACCACACCCAAGGATGAGGTCCTGTCCACCGGATGGGGCCGCTGGCGCGGCGATCTGATCGGCGGATGTGTCGGCGCGCTGTTCGTGATGCCGGCGGTTCTGGGGTGTGGCCTTGTGGTGTTCCAACCGCTGGGCGCAGGGTTTCAGGCGCTGGGCATCCAGGCCGCCTTCGGTGCCACCATCGTCGCCGCGCTGCTGCGCGGGGTGATCGGCGGGCGCGGGTTGCAGATCAACGCGCCGCGCGCCACCCAGGCCGCGTTGCTGGGCGGGCTGCTGACCCAGGCGGCTCAGGTCGCGGCGGCGGGCGGGGTGGAGATCGCCGCCGCCCCGATGATCGCCATTCCCCTGCTGGCCTTGGCCGTGGCCGGGTTGGCGCAAGCGCTGCTGGGCCTGCTGCGCCTGGGCGACGCCTTGAAATTCGTGCCGCAACCGGTCATCGCCGGATTCGTCAACGGCTTTGCCCTGGTCATCCTGCTCCAACAATTGCCCTATCTGCTGGGCCTGCCCGATGGCGCGGGGCTGCGGGCGCTGCTGACCGGCGCGGCAACGGTCACGCCGGGGGCCTTGGCGCTGGGCATGGTCGCAGCGGTCGGCGTCTGGCGGTTGGGGGAACGGCGCTTCGTCGTTCCCGGCCCGCTGGTCGGCCTGATCGGTGGGGCCGTGCTCTATCAACTGGCCTTGGCCATGACCGACGGCACCATCCCCCTGGGCGCGGCGGTGAAGGCCCCGCCGCCGGGTCTGCCCCTGTCCTGGTCCTGGCCCGGTGTGGCGGATCTGATCGCCCACCCGGTCTTCGCCGCCATGGCCCCGTCCATCCTCATCACCGGCCTGACCCTGGGCATGGTGTCGTCGATCCAATCGCTGTTGAGCGCGGCGGCGGCGGACGCCCTGCTGCGCGCCCGCCACGACAGCAGCCGGGAACTGCTGACCCAGGGCGGGGCGAACCTGCTGTCGGCCATGGTCGGCGGCACGGTCACGGGCGGGTCGCCGCTCTACACCCGCGTGGCCATCCACAACGGCGCGCGCACCGACCGCGCCAACCTGTTCGTCGGTTTGGCGCTGCTCGCCGCCGCGCTGGGCTTGTCGCCCTTGCTGGAACTGGTCCCGGTGTCGGTGATGGCGGCCATGGTGATCGTCACCGTGCTGCGGCCCGACGATTGGACGTGGCAGCTCGTGACCCTGCTGCGCCGGACGCGGATGCCGCAGGCCCGCGCCGAGCTGATCCAGAATCTCGCCATCGTCGTCGTCGTCGCCCTGCTGGTGGCGACCGCCGATGTCCTGGTGGCGTTGGCCGTTGGCATGGGGGCCAGCGTCATCGTCTATCTGCGCCGGGCGGCGGTGTCGGTGGTGCGGCGGTCCTACCGGGGCGACCGCGTGCATTCGCAAACCGGGCGGTCGGACGTGGATATGGAGCGGTTGGAGCGGCATGGCGGCTCCATCGCGGTGATGGAGTTGCACGGCCCGGTTTTCTTTGGGTCGGCGGAAAATCTCGCCCGCCAGGCGGAGGCGCTGGCCGACGGGTGCCAAACGCTGATTCTCGATCTGGCCCGCGTCAACGATGTGGAAAGCACCGGGGTTTTGGTGCTGCGCCGGTTGGACGAACGGCTGTCGCGCGCCGGCGTCACCCTGCTGCTGGCCGGTCTGTCCAAGGGGCGGGGCCTGCGCGTGCTGCTGCGCGACATGGGCTATGACCGGCCCGAACGGGACGGCCGGATTCATGGCGATCTGGAAACCGCGCTGGCCGCCGCCGAAGACCAGCTTCTCAAGCGTCTGGCCGGTGGCCACGACGCGGACGAGGAAATCCCACTGACCGACCACCCCAGCCTGTACGGCCTGACGCGGGCGCAGTTCGATCTGTTGGCGTTGACCACGCGCCGCCTGAGCTTTGCCCCCGGCGAGCGCATCCTGACCGAAGGATCAACCGACAACAGCCAGTTCTTTCTGGTCAAGGGGCGGGTCCGGGTGGAACGGCGTCAGCCCGGCGAGGAACACGGCGTGCGCATCGGCACCATCCGGTCCGGCGCGGTGTTCGGCGAAATGGCGCTGCTGACCGGTGAACCACGTTCCGCCGACGTGGTGGCCGACAGCGCGGTGGTGTGCCACGAGCTGACCGCCGACGACATCGCCATGCTGGACAATCTGGACCCGGCCATCTCCTTCATCCTGCTGCGCAACGTCGCCATTGAGGTGACGCAGAAGGTCCGCCGCATGTCGCGCACCGCCTCCCTCAGCGACGCCTGAGCGGCGCGGGCCGGGCGCGAGGGGATGACCGGGGGCGGCTCAGACCAGCGCCGCCGTCCGTTCCCGCGCGGGGGCGGCGGTGGACGGGGGAGTGGCATCGTCTGCGGTGGCATCGTCTGCGGGCGCAGGATCGGCATCCTCGCGGCGACGGGCGCGCGGGCTGGCCGACCCGTTGCGGGGGGCCGCCAGACGGCGGCGGTCCTGCCGCGCCCAATCGACCTCGTTCTTCGCCGCCAGCACATAGGACAGCAAATCCTGTCCAAAGGGAGAGGCGACCTTGATGTCGTCCTGGTTGACCGCCGCGCCGTTGAGATACTGCAACCGCAGCGCGTCGCCACCCTCCACCTCGAACAGCAATCCGGCGAAAAAGAAACCGAACGCCTCGAACCCCCGGCACAACAGGGCGGTCATCGGATCGGACAGCGGCAATTCCAGATAGACGCAGGCGTAGCCGTGGCGGCACAAGGTCCGCAACTCCTCCTGCACCCGCCGCAGCACGTCGGCCCCATAGGCGCGGACCGTCAGAAAGGCACGCCCGACATCCTGCCGGGCCGACACGTCCAGCACGGCGTCACGCCCGCGCAGCCCATGCAGCGACAGGTCGGGATCGGGGGCGGCGATTCGCCGGTTCATGCCGCCGCGCTCGACGATGGCGTCCATCATCGCCCGGTGATGGACGGGAGCGTGGATGACGCGCTCCGGCTCGTCGTTGGTGCGCAGATAGAACAACACCGCCGACCGACGGTCGGCCACCGGGCCATCGCTGATCTTGCGGAACACCTGGGTGGCCGGGGTGAAGGCCAGCAGAAAGCCGGTCTCGAAGCCGCCCAAGGCCAGATTGCCCTTTTGCGTGAAGATGTGGACGGCCACCGCCTCGCTGAACAGACCGAAATAGCCACGGCTGCGCGCCAGATCGCGCATGTCGTCCTTCATCCGTTCGAACAGCCGCCGCCCGCGATAGCGTGGATCGACCGCCGCCATGGCGGTTTCACCGGTGGCGGCGTCCGGCCCATGCAACAGCATGGCGAGATGGCCGACCACCTCGCCGGATTCATTCGCCGCGATCAGGGACACCAGCTTGCCGCTGGCCAGCATGGCGACGATCCGTTCCGGGTAATAGACGAACTCCGAACCATAGGTGTAGCCATAGGACCGGTACATCAACCGCGACAGGGACGGCGCGTCCTCCGGCTCCAGCAACCGCAACGTCACCTCATCCAGCGCGCGCGGCGGCTCGGCGTCATCGGTCCTCCCGGCAGCGGTGGCGGCCCCAGCGACGGATGCGGTGGCGGATGCGGTGGCGGACGGGACCGCCCCGGGCGGCGTGCTCAGCGTGCGGGCCACCTCCAGCCGTTTGCCGCCCCGGCCCAGATTGCGGAAGGCGACGCGGTCGGCCAGGTTGGCGGGAAGGAAGGGTTGAAACCCGGCGCGCCCGCCATTCCCGTCCGCCCCGCCGCCAGCGGCGGCGTTGAAGGGGGCGGGCAGGCCCTTGTCCTCGATCGCGAACACCAGTTGATCGGGGCGCTTGATGAGTTCGGCGGTGTATTCGCCCTGTTCGCCGGGATCGAAGGCGGTGCGGATGACGTGCAACGCCACCTCCTCCACCAACCGTCCCAGCGATGGCAGATCATCCGGGCGATCCACGCAGCCGCGCGCCGCCTGCACCATCAGCCCTTGCAGGGCCGGGACCGTCGCGGGATCGGCGGGCAGCGTGACGCGGGCAAGAAGGCGGTCGGTGCTCATGACGGTCGGCCCCCGGAGGACGCATGACAATGGACGGATGACGATAGGCAAATGATGATGGGCGGTGTCAGGCCGCCCGGATGTTGCGGATGAAGGTCGCCACCTCGCTCTGCAACTGATCGGCCTGCTGGTGCAGGCTGGTGGCGGTGTCGAGCGCGGTGTGGGCGATGGAGCCGGTTTCGGTCGCCGCCTGGGACACGTCGCCGATGGTCTGCGACACCGAATGGGTCCCGTCGGCGGCGTCCTGCGCGTGGCGGGCGATGTCCTGGGTGGCGGCGTGCTGTTGATCGACCGCGCTGGCTATGGTGGCGGTGATCTCGCTCATCCGGTCGATGGTTCCGGCGATGGCGCGGATCGAGTTGACCGCCCGCACCGTCACCGTCTGCATCTGGCTGACCTGGGCCTGGATGTCCTCCGTCGCCTTGGCGGTCTGGTTGGCCAGCGCCTTGACCTCGTTGGCGACGACGGCAAAGCCCTTGCCCGCTTCCCCCGCCCGCGCCGCCTCGATGGTGGCGTTGAGCGCCAGCAGATTGGTTTGCCCGGCGATGGAGTTGATGAGTTCGACCACGGTGTCGATGCGCGCGGCGGCCTCCGACAGGCCGGAAATGGCACCGTTGGTGTTTTCCGCCTCGCGCACGGCGGTTCCGGCGATCTGCGAGGATTCGCTGATGTGGCGGATGATCTCCTCGATCGAGGCCGCCATCTCCTCCGCCGCCGAGGCGACCGACGACACCCGATCCGACGCGGTGGCCGACGCCCCGGCGACGCTGACCGTCTGGCGCTTGGTCTGTTCGGCGTTGGCCGACAGGGTTTGCGCGTCGTCCCGCATGCGCGAGGAGGCCGACAGCACAGACCCGATCACCGATTTGACGCTGCTTTCCAATTGGTTGGCCAACTCATGGCGGGCGGCGCGACGGTCCGCCTCCGCCTGCCGTTGGGCGGCCTCCTGCTCGGCGGTCAGGCGGCGCACCTCGTGCGCGTTGACGCGGAAGACCTCCAACGAGCGGGCCATCGCGCCGATTTCGTCGCCGCGTGTCTGGGCCGGAACCGTCAGGTCGATCTCACCCGCCGCCAACGCCTCCATCGTCCCGCGCAGCCGGTCGAGCAAGCGGATGCTGCGGTTGACCAGCAGCAGACCGGCGACCACCCCCAGCAGCATGGTCAACCCGACCAGCGTGGCGGTGACGGACAGGCCGGACGCGATCACCGTGTTGACCTCGTCGGCGGCCACATTCGCGTTGCGCTCGTTGGCGTCGGCCAGCGCGCTGGCCTGCTTGCCCAACGCGTTCACCAGGGCGAACAGGCTCTCTTCCGCCTTGGCTCCGGCTTCGCGCGCGGCGATTTCGGCCTTGCGCAGCGTGAACACCCCCTCGGCGTCGCGGCCAAAGGCCAGAACGGCTTGCGACAGGGCGCGCGGCGTCTCGTCGCGCAGCAGGTTGGCCAGGAAATCGGCGGAAAACTCCACCCGCTTGGCGGCGGCGGCGAACTGCTTTTCCTGGTCGGCGACCTGGGCCGCCGTGCTGGCCCCATCGGTCTTGCCCAGCAGGGTGACGGCCAGGTTGATGTCGCTGATGATCTCCGAGAGGGCTTGGCGCACCGGCAGATCCTTTGACACCAGCGTCAGGATCAGCATGGTCAGGCTGTTGGCGTCCGACGGCAGATCCATCGTGACACCCTGGATGCTGAGCGTCAGGTTGCGCACCATCGGCTGATAGCGGTCCAGAAAGGCGGCGTGGGCGGTCCCCAGCGCCGTCATGCGGGCGGTGCGGCGGGCGGCCGTTTCCAGGCGGCGGCGCACCTCGCCGTCCAGCGCGGCGGCGGCGGCCGTGGTGTTGGCCAACAGATCGCCCAGCGCCTTGCCGGTCGCCGTGCCTGCGACACCGCCCGACCGCTCCAGCGCAACCAATTGATCCAGCTTTTCTTTCAAGGCGGCGCTGCGGCGTTGCAACTGGTCCATGGCGGCGGCGCGCGCACGGTCATCCGCCGCCACCGCCAGCGAGCGGGCGGATTCCTCCAACCCGCCGCTTTCGTCGGCGGCCTTCAGGGCACCGACGGCCAACGGGAAATCGCGTTCATGCACCTGGGCGAACAGCCCGGCGATGCGCAGCTGAAAGAATCCGGCACCACCGCCAATGGCGGCGGCGGCAACGAACATCGCCGCGAAGGCACCGAACAGTTTGGCCTTGAGGCTCACCCCTTTGGGAGATTGGCGCGTGCTGCTCATGGCTGGAATTCCTCAACGCAAGGGGGATGCGGCCCGCAGGGCGGTTACGGCTTTTCGTGGGTGGCGAGGGCCTTGCGCGCGGCGTCCAGCAGCTTGCGCCCATCAATCCCCTGTTCGTTCAATCCGGCGGCCCAATCGGCGTAAACCTCCTCCAGCTCGTCGCGGATCTCGGTCATCTGCGCGGGCGTGAAGCGCTTGACCTTGTGCTGCCCGTCCCCGGCCAACTTGCGCTTCATGTCCTCTTCGATCTGGTCGCGTTCCTCGGCGATGGCGATGGACACGGGTTTGCCCAGATGGGTGTCGAAGGCCGCCTTGACCGGATCGGGCAGCGCGTCGAAGGTCGCGCGCTTCATCGCCAGCATCACCACCGGGCCGGAGAAATTGATGTCCAGCAGATGGGTCAACTGGCTCATCAACGGCTGGCCATCCGCCCCGGCGGTGGTGGTCGAGGAGTACCAGCCATAGGACACGCCGTCGATCAGGTTGCTCTTGATGCCCGACGCCATGCTGTTGAGCGGCAGCGCCACCGGAATGACGCCCAGCTTCGCCAGCGCCCGCCCCACGGTCTTGCTGGGGTTGCGCACGCGCAGGCCGCGCAGGTCGCGCGGGGACTCCATCGGGCGGCTGGCGGTGAAGATGCCATAGGTCGGCAAGGCCCACAGCCCGACCACCTTCAACCCGTCGTAATCGTGATTCAGGATCCCGGATTCATACAGCTCCCACAGCGCCTTGGTGCCGCCAACCGCTGTGCGGCGGATCAGCGGCAGTTCGATGACCGAACTGGCGACGAAACGGGTCGGGCTGTAGCCCTGGACGGTGTAGGCGATTTCGATGTCGCCGCTGTCGACCAGCTTCATCAACTCGGTCGGCTTGCCATATTCGCCGCTGGGTCGAATGTCGATGGTGACGGCGTTGTTGGTCTCCGCCTCGATCCGGCGGCACGCCTCCACCAACATGCGGTAGGTCGAGGTGGTGGGGGTGAACACGGTGCCGAACCGCAGCGTGGTGTCGGCAAAAGCAGATTGCAGAAACACCACGAAAAACATGGAAAAACATACCAGAGTGGTCATTGAACGCCGGTATGCTCGCATGTCTCTCTCCCTTGTCACACTTGTGCGACTTATCGCACAGCGCGGTGATGCGCGCCACAAGGAACAGCGTGTAAAGCATTTCAACCGGCCAACATGACGCGGATTTTGATCTCACCCCAGACACGCAGACGAACGGTGTTTCACTTGGTTTTGAGTTGTATTCGATCTTTCCAACGCGGGGCGGTTTTCTGCGCCACGCCGTCGGTTGACCGCAGATCGACCGCCGATCCCCTGCACATCATGGGCGACACTTTCCAGCCGGACCGGCAACATTGTCGATTGGCTTGAGCAATTGGTCGTTCACTGCACGTTGAAGTGGCGAACCCAATCCGGTCATCGCCCACGGTTCGATGTCAAATCCGCCACAATCGGACGTGACACGGTTACAGCGGACGGTCAAACACCTCCGGCCCAACCGGTGCCGGGGGCAACCCGGCGCACCAGCGTTGCCACACCAGACGGTACGCGCGCTCCAGATGGCGGACGTAACGCGGCGCGTCCATCAGGGGAGACGCCGCCACCCGCTCGCGCAGCCCCTGGCGCAGCCGGGCGATGCGCGCCGGATCCCCGGCCAACGCAACGCCCAGCGCCACGAACTCCTCCACCGAGCGTGTGATGAGGTCGGGCAAGCCGATGTTCTCCAGATAGCATTCCCCCACACGGGAGAACATCCGCCGCCCGGCGCAGGTCAGCACCGGAACCCCCATCCACAGCGCCTCGCAACTGGTGGTCCCGCCGTTGGCGATCAGGGGATCCAAGGCGATGTCGATGCCGCGATAGGCGTCATGCGGGTCGGCGCTCCATCCCAACAGGTCGATCCGCTCACCGTCCACGCCCAAGGCGGTGAAGCGCGCGCGGGTCGCGGCGGCAAAGACCGGATCGTTCAGGCTGCGCCACTTCAACACCAGCCGCGCCGTGGGCGCGCCGCGCAGAATGGCCGCCCAGGCCGCGACCGTGCGGTCCCCCAGTTTGGACAGGTTGTTGAAACTGCCAAAGGTGACAAAGCCGCGCGCCATGGCCGGGGGCGTCGGATCGGGCGTGGCGTCGCTGGGGCGGGGCTTGAACACGGCGTAGATGTCGGGCAGGCGGATCAAGGCTTCGGAATGCCAGGCGTCGGCCTCCGGCGGGGCGAACCAGCGGTCCATGATCCGGTAATCCATCGCCGACAGGCCGGTGGTGTCGGGGTAGAGCGGGTAGCTGATCTGGATCGGGGCGGGTTTGCGGGCGAAGGTGAACAGCCGATGCCCGGTGAGATGGCCGGAGCAATCGACCAGCAGGTCGATGCCATCGGCGCGGATGCGCGCGGCCAGCGCGTCGTCATCGTCGTCGTGACAGGCGACGAAACGGTCGGCGGCCCGCGCAAACACGTCGGTCAACGCGTCGCGCACCGGGCTGGTGGCGTAGCAGGTGACGGAAAACCCCTCGCGGTCGGCGTTCTCCACCAGCGGCAGCACGAAATTGCCGCAAGGATGGCCGTAAAAATTGGGGGAGACATACCCAACCCGCAGACGCCGTTCGGGATCGCGCGGGTTGGCGTGCGGGGCCGGTGTCAACCCCAACGGGGCGATGTGCCGCCGTTCAAACTCCCGATGCTCCTGATAGACCGCGTCGGGATCCGACTCTTCGTCGAACCCCAGGGCAAAGAGCAAACCGGAACGGGCCACCCACAGGGTTGGGTCGAGGGTCAGGGTGTGGCGCAGCGCGGCCAGGGCGGCGGGCAGGTCGCCTTGCTCGAAACAAAGCCCCCCCAAGGTCATTGGAATTTTGGGCACCTGCGGCAGCAGGCTTTGCGCCCGCCCGCAGGCCGCCCGCGCCGCGCCGTAACGGTGGGCGCGGGCGTTCAGCGTGCCCAGCGCGTACCAGGCCCGCGCGTCGTCGGGCCGCACCGCCACGGCCCGGCGCTGCCAGTCCAGCGCGGCTTCGGGACGCCCGAGATCCTCCAACAGATTGCCCAGCGTGTGCGGCGCGTCCGCCGCTGCCAACGCGTTGCGGCACAGGATCAACGCGTCGTCCAAGCGGCCTTGCTCGTGCAGACGCTGCGCCTGCTCCAGCGTGCGTTCGGCCCGCCGCTGCTCCAAACGCTGCTCCAGGCCGGGTTGCAGGCGGGCCAGCGCCGCGCGCAACGGTTCGAAGCCGGGGCAATGGGCTACGCCGCGTTCCAGCGTCTCCGCCACCTCTTCCAGCGCAACCGTGCCCTCAAGCGTGGCGGCGAGGTTGAACCACGCTTCGGCGAAGGTCGGATGATCGGCCACCGCCTGGCGAAAGGCCGCGACGGCCTCGTCCCGCCGCCCGGCGTCGCGCAACAGCAGGCCCAGATTGTTGCGCGCCGACGGGTGAGCGGGAGCAAGCGACAGCGCGCGGCGGTAATGCGCCTCCGCCTCCGCCACGCGGCCCAGACGGGCGATGACCATGGCGCGGTTGACGTGCACGTCGGCGTTGTCCTCCGCCTGCTCCAACGAGCGGGCCAGCAGGTCGGCCGCGCGGGTGTCCTCCCCCCGGTCGGCCATCAGCGCGCCCAGCAATTGCAGGGCGGTGGCGTTGGTCGAATCGACGTCGAGGATGCGGCCGTACAGCGTTTCCGCTTCCACCAACCGGCCCGCGCGGTGGTGGTCAAAGGCGACGGACAGGGCTTCCAAAATCGTGGCCATCACCAATCCAGCCGCCGGGTTGCGCAACGCGGCGGATCAGACCAGCGCCGCCCACCCCTGTCAACGGTGGCCCGGCCCGCCCACTCACACCGCCAAACGCGCGGCGATGTAGCGATGCTCCTGCGTGCGCCCGCCATAGCCATAGGCGTCGGCCGGAACCTCGTGCACCAGGGCGTAGCTGGTTTCATGCAAAGGGCCGATGACGGAGGCAAGAAAGGCGAAGATCTCGCGCAAATAGGCGGCCTTTTCGTCCTTGCTGTTGGTGCTGGCGGTGATGGTGATCGCCAGCCACGCGCTCGCCACGCCCAGATCGGTCAGGCTGCGCTCGCCGATGAACCAGTGGTCGGGGCCAACGCTGTTGACGGCGACGGCGGTCACGCCGGGTTGTTTGCGCAGAACGCGGGCGGTGATGGCGGTGACGCCCTGGGCAACCCGCGCCGACAGGGCAGGGGACGCATCGGCGGACAAGGTGACGGTGATGTGCGGCATGATCGGCTCCGTTCGGTAGGTGGGTGGGATGTCCGAACGGTAGCGTGGCCTTTTGATTTGGAAAAACTCGTTTATCAGAACTTCAAATTCAGTTATTTTCAATTATGCGTCGCACCCTGGATCTCGCCGTCCTGCGCTCCTTCCTGCTGATCGCGCAGGGCCGCAGCTTTGTGGACACCGCCGATCTCGTCGGGCGCTCGCCCTCGGCGGTCAGCCTGCGCATTCAAAAACTGGAAGAGGAATTGGGCGTCGCCGTTCTGCGCCGGAACGCGCGCGGGGTGGAGCTGACCCCGGCGGGGGAACGGTTGCTCGGCTACGCCCGCCGGTTGCTGGCCCTGAACGACGAGGCTTTGGCCGCCTTCCATCGCACCGAACGACGCCCGTTGCGCGTCGGGGCCACGCAGGACATGGCGGAAGCGCTGTTGCCCGACCTGCTGCGCCGCTTCGCGCTCGATCATCCCGACGTGGAACTGACCCTGCGGATCGACCGCTCGCACGCGGTGATCGACGCGGTGCGCGGCGGCGCGCTCGATGTGGCGTTGGCGCTGCACCGGCCCGATCCAACCCTGGTCGCGGTGGTGGCGGAAGAACCGATGCTGTGGATCGGCGCGCGCGGGCTGGATTGCCCGGCGGACCGCCCGGTTCCACTCGCCCTGTTCGAACCGCCGTGCAGCTTCCGCACCGCCGCGCTCGACGCGCTGGCGCAGAGCGGGCGGGCCGCGCGGCTGGCGGCGACCAGCCCCAGCCTGTCCGGTCTGCGCGCGGCGGTGGAGGCGGGCGTCGGCCTCACCGTGCGCACCCGTCACAGCCTGAACGGCCCGATCCTGGCCGATGTCGGTGGAGCGCTGGACTTGCCACCGCTGCCGACGGCGGTGTTCGCGCTCTACGCTCAACCCGAGGACGGGTGGAGCGACCGCGACGATTTCCTGACCCTGTGCCGCCGCCGGGTGTGAGGGCGTCTGCGCATGGTAACATGCGGCCAAACCGTTGGGGATCAGCGCAATTGTTCCGCACCGGGCGCATGACATGTATCGAAACACGTTGTCAATGCTGATACCCTCCCACCCGGATCAACCGCCCGGCTTCGCTCATGCCCGCTGACAGTCTGAAGAACGCCCGGCGTCGCCGCTTTCTGGGGGTGTCGAGCGCCCTCGTCATCGGTTTGGTCATCGCGTTGGGGGGGATGGAAATCGTCTTCGATTATCGCAAGACGATGGAGGACGCGTTCCAAAGGCTGGAACAGTTGGCCCGCATCGCCGACGAAAGCGTGTCGGGGCGCATCCGCGCCATTGATGTGCTGTTGCAGGATGTCGGCCGTGAATCGCTGAACATCCGCAGCCCCCAGGACGCCGACGCGCTGCTGGCCTATATGAAGGCCCGCGTCGACGCGCTGGACGAGGTGCGCAGCATCAGCATCACCGACGGGACCGGCCGGGCAATCCTGACGACGCGATCCGATCTTCTGGGATTTGACGCCAGTCAACGCCCTTATTACACCGGACCGTTGCGGGCCGAGAACCGGGACCGCCTGTTCATCCACGGCCCGACCCTGTCCACCACCGGGCTTCAGGTTCTGTTCGCCTCGCGCGCCCGGCAACTGACGCCCACCGATTGGGACGGCGTGGCGCTGGCCACCCTGCCGCCGGACTATTTTGTCAGCATCCTGGAATCGGTCAATCCGGGCGAGGATGGTTTCGCCGGTCTGGTGTCCAACGACGGGATCATCGCGTCACGCTTCCCCAAACCGGACACATTCATCGGCCAATCGGTGGCCAAACGCGCGCCCTTCGCCGAATACCGCGCCTCGGGCCAGCGCATGACACGGTCCCTCGCCCCAACCGTGCTGGAGGAGCGCCTCAATCTGGTGGTGACGCGCGGCACCGCCTATCCGGAGCTGATCATCACCGTCGGCATTCCCCGCGACATGGTGCTGGCGGATTGGCGGGACCGCTCGCTGTTGAAGGGGAGCGTTCTGCTGTTGGTCGGGCTGGTCGCGACCGGAACCGTCCTGCGCTTTTCCCGCCACGAGGACGAGTTGCGCGCCCAACGCAACTTCGCTCAACGGCTGGTGCAGAACGCCAACGTTCTGGTCGTCGGTCTGGACCGCAACGGCGTGGTGCGGATCTTCAACGAAACGGCGGCGGACATCACCGGCTACCGCGCCGATGAGATCATCGGGCGGGAGTGGTTCGACACCGTGGCGGTTGGCGACGGCATGCCGACCATCGCCCAGGCCTTCGCCGTCGGCGCGCCGCTGCCCCGCCAGTTCGACGGGCCGATCCGCACCAAAAACGGCCAATTGCGACGAATTTCCTGGCAAAACAGCGTCGTTGCCGGGGAAAACATCGTCGCCATGTCGTTCGGCATCGACATCACCGAACGGTTGGCCGCC
Source organism: Azospirillum sp. (assembly GCA_027486405.1). Classification (GTDB taxonomy): domain Bacteria; phylum Pseudomonadota; class Alphaproteobacteria; order Azospirillales; family Azospirillaceae; genus Azospirillum. The sequence goes on along the minus strand of JAIXPD010000057.1, from coordinate 52,115 downwards.
GAAGAACAGCTCAAGGCCAGCAAGCGGTTCATCCAGGCCGTCACCGACAGCCTGCCGGGCATGGTCGGCTATTGGGACGCCGGGTTGCGCTGCCGCTTTGCCAACAAATCCTACCTCGATTGGTTCGGAAAGCCGCCGGAAGCGATCATCGGGCACACGATGATGGAGTTGCTGGGCGAGCGGCTGTTCGCCTTGAACGAACCCTACGTCCGCCGGGTGCTGCGGGGCGAGGCGCAGAATTTCGAACGCCAGTTGACCAAACCCACCGGCGAGTTGGGCTACACCTGGGCGCACTACATCCCCGACGTCAACGCCAGCGGAACCGTCATCGGCTTTTTCGTTCTGGTCAGCGACATCACCCCGTTGAAACGCGCCGAAAGCGCGCTGCGGGCGACGACGGACCGCCTGTCGCTCGCCACGAAGGCCGGTGGAATCGGGGTGTGGGAACTGGAACTGCCGTCGCAAACCCTGCGCTGGGACGACCGGATGTTCGAGCTGTACGGCAAGGAGCCGGTGGACGGCCCCATCCCTTACGAGGTGTGGCGTTCCTCCTGCCTGCCCGACGATCTGGGCCGGGTCGAACGGGAATCGGAATTGGCGATCCGCAACCATCAGGATTTGAGCAGCGAATTCCGCATTCTGGTCCCGGGCCAGGGCATCCGGCACGTCAAGGCGGCGGCCCTGGTGGATTACGACGAGTCCGGCAACGCGCGGCGCATCATCGGCGTCAATTGGGACATCACCAGCACGCGCGAAAAGGAAGCCGCGCTTCAAACCGCGCAATGGACGGCGGAAAAGGCCAGCCGGGCGAAAAGCGAATTCCTGGCCAACATGAGCCACGAAATCCGCACCCCGCTGAACGCCATTCTGGGCCTGTCGCATTTGCTGGGCCGCACCGACCTGACCGCCGAACAGCAGGATTTCGTCGGCAAGATCACCCAATCCGGGCGGGGGTTGCTGTCGATCATCAACGACATCCTCGATTTTTCGCGGGTCGAGGCCGGGCGCATGGATCTGGACATCGTCCCGTTCGATTTGTCGGCGCTGCTCGACGCGGTGTCCACCATCATGTCGGTCAGCGCCAGCACCAAGGATTTGGAATTGCTGATCGATCTGGCCCCCGGCACGCCGGTGGGGCTGGTGGGGGACGCGTCCCGCCTGCGGCAGATCCTCATCAATCTGACCAGCAACGCGATCAAGTTCACCGAAGTCGGCACGATCGTTCTGCGGGTCGAAACGCTGGGCGGCGACGGCGACCGCCAGACCTTGCGCTTTTCCGTTCAGGACAGCGGCATCGGCATCGCGGCCGACGCGCTGCCGTTGCTGTTCTCCGCCTTCAGCCAGGCCGACAGTTCCACCACCCGGCGCTATGGCGGTTCCGGCCTGGGGTTGGCGATCTGCAAGCAGCTTGTCGGGCTGATGGGGGGGGAGATCGGGGTGGACAGCCAACCCGGCCAGGGAAGCCGTTTCTGGTTCAGCGTGCCGCTGACGCTGGCCTCGCCCCCGGCGGACACCGCCGCACCGGCCAAACCGTTGCCCTCGCTTGAGGTGTTGGTCGCCGACGATCATGACATCGCCCGCCGGGTCATCGCCAGCGCTGCCGGGGGGCTGGGGTGGAAGGCTGACACCGCCGAAGACGGGCGGGCGGCGGTGGCGTTGGCGCAAGACCGGGCGCGCGCCGGTCGCCCTTATGATGTGGTGATCGTCGATTGGAAGATGCCGGAGATGGATGGCCTGACGGTCAGCCGCCAGATCCGTGGCCTGTCGGGCAGCGCCCAGCCTCCCATCGTCATCATGGTGACGGCCTTCAACCGCGACACGCTGCTGCACACGCCGGGCGCGGTCATGGTGGACGCGATCCTGGTGAAGCCCGTCACCGCCTCGGCCCTGCACAACGCGGTGGTGGAGGCGCGGGCGCATCGGGAAACGCCAGGAACCGGTCGACCAGGCACGGACCGGGGTTCGGTGGGCCGGACGGCCGACGGGTTGGCTCTGCGTGCGCCACAGGCGCGCAACCGGTTGGCGGGCGTGCGGTTGCTGGTGGTGGAAGACAACGCGATCAACCAAGCGGTTGCGCAACGCGTGCTGGAATTGGAGGGGGCCACCGTGGCCCTGGTGAGCGATGGTCAACAGGCGGTGGACCGGCTGCGCGCCGAGCCAATGGCGTTTGACGCCGTTCTGATGGACGTTCACATGCCGGTGATGGACGGGTACGAGGCCACCGGACACATCCGGCGCAATTTGGGGTTGGCCGCCCTGCCGATCATCGCGCTGACCGCCGGTGCGTTGGCGGAGGAGCGGGCGCACGCCGAACAGGTCGGCATGAACGATTTCATCGCCAAACCCTTTGATGTGGATGACATGGTCGGCTGCATCCGCCGTCACGTCCCGGTGCCCGGCCACGCGACGCCAACGCGCGATGCGGAGATCGGGGCCGTGGGCGAAACGTCCCCCGCAACGCCCGGTGCCCCCGACGGCATCCCCGGCATCGACATGGTGCAGTTGCTGCGCCGCCTGGGCGGCGACTCCTCGCTGTTGCCATTGCTGCTGCCCCGCTTCCTCGACGAGTTCAGCGGCACCGCGACCCGTGTGCGCGAACAGATGCGCGCGGGCGATGGAACCGAAGCCGCCCGCACCCTGCACGCGCTGAAAGGGGCGGCGGGCAACATGGCCGCCGTGGACATCGCGGTTCTGGCGCAGGCGGCGGAAAACGCGGTGAAGGAAAGCCGCCACAGCGACCTGACCGGTCTGTTGAAGCGCATGGACGCGGCCTTTGCCGCGCTGAAACCCCACATCAACGCCACACCGGGGCCATCAACAGGCCAGACGTCGTGATGGGGTGCTGTGATTGGGCGCTGTGAAAAGACGCCCGTGCCCGGGCGGATCATGGTAGTTTGCTCTCGAAGAACCGCGTGAGGCGGGATCGTTCGGAGCATGGTCGGGACACGGGCCTGCGGGCTGTGCGTGGGGGGGCGCGTTGGGTCGGGTTGGGCGCAGCGTTGTCATGATGGCGGTCGTGTTCTCCGCGTTCGCGGGAAACGCGGGCTGGACGATTCACCACGACCGTCAAGACAGCCTTGAACGCCGCCACGCCTTGGTGCGCGGCATGGCAGCCCTGGCCGCCGAGCATGTGCACCGCATCATCACCACCGCGTCGGTGGCCATGGATCAGGTTGCAGCACTGGTCCGCGACACCCCGACGCTGCACGCCGTGCACACCATCGACCATTGGAAACGCCTGCGCGAGCACACCGCCCATCTGGAAGGCGGCGATTCCCTGTGGGTGGTGGACCCGGACGGCAAGACCATTCTGGAGTCGGCCAGCTACCCTGGCCGGCAGGCCCCGATCCGTGATCTGTCGCCGTATCTCACCGATCCCGCGCCGTTGTCGGTGGGGCCAGCCCTGGTCGAACGGGGGGAGGATGGGCGGGTTGTCTACACCCTGATCCGCCCGCTGCGCGACGACAGCGGCCGGGCGGTGGCGGCGGTCATCGCGGTGATGAACGCCCCCCATCTCACCCGGTTCCATGATCTGTCGGTGGCTGGAGACGCCCCGCTGATCGGGGTTTACCGCCCAACGGGAGAGGTGGTGTCCCGTCGGCCCAATCTGCCCGACATGGTCGGCAAGAGCCTGGCCGACACGCCGTTGTTCAAGGACCGGCTGGCCGGTGCCACGGAGGCGGTGTTCGTGGCTCCCTCTCCGTTCGATGGAGTGACGCGGATCACCGCCCTCCACCGGGTTGGCGAACAGAATCTGATGGTTCTGGTCGGGCTGGATCCGGAACCGGCGTTGGCGGACTGGCGCGCGCGCGGTCTGCGGACGTTCCTGGCACATCTCGGCGGGGCGTTCGCCACGCTGCTGGCGGTGGCGTGGTGGGGGCGTGTCCCGCGCCCGCCTGTGCCGCCTACGGAAGCCAACCCATTGCCCCACCCCGCGCGCGACGCCCAGGCGATGCCCCCCGGCACGGCGTCCGACGACGCCCACTCACCCGACCTGTCACCCGAAACGGCGCGGCGGGTTCTGACGATCCTGCTGGTGGAGGAGGATCCGACGATCCGGCGCGGCGTGACCGCGCTGCTGCGCGACTGGGGGCATGAGGTGATCGAAGCCGCCGATGGTCAAGCGGCGCTGCGACAGGCGGAAGCGGCCAACGCGCTGGATTTGCTGTTCACCGACGCGCTGTTCACCGACACCGCCATCCCGCCCGGCATGACGGGGATTGATCTGGCCAGCCGGATTCGCCAACAGCGTCCGCATCTGCCGGTCCTGCTGGCGTCCGCCCCCCTCGCCAACGGCGAGGCTGCGGACCTCGACGCGCTTCCGGACACGGCGACGATTGCCAAACCATATGACATCGGCGCGCTCAAGACCCGAATCGTCCAGCTTTGCGCCACGGACGGTGCGTAAGGGCAGACCTTGGTAACGACGGCACGTTGCGGGGCAGGCCGGGTCGTCAGGCCGGGTCGAAGGCGTGCGGGAAATGCGCCAGACGGCGACCGAACAGCCCGGCCGCCTGCTTCGTGCTGTCCTTGCCCACACGCTCCGGACCCGCCCGTTCAGCGACGGCGGCGCGGTCCGCGCCGGGCGTGTCCAAGGGCAACGGTGTGGTGGAATGGGCAGCGGTGGCCACCGCCAGCGCGCGGGACCGGCGTTCGTCCTCGCAAGGCGGGGCGTAGAAGGGAAGGGTCAATTGACCGTCCGGTTCCGTCGAATAGGGCAAACCCGGCAGCGTCCGGCGCTCGGTGCCCGGAAGAACATATTGCTCGCCTTGGTCGGTTTGCTCGATTTGCGGCATCCACATGCGTCCTGTATCGACCGGGGGGATTCTGCCGTCCCCTTTCGTTCCGGTCAAGGACAACGGTGCGGCAAACGGAACAAGCCGTTCACCGCACGGTGTTTTTCCGCATCACCCGACCAGGATGGCCGCCGCAATCCGGTACGACACGTAAGCGACCGCCGCCGACGCCGGAATCGTCAGCACCCAGGCCCAGACAATCCGCCCCGCCAGCCCCCAGCGCACCGCCGAAGTCCGGCGGGCCGATCCGACTCCGACGATGGCCCCGGTGATGGTGTGGGTGGTGGACACCGGAATGCCCAGCCACGTCGCGCCGAACAGGGTGATGGCCCCGGCGGTTTCGGCGCAGAACCCCTGATAGGGCTTCAGATCGGTGATGCGCGACCCCATGGTGCGCACGATCCGCCAGCCGCCCATCAGCGTGCCCAGCCCCATCGCCAGTTGGCAGGTCAGAATGACCCAGAAGGGCACATGGAAGGTGTCGCCCAACAGGCCCTGGCTGAACAGCAGAACGGCGATGATGCCCATGGTCTTCTGCGCGTCGTTGCCGCCATGCCCCAGGCTGTAAAGCGCCGCCGACACCAATTGCCAATGGCGGAACTGACGGTCCACGGCAAAGGGCGGGACCCGGCGCAGCGCCCAGGACAGGATCAGCACCAGCAGCAGGGCCAACACCAGGCCGATGGTGGGGGACAGCACGATGGCGACGCTGGTCTTGAGGAAACCGCTGGCGACGATGGCCCCGAACCCGGCCTTGGCGATGCCCGCCCCGGCCAGACCACCGACCAGCGCGTGCGAGCTGGAGGAGGGCAGGCCCAGCCACCAGGTGAACAGGTTCCAGCCGATGGCCCCGCACAGCGCGCCCAAAATCACCGCCGGATCGATGACGGAGGGCTGGACCAACCCGGTGCCGATGGTGGTGGCGACGTGCAGGCCAAAGAACAGGAAAGCGATGAAGTTGAAGAAGGCGGCCCAGGCCACCGCCAGCTTGGGCGACAGCACGCGGGTGGACACGACGGTGGCGATGGAGTTCGCCGCGTCGTGCAGGCCGTTGATGAAGTCGAAGGCCAGCGCCACCACGATGATGAAAATCAGCGCGGGCAGGCCAAGATGAAGGGCGTCCATCGCCGCCGCCTCAAACTTGATCGAGCATGATGCCCGCGACGAGATCACCCACGTCGTCGCAGCGGTCGGTCACGGCTTCCAGCTTCTCATACAATTCCCGGCGGCCCAGGAAGGCGATCATGTCCGGCCGCTCGGCGATCAGGGACTTCAGCGCGCCGCGCAGAATCTCGTCGGCCTGGTCCTCCAACTCGGACAGTTGATGGCAAAGCTGGCCGATGCGCTCGGCGTTGCGGGCGATCGCCCCCAGCAGCGGCATCAGTTCGACCAGGACGTTGGCCTGCTGGTGGATGAGGGCGACGAACGCGCGCATCGGCGCGTCCACCTGCTCCACCCCGTACAGGGTGGCGTGGCGCGGCACCTCGTCCATCAGGTCGATGGCGTCGTCGAGCGCGTTGATGAGCGCCAGAATGTCGGAACGGTCGAACGGGGTGATGAAGGCGCGGTGCAGATCCCGCCCGGCGTCCTTGGCGATGCGGTCAGCGTCCTTTTCAACGCGCTTCAACGCGGCGATGCGCTGGGCGCGCTCCTCCGGCGAGGCATCCATCACCGCTTCCAGCGCCTGCGCGGCGGCCACGATGTGGCGGGCCTGCGCGACGAACTGGTCGATGAAACGTTCCTCCTTCGGCATCAGCGAACGGAATGCGCGGAGCAGCATGGGGCGGTGTCTCGTGTTTTTGGGCGTGAACGGCTGGCGCTGCTCATAGCACGCTTCGCGCCGCGTTGCAGCGTCAGCTGTCATGCTTTCGTCACAATTCTGTCTCTTTGCGACGTTCGGTCGCCGGATGTCGACGGATCCGACGGTGGCGAGTGGACAGACGCCGCGCGCGCCCTTACATGTCCAACAGACCCGGACAAGGAACACCGTTCATGATCCGCACACCCGCGACCCGCCCCGCCGTTCTGACCGTTTCCGCCGCGCTGGTTGGGGGGCTTCTGGCCCTGTCCACGCCAGCGGCGGCGCAGTCCGCCGACGCCCCATGCAGTCCGACCGTGTCGGCCGCGCTGGGAGCCTGGGACTCCGGCATGGCCGCCGCCGAACTGTTCGGCGACAAGGCGTTGGCCCTGGCTCGCGAGAAGGGCCGGGACTATCTGTTGCCGCTGCTGGGCATCGATCCGAAATCGGTCCCGCCCGCCAACGCGCCCAACAGCGCGGGCAACACCGACGACGTCGCCCGCGCCATCGAGGCCAGCCGCAACGATCCCAAGCGGCGGGCGGAGCTGTGCGCGGTCATCACCCGGTCGGTGAACGAGGCCCGCGACGGGGCCGAAGCCAAGCTGGACGGGCTCAAGCGCGCCATCGATGGCTGGCGGACTCCCGCCCCGACGTCTCCGGCGACTCCAGCCCCCACGGCCCCGGCGCCCCCCCCGACCACCACCCCGGCCATTCCCCCGGCGGGGCCGGGCGGCCTCCTCAAGACCTGATCCCCCACACGCGCCAGCCCGGCCACACGCGCGGGGTCCGCCACCGAAAAAACGCATGTGTGGAATAGAGCGGCCCCGGCCATGTTCACTCCATCAAAGGCTTGCGGGTCGCGGGTTTTGATCGACCGGTCAGGGTCATCGACTTGTCACAGACTTTGGTCAGAGGGCCGGTTGTCGGCCCCTGCCAAAAGGATTAATGTTGGTTCGGTCAATCGTTTGAACCCACCGATAGGAAGGTGCCATCCATGATCCTGAAGACCTTGGCCTGTGGCACGGCGGACGCCGCCCTGGCCTGCGACGCGACGCCCCCCAGACGCATGGGCGTCGATCACCAGAATCCCTCTTTCGACGCCCCTCCCGCTTTGCGCGCCCCTGTCTTGCGCCCCCCTGTCTTGCGCCCCCTTGCGTTGTCCCCCCTCGCTGCGGCCCGCTTCGTCCATCATCCGGATCGAGTGCCGCGCGCGCGCGACGAACAGCGCGGCATCGCCCTGTTGAATGGCCTCGTCAGCCAGATTGTCTTGAGCAAACTCCCCCGTTACGACTGAATCTCGCGATCCCAGTGGCCTGAAGACATCCGGGGCAACCGCCCCACACCCAAACTCGTCATTCATTGGTGTCGCCATGGCGATCGAATTGCATTCCTTCACCGTCACACTGGCTGTTGCGGACCCCTCGGGCTGCGCCAGCGCCGCTGAACACCGCGCCCGCGTGTGGAAGGCCGTGTCCGAATTGTCGGACGCGGTGCGCCGCGCCGGCATGGCGCGCGAAGCGCGCGTGCGCGGCCAGGACCGTTCCGGCCATGTCCTGATCGAGGCGACCGACCTCGGGGCCGACTTCCTGCGCGGCCTGCCCGCCATCGCCCGCGTCGAAACCGGGCGGATGGCCGTCCATCACTGATCGAACAAAAAGCCCCTTTCCCACGCCGGGAAAGGGGCTTTTGTCGTCTCAACCCGTTTCTGCCTGTTTCGCGATCAATCCGCCGTGACGGAGCGGATTTCGTCGGCGCTGAAGCGCTGCTGCTCCTCCATCACCATCAGCGAGAGGTCGCGCTTCAAGCGGTTGAACTCCGCCGACGCGCCATCGCGCGGGCGCGGCATGTCGACCCGCACGTCCTGCTTGATGGTTCCGGGCCGGTAGGTCATGACGATGATCCGGTCGGCCAGATAGATGCTTTCCTCGATGGAATGGGTGACGAACAGGATGGTCTTGCCGACCTCCTGCCAAATCCGCAGCAACTCGTCCTGAAGGGTGCGGCGGGTCAGGGCGTCGAGCGCGCCGAACGGCTCGTCCATCAACAGGATCGGGCTGTCGAGCGCCAGAACGCGGGCGATGGCGACGCGCTGGCGCATTCCACCCGACAGATCCTTGGGGTAACGGTGGCGGAAATCCTGCAAATGCAGCTTTTCCAGCAGGGCATCGACGCGGGCGGTGATCTCCGCCTTGCCCATGCTCTTGATCTGAAGGCCGAAGGCGACGTTTTCCGCCACCGTCATCCAGGGGAACAGGGCGTATTCCTGGAACACCATGCCGCGATCCGGCCCCGGCCCCATCACCGCCTTGCCATCCGCCGTGACGGTCCCGCGCGTCGGCGGCTGGAACCCGGCGACCGCGTTCAGCAGGGTGGATTTGCCGCAGCCCGACGGGCCGAGCAGACAGACGAACTCGCCCTTCTGCACGTCCAGATCGATGTTCTGAAGGGCGACGATTTTCTGCGCGCCGACGGTGAAGACCTTCTCCACCCCACGAACCTGGATCTGGGGAACGGCGGTCTGGCTGGCGGGGATGGTGGTCATGGCGGCGTCATCCTGGGTCATTGTCAACAAGCGGGCCATTGCGATGTCTCCCCCGCGCTCAACTGTCCAAGCCGCGATGCCAACGCAGCAGGTGATTGTTCAAACGGTTCATCGCGATGTCGATGGCCAGTCCCAGCAGACCGATGGTGAACATCCCGGCGATGATCTTGTCGGACCACATGAACTCGCGCGCTTCCAGGATGCGGAAGCCCAACCCGGCGTTCACCGCGATCATCTCCGACACGATGACGACGATGAAGGCGGTGCCGATGCCGATGCGGGCACCGGCCAGGATGTAGGGGGTGGCGGCGGGCAGGATGACGCGCAGGAACATGGTGGTCGGCCCGGCCCCCAGATTGCGGGCGGCGCGCAGATAGATGCCATCGACGTGGCGAACCCCGGCGATGGTGTTCATCAGCACCGGAAAAAACGCGCCGATGGCGATCAGGAAGATGGCGGGCGCGTTGCCCAAGCCAAACCACAGGATGGCGAGCGGGATGTAGGCGATGGGCGGGATCGGGCGCAGCACCTGCAACAGCGGATCCATCAGCCCATAGGCCCGCTCGCTGGTGCCCATCACCAGCCCCAGCGGCAGGGCCAGCCCGGCCCCGACGGCAAAGCCGAGCACGACACGGTAGAGGCTGGACCAGGCGTCGGTCAGCATCTCACCCGACAGCGCCCACAGGAACCAGCCCGATTGCGCCGGGTCATAGGCTTCGGCGGGCAGCAGATAGGCCCACCAGCGCACCACCACCGCGACCGGAGAGGGCAGCACCACCGGGTTGATGAGGCCGGAGGAGGAGAGCGCCTGCCAGAAGGCGACCACCAGCAAGGGAACAAGGGATCCGCGCAGAATCGACGCGGCGGAGGTTTTGGACGAGGCGTTGGACATCGGGAGGTTCCTTCCGGCGGAGCGGGCTGGATCAGTTGGTCTTGACCGACGCCTTGGCCTTGGCGAGCAGGTCCAGCTTGACCCAGTCGGCGGCCTTGGGCGGGTTCTCCATCCGGCCGACGCCGTATTTCTGCATCAGATCCGTGGTGATCTGGACATGCTCGACCGACAGGTCATAGGAGAAGGGCGAATTGCCGATGGCGTCCTTGTAATCCTCGCTGCTGACCTGGCCCTTGAACATCTTGTCTCGAACATAGGCTTCGGCCAGCGCCGGTTGGGCGATGAAGGTGGCCGTCGCCTCGACAAAGCAGCGGATCAGCCGTTCGGCGATTTCGGGCTTCTTGGTGTAGAAATCCTCGGTGACGACGAGGGAGCGCACCGGCTCGCCCAGTTCGGTGTCGTAGGGCTTGATGACCTCGACGCCAAAGCCCTTGTTGATCGCCTGGCTCGATTGCGGTTCGGACTGCGACATCGCGTCGATGCTGCCCGCCAACAGCGCCTGATTCATGTCGGCGTAGGCCATGTAGGTGATCTGCACGTCCTTGCCCGGACGGTCCGACCAGCTCAGGCCGTGCTTGGCCAGTTCGGCCAGCAACACCAGTTCCTGCGCGCCGCCGCGCGGGGTGGCGACCTTCTTGCCCTTCAGGTCGCCGATGGTCTTGATGCCCGCGTTCGGCTTGGCGACGATGCGCGCCCCGCCCTTGGCAAAACCGGCCACCGCGTAGATCGGCACGCCCGACGCGCGTCCGGCGATGGCCGCGTCCACCGCGCTGGCGGCCACGTCGATCTCACCGGCGACGATGGCGGGCAGAATGTCGATGCCCTTGGGGAACACCCGCTCCTCGATCTTCAGATCGTATTTTCCGGCAATCTCCTTCATGTAGGACACCGCGCCGTAATGGGCGAATTTCAGGTTGCCGAGTCGGACCAGATCGGCGGCGGTGGCGGTGGTGGAGGCCAGGGCGGCGGCCAACGCGGCGGCGGCGATCAGGCTGGTCTTGCGCATCACTCTCTCCCAAGGGCGTTTGTCCGCAACACCGGCGTTGCGGTTGACCGACCGTTCAGCAAACGCCGTGCCGCCCGCTGTTGGCGGCTCAAACAATTGAAAACACAGCGCGGCGCGTGGGAGCGGCCCGCCCGCATCGGCGAAATTCCGCCGATGGTCCGCCGCGCCTCGGCGGATTTCCGCCGATCATCGCGCGCGCCCACCGTCAACGGCGGCGACGTGCGACGACGAGTCATCGCGACGCAACGGAAAAGGGTGTAATGATGCTGCACCTGCGAACCAAAAAAAGGAACCGAGGACGATGACCGAGAGCAACGCAGCCGCCACGATCCAGACCGTTGGCGTCATTGGGGCCGGGACCATGGGCAACGGCATCGCCCAGGTCAGCGCCGTCGCCGGCCTGACCGTGGTGATGATCGACATTTCCGACGAGGCGGTGGCCCGTGGGCTGAAGACCATCGGCGGCAGCCTCGACCGGCTGGTCAAGAAAGAGAAGATGACGGCGGAAGACCGCGACGCCGCCCTGGCCCGCATCACCGCCACCACCGACAAGGCAGCGTTGGGCACCTGCGATCTGGTGATCGAAGCCGCGACCGAGAACGAGGCGCTGAAGGTCAAGATCCTGAAGGATCTGGCCGCTGTGCTGAAGCCGGAGGCGCTGATCGCCACCAACACTTCGTCGATCTCCATCACCAAGCTGGCGGCGGCGACCGACCGTCCCGACCGCTTCATCGGCATGCACTTTTTCAACCCGGTGCCGCTGATGGCGCTGCTGGAGCTGATTCGCGGCCTTCAGACCTCCGACGCCACGCACGAAGCGGCGATGGCGTTCGCCAAGCGCGTCGGCAAGGCCCCGATCACCGCCAAGAACAGCCCCGGTTTCGCCGTCAACCGCATCCTCTGCCCGATGATTAATGAAGCGATCTTCGCGCTTCAGGAAGGGCTGGCGACCGCCGAGGACATCGACGCGGGCATGAAGCTGGGCTGCAACCACCCGATCGGCCCGTTGGCGCTGGCCGACATGATCGGGTTGGACACCATGCTGTTCATCATGGATGTGTTCTATCAGGGCTTCAACGATCCGAAATACCGCGCCGCGCCGCTGTTGAAGGAAATGGTGGACGCCGGTCATCTGGGCCGCAAGTCGGGCAAGGGCTTCTACGACTACAGCGGCAAGTAACCGCCTGACACGCTGTTGCACGCCACCGCACCCGGGGAACCCCTGTTCCCCGGGTGCGGTGGTGTTGTTTTTTGACGATTGTGCGAATTGGACCGCGCGCGGCAATTTCCCCCTTGCGCCGACCGGGTGGCCTGCACAAGCTTGTTGGCATCACACACGATTCCAACCCTGGCCGCCCCATCCCAAGCATGGGCGGCCGCAAGCAGGAGAACGGCATGTCGATCCGCCAACTGGCCCCCGCCCTTGTGGCTTTGAGCCTTCTGGCCACCCCGGCCGTTGCCGCCGAAGGCGGCGCGTCGTCGTCCTGGGCCGGGACCATCACCACGGTGGTGGTCGGCGGTGCCATCGGTGCGGTGGCCCTGCCTTACGCCCTTCCCGTGGTCGCGCCGGTGGTCGGCAACGCCGTCACCACGGCGGGTGCGGCGGTCACGGCCACCGCCCCGGCGGTGGGTGCCCTGATTTTGGACTCGGCGGCGGCGGCGGGGACCTTCGTGTCCAGCGTGTCGTCCACCGCGACCACCTATGTCCTGTCCCAGCCGGTGGCCAACCAGGCCGCCATCGGCGGTGCCGCCGGCGCCGTCTTCGCGCTGGGCATGCGCTGAGGCGTTTCGGGGTGGGGCGGCGGCGGTCAAAACTCTGACGCCGCCCCGTCACACCCCTGTCATCGTCTTGCGATACCCTGCCGCCGCGACGCGATCCGGCGTTGCGGCAGCAGAGGTTGGGACCCGTGCCTGATTCAGCCCCCGTCATCGTCATCCGCCCCTCCACCGAGGAGGATGTTCCGGCGATGTTGGACATTTACGGCTATCACATCCAACACGGCCTTGGCCCGTTCGACCTGGAACCCCTGCATCCGGACGAATTGAAGCGCCGCCGCAAGGCGATGCTGAAACGCCGCCTGCCGCATCTGGTGGCCGATCTCGACGGGACCGTGGTCGGCTACGCCTACGCCGCGCCCTTCCGCAAACGCCCGGCCTACCGCTACACGGTCGAACACTCGATCTACGTCCACAAGGATTTTCGCGGCATGGGCATCGGGCGGCGTCTGTTGCCCGCCCTGATCGAGGCGCTGGAACAGACCAAGACCCGCCAGATGATCGCCGTGGTGGACAGCTCCAACATCCCATCGCGCCGCCTGCACGAAGCCTGCGGCTTTGTCGAGGCCGGGGTCTTGCGCTCCGTCGGTTTCAAATTCGGGCGCTGGACCGACAGCGTCTTTCTGCAACGCTCCGTCGGTGCCGCCGATGGACGGTTGCCCGACGATCATCTCGGTGGCACGGTTCCGGCGGGTGAATAAACCCGCCGCCCACCCTGTTCACACCGTTGCGGTTCACACCGCCACCGTTCACACCTTCGCCCTGTCCCTTCCTTTCCGCCCAACCGGAGTCCCGGCATGGAATTCTTCCGTCGTTTCAATGTCCTGATCTGCGCGCCGAACTTCGAGGTCGATGAGCTGGAAGGGGTGCGGCTGCAACAGATCCTGTCGGAGGTGGAGCGGCTGGGCTTCCAGGTCGTGCGGACCCGCCGGATCGAGGACGCCGAACTGGCGATCCGCACCGACGCCGCCATCGGCTGCATGATCGTCGATTGGGGCAAGCGCGGGCTGGACGGCAAGAACGCCTCGCTGATCGCGCTGGCCCGCGCGCGCGGCCTGGAAATGCCGATCATCCTGCTGGTGCGCCGCCAACGCCTGGAAGACATTCCGGTGGACGTGCTGAATCAGGTCGATGGTTACGTCTTCCTGGCCGAAGAAACGCCGGAATTCATCGCCAAGAATCTGGTCAGCCGGTTGAAGCAATACGCCGAAACCCTGAAAACCCCCTTCTTCGGCGCGCTGGTCGATTACGCGGAGGAAGGCAACCAGCTGTGGACCTGCCCCGGCCACAACGGCGGCATCTTCTACAACCGCAGCCCCATCGGGCGGATTTTCGTCGAGCATCTGGGCGAGGCGGTGTTCCGCGACGACATCGACAATTCGGTGTTGGAGATGGGCGATCTGCTGATCCACGAAGGCCCGGCGCTGAAGGCGCAAAAGGAAGCCGCCGAGATTTTCGGGGCGGAGCGCACCTATTTCGTGCTGAACGGCACCTCGGCGTCCAACAAGATCGTGCTGTCGGCGCTGGTGGCCGAAGATGATCTGGTGCTGTTCGACCGCAACAACCACAAGGCGGCCCACCATGGCGGCCTGTTCCTGGGCGGCGGCATCCCGATCTTCCTGGAAACCGACCGCAACCCCTTCGGCCTGATCGGCCCGATCGACCATGAGGCGCTGGACGAGGAGCGCATCCGCGAGAAGATCCGCAACAACCCGTTGGTCACGGATCCGGACGCCTGGAAGCGCGAACGCCCGTTCCGCGCGGCGGTGATCCAGCAATGCAGCTACGACGGGACCATCTACAGCGCCGAGACGATTTTGGCCAAGATCGGTCATCTCTGCGACTACATCCTGTTTGACGAGGCGTGGGCCGGGTTCCTGAAATTCCACCCGCTGTTCAAGGGCCGCTTCGCCATGGGGCTGAACGAGTTGGGCGAAAACCACCCCGGCATCATCGCCACCCAATCGACGCACAAGCAGCTCGCCAGCTTCTCGCAGGCCTCGCAAATCCATGTGAAGGACAGCCATCTCGGCAAGCAGCGCCGCCGGGTGGAGCATCGCCGTTTCAACGAAACCTTCCTGCTGCACGCCTCGACCTCGCCCTTCTACCCGCTGTTCGCTTCGCTGGACGTCGGCGCGCAGATGATGAAAGGCCGGTCGGGCGAGGTGCTGTGGGACGACACCATCCGCCTGGGCATCGAGCTGCGCAAAAAGATCCGCGCCATCCGCCGCGAGTTCGAAGGGCGCGAGAGCGACCCGGCCCGTCGCTGGTTCTTCGACCCCTTCGTGCCCGACCGCACCAGCGTCAAGGGCGTTGAAATGGCGTGGGAGGATGTGCCGACCGACGAATTGGCCGCCAACGTCCATCACTGGGAATTCCACCCCGGCGCGGATTGGCACGGCTTCCAGCACGTCGCCCCCGGCTACGCCATGACCGATCCGAACAAGCTGACCCTGCTGACCCCCGGCTTCAACCGCCAGACCGGGGCCTATGAGGATCACGGCGTTCCGGCCCCGGTTCTGGCGCAGTATCTGCGCGAAAACCGCATCGTCCCGGAAAAGAACGATCTGAACTCCATCCTGTTCCTGCTGACGCCGGGTGTGGAATCGAGCAAGGCGGGCACGCTGTTGAGCGGGTTGGTGGCCTTCAAGCGCCTGCACGACGACAACGCCCTGTTGGAGGACGTCATCCCCGAATTCGTCGCCAAGCGGCCCCAGCGTTACACCGGGACCCGCCTGCGCGACCTGTGCGGGGCGATGCACGCCTATTACCGCGAGGCCGGAACCAGCCAATTGCAGCGGAACATGTTCCGCCCGCAGCATCTGCCCACCATGGTGATGCCGCCGCGCGAGGCCACCCGCCATCTGGTGCGCAACAACGTCGATTACGTGCCGATCGACGAGGCGTTCGGGCGGATCGCCACCACCCTGTTCGTCGTCTACCCGCCCGGCATCGCCACCGTGGTTCCGGGCGAGCGGCTGGACGAGCGCGCCCGCCCGATGATCGATTACCTGAAGATGTTCCAGGAAGGGGCGAACCGCTTCCCCGGTTTCGACAACGAAATCCAGGGCCTGTACCGCGAAACCGGCGAGGATGGCCGGGTCCGCTTCTACACCTACGTCGTGCGGGAATAACCGCTCAACGGTCGGGAATGCCGTATTTGCGCAGCTTGTTGGCGATCATGGTGTGCGAGGTGCGCAGCCGGGCCGCCAGCTTGCGGCTGGACGGAAAGCGGGGGTAGAGCGTGCGCAGCAACGTGCGCTCGAACCCCTCCACCGCCTCCTCCCACCCCTCGCCCTCCGGGTCGAGCGACAGCGGGGAGGGGTCGAGCGCGGCGGTGATGCGGGCACCGGCAAGGTCGAGGTCGGCGGCGTCGATCAGGGCGCTGTCGCTCATCGTCACCGCGCGGAAGATGACGTTTTCCAGTTGCCGGACGTTGCCGGGCCAGCGGTTGGCCAACAGCGTCGCCGCCGCCGTGCCGGTCAGGCGGCAGGGCGGTCGGCGGGTTTGGGCGCAGGCGCGCGCGATGAAATGGCGGGCCAGCAACAGGATGTCATCGCCCCGCTCGCGCAGCGGCGGAACCTGCACCGTCAGCACGTTCAACCGGTAAAACAAATCCTCGCGAAAGCGCTGGTCGGCCACCATCGCGTCCATCGGGCGGTGGGTGGCGCTGATGACGCGGACATCGACCTTTTGTTCCCGTTCCCCACCAACCCTTCGGAAACTTCCGTCGTTGAGGAACCGCAGCAATTTGGCCTGAAGATAGGCCGACATCTCGCCGATCTCGTCCAGAAACACGGTCCCGCCATGGGCCAGTTCCAGCAAACCCGGCTTGCCGCCGCGCTGCGCCCCGGTGAAGGAGCCGGGGGCGTAGCCGAACAGCTCGCTTTCCGCCAGATTTTCCGGCACCGCCGCGCAATTCAGAGCCAGGAAGGGCTTGCCCGCGCGCGGGCTGGCCCGGTGGCAGGCGTGGGCGATCAGCTCCTTGCCGGTTCCGGTTTCGCCCAAAATCAGCAAGGGGGCCTCCACCGCCGCCACCCGCGCGGCGCGCGCCTTCAGCCCGCGCATCGGCGGGGAATCACCCAGAATCTTGTCAAAGCCGCCCTCATCGAAATTCTGCAAGGCGTCGAGCCGCTCGCCCAGGCGGGCGGGAGCGAACAGGGTGATGACCGCCCCCTCCGGCCCGCCCGCGCCAGCGCTGTCGATGATCGGGGTGACGTCGAGCAAAAAGGGCTGGCCGTTCAGGGTCGCCTCGCGGCTGGTGCTGCGGAAGCCGCCCCCGGCGGGATCGGCGTTCAGCGTCTCGGCGGTCAGGCCGGAGTCGCCGAACAGCGCGCCCAGATCGGCCCCGGTCAGCGCGCTTTCGCTGGTTCCGGCCACCCGCGCGGCGGCGGCGTTGGCCACCACCACACGGCCGCCGCGATCCACCGCCAGCACAGGATCGGGCAGGGCGGCCAGCAGCGCGTCCAGGTGCAGCCGTCGCCGGGTGCCGGGCATCATGTCGATGGCGCTGACCCGCTGCACCCCGGCCACCGTGCGCAGGGCGGAATCCAGCGCGGGCAGGGTGGCGGGATCCAGCCCGGGCGCGTCGATGTGGATGTGCGGGGGATCGACCTCCACCCCCACAACGTTCAGGCGGCGCACCGCCAACACCGCCAAAATCTCATGGGCGATGCCAACCCGGTCGGTGAACAGAACCTCGATGCGCATGGTCGGCTCCGCGTGGGGGAAAGGCGGCTCATTCTGTAACCAGATGTGTACAGTGTATCAAAATGTTTACACCTTCATCAAGCCGCTGATTTCAATGGAAAGAGGACGGACTGAGCCACCAACCGTAAACGTTTCGATACAGCCAATGCCGCCCCCATTCCGCCAGACTCCAACCAAACCGCCATCTCCGCCGCTTGGCATCCCGTTTGCTATGACCTGTGTGCAGAGTGAATTTTCCAGCTTCGGAGGCCAGTCCTATGCGCGTGATCGTTCTTGGCAGCGGCGTCATCGGTGTCAGCACGGCCTATTATCTGGCCCGCGCCGGTCACGAGGTGACGGTGATCGACCGCCAGAACGGTCCGGCGCTGGAAACCAGCTTCGCCAACGCGGGCGAGGTGTCGCCGGGCTATTCGGCCCCGTGGGCGGCCCCCGGCCTGATGCTGAAGGCGGTGAAGTGGCTGACGATGAAGCATTCGCCGCTGGTGATCCGGCCGAAGCTGGATCCGGCCCTGTGGTCCTGGTGCCTGAAGCTGCTGATGAACGCCAACGAGACCAGCTATCAGCTCAACAAGACCCGCATGGTCCGCATCGCCGAATACAGCCGCGACTGCCTGAAGGCGCTGCGCGCGGAAACCGGCATCACCTATGACGAGCGTGCCAAGGGGACCTTCCAGGTGTTCCGCACGCAAAAGCAGCTCGACTCCGCCGGGTACGACATGGCGGTGCTGGAGAAATTCGGCGTGCCCTTCAGCCTGCACGACCGCAACGGCCTGTCCTCGGTCGAACCGGCGCTGGAACTGGTCAAGGACAAGCTGGTCGGCGGCCTGCTGCTGCCCGGCGACGAAACCGGCGACTGCTTCATGTTCACCAACCGTCTGGCGGACTTCGCCACCAAGCGCGGGGTGTCGTTCCGCTACGGCGTGACCATTCGCGGGTTGGAGAGCGACGGGACCAAGGTGACGGGCGTCGTCACCGATCAGGGCACGCTGACCGCCGACGCCTACGTCGTCGCCATGGGCAGCTATTCGCCCAAACTGGTCAAGGGCTTTGGCCTGAAGCTGCCGGTCTACCCGGTCAAGGGCTATTCGCTGACGCTGCCGATCACCGATCCGGCGGGCGCGCCGGAATCCACCGTGATGGACGAAACCCACAAGATCGCCGTCACCCGCCTGGGCAACCGCATCCGCGTCGGCGGCACGGCGGAACTGACCGGCTTCGACCTCACCCTGCGCCAGGGCCGTCGTGGTCCGCTCGACCATGTCGTGCGCGACCTGTTCCCGCGCGGCGGCGATCTGTCGAAGGCGGAGTTCTGGACCGGCCTGCGCCCCAACACCCCGGACGGGACCCCCATCGTCGGCCCGACCCCGGTCAAGAACCTGTTCCTGAACACCGGCCATGGCACCTTGGGGTGGACGATGGCCGCCGGTTCGGGCCGCCTGCTGGCCGACGTCATCAGCGGCGTGCCGACCGACATCGATCTGGAGGGGTTGACCGTCCACCGCTACACCGGCGAGGCCCTGCCCGCCGCCTACACCCAGCGCCCGGCGACCAGGCAGGCCGCCTGATCGCCCGCCGTCTCAAGCACGGCCACCCCACAAAAAAGCCTCAGCCCCGGACGATCCGGGGCTGAGGCGCTTTTCAGATGGGGCGCTTTGGCGGCGATGGCCCGGTGCGGACCACCGCCGCTCGCTCATCAGATCCAGGAATCGTCGGCACCGCCACCGTCGCCGCCGTCCACATAGGCCCCCTCGTCGCCCTGATAGCTGGCGTCCTGATAGGGGGCGGGCTGCTGGTGCGACACCTCACGCGGAACCGCGCTGTCGCCGTAGAAGTTGTTGACGACCGTCTCGTTCACCACGGTGTCCCCCACCGGCGTGCTCGCAGCGGCGGCAGCGACGCCACCCGCCGCGCCCGAACCATGGCTGAACAGCGACGAAATGGCGCTCGCCGCCAGCATGCCGCCCGCGACACCGGCGGCGGTCTGCGCCGCACCGGCCAGGAATCCACCACCCCGCGACGGGTAGGGTTGCTGCGGGGCGAAGCCCGGTTGCGGCGCGTAGCCGATGGGCTGAGCATAAGGGCTGGGGGCCGGCCCAGCGGCGGGGGCACCCCACGGGCTGCGCGCCGGACCGGACGGCGGCGGAGCCACGATGGGAGCCGGGGCGTCCGAACGGCTGCCGCCCCACGGGCTGCGGCCCAAGCCCAAGGCGTTGGACAGGAAGCTGCCGCCGGAGGCGGGGGCCGGAGCCGCTGCCTTGCTCTGCGCCTCCTTCAACTGGCGTTCCAGATCCTCGATGCGGGTCTGGGCGTTGGTCAGCGCCTGCTGCTGCACCAAAATGGTCTGGGCCATGTAATAGGGAGCGAGGGGCTGGCTCTGCACCGCCTGACGGATGAAGCTGTCGGCCTCGGCGTCGCGCGGGTGGCTTTCCGCCTCGCGCAGATGGGCGAACAGATCGGACAGAAGGGTGCGTTCCTCGGGCGTCATTGATCCTCTCCATGGCACGGTCTGGTTCGTGCGTGCCTGAGTATGTGAGGTGTGGGGATTTCCGTTGCAAGCCCCCGGATTCCATGGGGCAACGGCGCAGGGTCTGGCGGGCTGGCCTATGACCGCCGTCGGATCCTCAGCCAGAGGTCGTGCGACATTCCGTTGACTGTGTGCAAAGCACAAAACGAGATACACTCCCGATTGCTGGGTGATTTGAATAAACAACCAGCGGACAGAGCGCGCGGCAAACTCGCCAAACCGAACACGCCAAACAGAGCGCGTTGACCACGCCGTTGACCGGCAACGTCACGCCTCTCACCAACAGTGCCCCCATCAAGGGATGGCTACATCAAGGGAATGGAAAACGCCGATGCCAATCCTGGATCAGCCCTCTGCCCCCGAACCGCCCACATGGGACCTCCGCGACTTTGACCGCCCCGTCCTGGATGCCGATGGTCTGCCCCCCCATGGTCTGCCCCCCCATGGTCTGGAGGCGGATGAAATCGCCGTGATCGCGGCGCACGAACGTCTGTCCGCCCAGGACGCGATCCGCCGGGGCGAGGCGCTGTTGCACGAACCCTGGGGCCACGCCGCGCTGCGGCAAATGGTGTGGGATCTGCTGTGCATCGCCCGCCGCCGGGAGGACATGGCCGGTGCAGCCCACCTGAGCGCCCTGTACCGCCGGGTTTGCGCCCGCTACGCCAACCCGCATGACCGCCGCAAATCCCCCGCCCGAACCAGCCACCCGTTCCCCTGCAACGGACTGTGCTGAACAGATGGCGCTGAACAAAAACGGTCAGGTTCCGTCGGTGACGGGGATGCGCCCGGCGATGATGGCGCGGCGGGCGTCCTCCGCCGCGTTGACCATCTCCGGGGACAGCAACGACCGGTTGTTTTCGTCCACGGCGTAGTCCAACGCCCCCTCTGCCAGGCCCAACACATGGACACCGGCGGTCCAGGTTCCGCGTTGCCCGGCTTGCAAGGCGGTGTCCACGGCCAGATCCACCCGCTTGAGCATCGAGGTCAGGATCGTGCCGGGGTAGAGGTAATTCTGATTGCTGTCGACGCCGATGGCCAAACGTCCGCCATCCTTGGCGGCGGCGAACACCCCGAAATTGGACACGCCCGCGCCCGCGAACACGACATCCGCCCCGCGTTGGAACTGGCTGCGCGCCACCTCCGCCCCGGTGGTGGGGTCGTTGAAGGCGTCCGGCGTGGTCCCGACGAAATTGACCAGCACGGTGATGTCGCCGCGCGCGTGACGCGCCCCTTGGGTGAAACCGGCGATGAATTTGCGCAGCAACGGAATGTCGAGCGCCCCGACAAAGCCGATGGTCCCGCTTTTCGACGCCAGCGCCGCCAGCACACCAACCAGAAAGGATCCCTCCTGCTCCCGAAAGGTGACGGAGCGGATGTTCGCGCCGTCCGTCACCGCGTCGATGATGGTGAAGCGCACACCGGGATGCTGCGGGGCGAGCTTGGCCAGCGGGGTGGCGTAGTAAAAGCCGACCGTCACGATGTCCGTCGCCCCACGCCGGATCAGACCGGCAACGCCCAGATCGAATTGCGTCGGGTTCTGCGGGGCGTATTCCAGATAGCCGATCCCGGTGGCGGCCTTGAAACGCTCCGCCCCGGTGTAGGCCCCCTCGTTGAAGCTTTTGTCGAACTTCTGCCCAACCGCATAGATCACGCCGGGGGAAAAGGCGGCGGCCCGCGCCGGGCCAAGCCCCATTCCCGCGCTGGACAGGGCGGCAACGCCGGACGCCCCCAGCGCAAGAACCGAACGGCGGGAGAGCGGTCGGGACAACGGGCGGAACAACGGCGGCATTGGCGCGGCCTTTCCGTTTTGGGCGATCTGCAGACCAACAGTTAGCCACGGAGTGGGCGCGTCATCCAGCGGAAAGGAAGTGGCGCGCAGCAGTCGGCGATTATGCCGCCTGCGCCGTTCGATCATCGCCCATCCACGCTGGGATCGCCCTGAAGACAAGGCAGCCATTCCAAGACAGGGGGTTTTCGCCGCAGGCCCGCGCGCTCACTGTGGCTGTCGGTTGTCTGACCTTTTTCCTTCCCCCCGACTCCTGGAACGCCGATGCTCGCGCGTCTTGCCGCCGTTCGCGCCCTGTCGCCCGCCAACAACCCGTTCTTCATGGCCGCGCTGGGGGTGCTCACCTCCTTCGGGCCGATGGGGACCGACATGTATCTGCCGGGGATGCCGACCATCGGAACCGACCTGCACGCCCCGCAGGATCAGGTGCAATGGACGCTGTCGGCCTTCTTCCTGGGTTTTGGCATCGGGCAATTGATCTGGGGGGCGCTGGGCGACCGGTTCGGGCGGCGTGGCCCCATCGCGATCGGTATTCTGCTCTACGGCATCGCCTGCGTCGGCTGTTCGCTGTCGAACGACATCGTGCATCTGGCGGCGTGGCGCTTTGTGCAGGGGGTGGGGGCCTGCGCCGGGCCGGTTCTGGTCCGCGCCATGATCCGCGACGTGTTCGACCGCGACCGGGCGGCGCGCACCTTGTCGCTGATGATGCTGGTGATGGGGGCCGCCCCGATCATCGCCCCCCTGATCGGCGGGCAAATCCTGATCTGGGCCAACTGGCGTTGGATTTTCTGGGGGCAGGCCATCTTCGGGGCCGTGGCGCTGCTGGCCTTGTGCAGCCTGCCGGAAACGCTGGCGCGCGACCGGCGCAGCAGCCTGCGGCCGATGACGCTGGCGCTGTCCTACCAACAATTGTTGACCAACCGCGCCTATCTGGGCTTCGCCTTTGGCAGCGCCTGCGTTTACGCGGGCATGTTCGCCTTCATCTCCGGCTCACCCTTTGTCTACATCGACCTGTTCGGCGTGAATCCGGAGCATTTCGGCTTTCTCTTCGGCATCAACATCGTCGGCATGATGGCGATGAGCACCGTCAACAGCCGCATCGTCCTGCGTTACGGCGCGGAGCGGATGTTGCGGGTCGGCACCGCCCTGGCCGCCGCCGCCGGGCTGGTGGTGCTGGCGGTGGCGTCCAGCGGGGTTGGCGGGCTGTGGGGGGTGGTGGCGGCGATCCTGCTGTTCATGGCGATGATGTCCTTCATCAACGCCAACGCCATGGCCTGCGCCATGCAGTCCTTTCCGCACATGGCGGGCACGGCGTCGGCCCTGGCGGGGATGCTGCAATTCTGCGTCGGCGGCGTGTCGGGCTGGGTCGTCGGCCTGCTCGCCAACGGGACCGCCACCCCGATGGGTGCGGTGATCTGCGCGGCGGCGCTGCTCAGCCTGCTGTTGAACCGGTGGCTGGTGCGGCGTCCTGCGTCCAGCCATACAGCTCCATGACACCATCGCGCCCGCGCAGCGCCTTGCCGGGCAGGGTGATCCATCCCGGTCGCGTCGGCTGACCATCACCGTCCACGGCACCCGACGCGGCCAGCGCGGCGCGGGAAGCGACGAGCGGGACCCCGGCGTTTTTCGTTTCGTCCTGAAGCCGGGCGGCGACGTTCACCGTGTCGCCCAACACCGTGTATTCCAAACGCACCTCGTCCCCGACCGCGCCGCAGAAGACCGGCCCCCAATGGACGCCGACACCGATCCGCACGGCGTCCTCGCCCCGTTCGGCCCGCTCGGCGTTCCAGGCGGCGACACGGGCCAGCAGCTCTTGCGCGCAGGCGAGCGCGTCCGCCGCCGCCCCATCGCGCGGGTGGGGAACGCCGAACAGGACCATGGCGGCGTCGCCGATGAATTTGTCGATCACCCCGCCATGGGCCGCCGCCGCAGCGGCCACGCAGGCGCGGAATTCCCCGACAAAACGGCCCAGCGCCGCCGGATCCAACCCCTCCGACCGGCGGGTAAAGCCCCGGATGTCGGTGAACAGGATCCCCACATCGTGCCGCGCACCCGCCCGCACCATTTCCGGGCTGTTGTCGGCCAGCCACACGCCGATTTCCGGATCCAGATACCGGCCCAGATTGACCCGCCGCTCCCGCTCCAGCGCGACCAGACGGCGATCGGCCTCCACCCGCAACAGCAGTTGCGCCCGCATCACCTCCATGGCGCGCAGCAGCTTGCCGGTTTCGTCGCGCCGCTGGCTGGACACCGGCTCGCTCAAATGACCGCCCGCGATGGTTTCGGCCATGCGCACCGCGCGGTTGAGCGGACGGACGATGTTCCGGGTCAGCAGCCCGGCCACCAACAGCCCGGTCAACAGCACCGCCGTCACGATCAGCAGGGTGGTGCGCTGCGCCTCCGCCGCCTCGGCGCGGGCGTCCTCAACGAAGTAGAAACCATCGGATTTCGCGTTTTCCACCGCCAGATCGATGATGGTCAGAATGCGGCGGCTCAGGTCATGGATCGCCGGGTTCTCGACATCGGTGGACACGGTGGGGGGAATCAGCGCGTCCCATTGCCCGATCAGCGCCTTCACCTCGTCCAACCGTTGGCGCAGCGCCGGGCTGGAGGCGCGACGATGGGCCACCGCGAGATCGTCGTCAAACTCGTCCCGCGCCGCGCGGTATTCGGCCCGCGCCTGTTCGGCCATGTGCGGGTTGCCCAGCGAGGCCACACGCTGCGCCATCACCATCGCCCGCACATGCAGTTGCGCCGACCGGCTGAAATCGATGGCCTGCAACGGCTTGTCGTACAGCGCCACCACCAGCCGCCCGACCTCCGTCACCGCCTGCACGCTGAACCAGCCACCCACCGCCGTGATCGCCAGGATCAGGGCAAAGGCCAGCGTCAGCTTGTAGCGGATCGGGATGTGATCGAGCATCAGGGCCGCGCGCCAGTCATTTCACGGTGCCGTTCATTGTACGGTGCCGTTCATTTCACAATGACGGTCAGGTGCATGCGCGGGTGAATCTGGCACTCCACCTCAAAGGTTCCGGCCTTGGTCAGGCGGATCGACTTCTTTTCGCCCGGGCTTTGGCCGCCCAGATTGAACTCGTGCCCCAGCGTGCCGGAAAACATGTTGTGGGTGTACAGATCGCCGTTGGTGAAGGTCAGCGTGTCGCCCGCCTGCGCCGTGACCGCCGCCGGGGTGAACGCCTTGTTCTGCTGCTCCACAACGACCTCGGCCGCCCAAGCCGTTCCGGCCCACAGCGCCAGAGCAGCCGCGCCAACCGCAAAACCCTGTCCGCTTCCCCGATTCCCCATCATGCCCGTCCTTTTCGGATGCGTGGTTGCGATCAGGATACGCGGCGACAGGCTGTGCGTTCAATGGCTGGCACGGACGTTTTTCAATCACGCAAATCATCTTGTTGATTGATGTTTCAAAGCACAGCCGAATGTGAATTGTCATTTCCCAATCCCCATTCTACCCTGCGCCTGGATTTTCTGGAGGGACGACCATGCCGCTCAATCGCCGCGCCCTGCTGGCCGCTGCCGCCGCTGTGGCGGGCAGCGCCGCCCTGCCGCGCCCGTCCGCCGCCGCCACGCCGCTGCGGGTCGGCTACATCCCCATCATCCCGATGACACAGCTCTATGTGTTGAACGGGGAGGGGTGGGCGAAGGACGCCGGGCTGGATCTGACCCTGACCAGCTTCCAATCCGGACCGGCGATGATCCAGGCCCTGGCCTCGGGCACGTTGGACGTCGCCTATGTCGGCATCGGCCCGGCGATGATCGCCCGCTCCAAGGGCGTCAAGCTGAAGGTGGTCGCCGCGAACGTCATCGATCAGGTGGCGTTGATCGGGCGCGGCCCCTTCGCCAGCCTGACCGCCAGCGCCGCCAGCCCGGCGGAGGGGTTCGCCGCCTTCCGCGCCGCGCAGGGGCGTCCGGCCAAGATCGCCAGCCTGCCCGCCGGATCGGTCCCCGACACCGTGCTGCGCTATTGGGCGCAAGAGGTGGCGAGGATTCCGGCCAGCGACCTTCAGATCGTCGGCATGGGCGACGAGCAGGTGCAACAGGCGCTGCTGTCGGGCGCGGTCGATGGCGCGTCGATCCTCGAACCCACCCTGACGCTGGTGCAAAGCCGATTGCCCGACGCGCGCCTCGTCGCCAAGGCGGGCACCCTGTTCCCGCAGCAGCCCGGCGCGATCCTGGCGGTGACGGAATCGGCGATCGCGCAGAACCGGGCGGCGGTGGCCACGCTGGTGCGGTTGCACGTCCGCGCCACCGCTTTCGCCATCGCCAACCCCGACCGCACGGCGGTCATCGTCACCGAGGCCATCGGCAAGGGCCTGATCGAACCGGCGGTGATGCGGGCGGCCTTGCTCTCCGGGGCCACCAACTTCGTCGATGACCCGCACCGCATCGTCGAATCCACCAAGAAAATGCAGGCGTTCCAGCAGGGCTTGGGCCAAATCCCCGATCCGGTGGACGTGGACGCCCTGTTCGACCACAGCTTTTACGACGCGGCCAAGGCGGGTTGAGCGATGAGCGACGAACCGGTGATCCGTCTGGTCATCCACGCGCCGACACCGGGCGCGCTGGAGCGCGGGCGGCGCAACGCCGCCAATCTGCTGAAACTGCGGCCCGATGCAGCGGTGCGTTTGGTGGTGAACGGCGCGGCGGTGGTGGCCGCGCTGGATCATCCCGATCCGGCCACCGACGGCCTGTTGCGCCTGTGCGCCAACAGCCTGAAGGCGGCGGGGCGCGAGGCCGGAACCTTGACCGTGGTTCCGGCGGCGGTGCTCGACATCGCCACCGCGCAGGCCGAGGGGTGGGCCTATCTGCGCGCCTGACCGTGTGCGCGCCCAAACACCCTCACATCACACTCACATCACAGAAGAAAAATGGAGCGGGGGATGGATCGACCCATCCCCCGCCCCAGGTCACGCCGCCTTGGCCGCCGTGTAAGCGTCCAAAAGCTGGCGTCCAGCGTTCAGAATTCCATCGCGGTCGCCGCGCTTGACCAGCGCCTCGTCGACCAGTTTGCCACCCGCGCCCACGCAGGCCACGCCCGCCGCGACATAGGCCGCGACGTTGCCCGCGTCGATGCCGCCGGTGGGGACAAAGCGCACGCCGGGGAACACCGACTTCAACGCCTTGATGTGCGCCGGGCCGACGGTGGAGGCCGGGAACACCTTGACCGCGTCGGCCCCGGCCAGAATGGCGGCGTGCACCTCCGTCGGGGTCAGCGCGCCCATCAGGCAGGCGACGCCGTGGCGGCGGCAGGCGGCGGCCACCTCCGGCACCACGCAGGGCGACACGACGTAACGGGCACCGGCGGCCACCACCTCGTCGACCCCTGCGGCGGTCAGAACGGTTCCGGCCCCGATCAAGGCACCGCCCTGCGCGCTCAATTCGGCGATCAGGCCGACCGCGCCGGGCGTGGTCATGGTGATTTCAAAGGTCCCGTACCCGGCCTCGCGCAGCCACGACACGGCGGTGCGCGCCAGATCGGCGGAGCTGTTGCGGATGACCGGAACCACGCCGTAGGCGGCAAGCTGGTCGAGAGTCGCGGCGGCGGTGCTGGTCATGACGCGTCCTTCACAGGCAGGGGATCGCCGCGCAGGGTGGACGGCACGTCCTCCGGCCCGGTGATGCGGTGACGACCGCGCAGCGCGGTCTTGATGCGGGCAAGCCGCTGGTTGGTTTCGGGCGGCGACAGCAGGCCGACCGCGACGGTCAGCGCGTCCACCAACGCCAGTTGGGCCAAACGCGAGGCCATCGGCGTGTGGACGGCGGTGTCCTCGTCCACCTCCACCGCCAACAGCACGTCGGCCAGTTTGGCCAGCGGCCCGCGCGCGGCGGTGATGGCGATGACGCAGGCCCCGCCCTCGCGCGCGATGATCGCGGCGTCGAGGATTTCGGCGCTGGTCCCCGTCTTTGAAATCGTCAGCATCACGTCGCCGGGACCGAGCGTGGCCGCCGCCGCCGTCTGCATGTGGGCGTCCGACGACGCGGCGACCGACGGCAACAGGCGGAACAGCTTGTGATGCGCGTCCACCGCGACGGAGCCGGAGGCCCCGACGCCGATGATCTCCACCCGCTGCGCCGCGATCAGCCGACGGGCCGCCTGTTCCAGCGCCACCGCGTCCAACGTGTCGCGCAGGCGCACCAGGGCACCGATGGACCGGTCCATCACCTTTTCCGTGGCGCTGGCCACGCTGTCGGTGGGGGTGAGGTCGCGCACCAGGGCCAAACCGGCGTTGGTCGCCGCCTGCGCCCGCGCCGCGCTGGCGGCCAGATGCTGGGCCAGCCGCAGTTTGAAATCCTGAAAGCCGGTGCAGCCGACCGCGCGGCAGAAACGGACCACCGTCGGCTCGCTCACCTCCGCCTTGGCGGCCAGTTGGGCGATGCTGTCGCCCACCACCGCGTCCGGCTGCGCCAACACGACCTGCGCCACCGCCAATTCGGCGCGGCGCAGCGACGGGAGCGAAGCGTGCAGGTTGGGCAGCATGAGGGGTAGGGGATCCGCAGGCAGGGCGACCGGATGGCGTGAATGTAGTCTTACTACACGATCCGCCCGCTGTCGAGGGTGTGTTTGAAAGTGGACTACAGACTGTTTGGAATCGCCGCTGTTGGCAGGACCATGGATTCCCGCTTGACTGATATACTAGTATATCCTATTCCTCGCTCCAGACACCGGCGCACCACCGCGCCACACCGGACGGGGGTGGATCGGCCGGGCGGCATCGCACCGCCGCCGATCCCCTCAGGGAGACAGCATGAACATCGATCTTCGCTACGCGCCGCACCCCGACGACGCCAAGGGCTATGACACCGCCGCGCTGCGCCGCCATTTCCTGATGGAAAACCTGTTTCAGCCCAACCAGATCACGCTGACCTACAGCACGGTGGACCGGGTGGTGGTGGGCGGCGTGTTGCCGACGACGGAGTCGGTGGCCCTGACCGCCCCAAAGGAGGTGGGATCCCCCACCTTCCTGGCGCGGCGCGAAATGGGCGTGTTCAACATCGGCGCGCCGGGCCGCTTGCGGGTCGATGGCGCGGTGTATGAGATGGGCAACCGCGACGCCCTCTACATCGGCAAGGACAGCGCCGACGTGCGGTTCGAAAGCGTCGATCCGGCCAACCCGGCCAAATTCTATGTGATGAGCACCCCGGCGCACGCCCGTTTTGAAACCCGGCACATCCGCCAGGATCAGGCCAAGAAGATGGAGGTCGGCGACATCGCCACCTCCAACCGCCGCACCATCTACCAGTATATCCTGCCGGGCGTCTGCGACACCTGTCAGCTCGTCATGGGCCTGACCCAGCTGGAGCCGGGCAGCATGTGGAACACCATGCCCGCCCACAGCCACACCCGCCGCTGCGAGGTGTATTTCTACTTCGACCTCGCCGACAGCGCCCGCATCTTCCACCTGATGGGCGAGCCGACGGAAACCCGGCACATCGTGGTCAAGAACGAGGAGCTGGTGATCTCCCCCGCCTGGTCGATCCATTCCGGCGTCGGGACCAGCAACTACGCCTTCATCTGGGGCATGGGCGGCGACAACGTCGATTACACCGACATGGATTGGATCCCGATGGAGACGCTGCGATGAGCCGCCACTCCCTCTTCGATCTGACCGGCAAGACCGCGCTGGTCACGGGGGCCAACACCGGCTTGGGCCAGGCCATCGCCGTGGCGTTGGCGGAGGCCGGGGCCGGGATCATCGCGGTGGGCCGGTCGGCGATGGACGAGACGGCGGCCCAGGTCGCCGCCGCCGGTGCGCCGTTCCACGCCATCCGCGCCGACCTGTCGAGCGTGGCCGCCGTCGCCCCGGTGATGGAGCGGGCGCAGGCCACCGGCGCGCGGGTGGACATCCTGGTCAACAACGCCGGCATCATCCGCCGGGCCGACGCGGTGGATTTCACCGAGGCCGATTGGGACGACGTGATGAACGTCAACCTGAAGACGACCTTCTTTCTGACCCAGGCGGTGGGGCGGGCGATGATCGCCGACGGTCTGGGCGGCAAGATCATCAACATCGCCTCGCTGCTGTCCTTCCAGGGCGGCATCCGCATCCCGTCCTACACCGCCAGCAAAAGCGGGCTGGCCGGGTTGACGCGGCTGCTGGCCTGCGAATGGGCGGGCAAGGGCATCAACGTCAACGCCATCGCGCCCGGTTATTTCGACACCAACAACACCGAGGCGCTGCGCAACGATCCCAAACGCAACGCCGACATCCTGGCCCGCATCCCCGCCGGTCACTGGGGCCAGCCCAAGGAGTTGGGCGGGGCGGCGGTGTTCCTGGCCTCGGCGGCGTCGGATTACGTGCACGGCGTGGTGTTGCCCGTCGATGGCGGGTGGATGGCGCGGTAACGGCGCGTCGATCCGACCGGGGGGCGGTGCGCCGCCCCTTCACCACAGGAAGCAAGAATCCGGCGGCAAGCCGGACGGACACCGACACCGGGAGGGCATCTTGTGAAGTACACGTTCGACTTCGCCAGCCTGCAAGAATACTGGCCGGAGTTTCTGCGCGGCGCGTTGATGACGCTGGAAATGACGGCCATCGCCACCGTGCTGGGCATGGTGATCGGCGTGCTGTGCGCCATCGGTCGGCGCGGCAAGCGCCCGTGGCTGGCCGCGCTGTGCGGGGCCTATGTGGAGGTGGTGCGCAACACCCCCTACCTGATCCAAATCTTTTTCATTTTCTTCGGTTTGGCGTCGGCCGGTTTGAAACTGCCGATCTTCGCCGCCGCCATCCTGACCATGGTGTTCAACGTCGGGGCCTACACCGCCGAAATCGTGCGGGCGGGCATGGACACCATCCATCCCGGCCAGATCGAAGCCGCCGAAGCGCTGGGCCTGTCCGTTCCGCAAATCTATTGGGACGTCATCCTGCGCCCGGCGCTGGAGCGGGTTTACCCGTCGCTGACCGGCCAATTCGTGTTGATGATGCTGTCGTCGTCGGTCACGTCGCAGATTTCGGCGGAGGAGCTGACCGGGGTTGCCAACTCCGTTCAATCGGAAAGCTTCCGCTCCTTTGAAACCTTCATCGTCGTGGCGGTTCTCTATTTCCTGATGGCGATGCTGCTGAAGTTCGCCTTCTTCCTGGTCGGTCAGGCGATGTTTCCGCGCCGCCGCCGCCTTGGCACCCCGCTGTAAGGAGGCCGGACGATCATGGGTGGAAGCTTCACCGTCAACCATTTCCTCTATCTGCTGCAAGGCGTGGGTTGGACCGTCGTGCTCTCGGCGCTGGCCTTTGCCCTGGGCGGGGTCGCCGGGTTCGGCGTGATGCTGCTGCGCACGGCGCGCAGCGCGCTGTTGCGGCGGATCTCCTTCCTCTATGTGCAGCTCATCCAGGGCACGCCGCTGCTGATCCTGCTGTTCGTCGTTTATTTCGGCCTGGGCGTGGTCGGCATCGAACTGCCGCCGCTGCTGGCGGCGGGCGTGTCGCTGATGGTCTATTGCAGCGCCTTTTTGGGCGAAATCTGGCGCGGCTGCGTCGAATCGGTGCCGCGCACCCAGTGGGAAGCGTCGGAAGGGTTGGCCCTGACGCGGTGGCAAACCCTGGTCGATGTCATCCTGCCGCAGGCGGCGCGCATCGCCACGCCGCCGACGGTCGGCTTTCTGGTCCAGGTTCTCAAAAGCACCTCGCTCGCCTCGGTCGTCGGCTTTGTCGAACTGACCCGCGCGGCGCAGGTGGTCAACAACTCGCTGTTCACGCCGTTCCTCGTCTTCGGGATCGCGGGCGTCCTGTATTTCGCCCTGTGCTACCCGCTGTCGCGCTGGAGCCGTTCGCTTGAGAGGAAGCTCAATGTCGGCCGTCGTCAAGCTGCATGACATCCACAAATCCTTTGGTGCCATCGAGGTGCTGAAGGGCGTGTCGTTCGAGATCGACCGGGGCGAGGTCGTCGCCATCATCGGCCGCAGCGGCTCGGGCAAGAGCACGGCGCTGCGCTGCATCAACCGGCTGGAAACCATCCAGTCGGGCACGCTGGAGGTCTGCGGCCATCGGCTCGACCAACCCACGCTGGATCTGCGGGCGCTGCGCCAGGACGTCGGCATGGTGTTCCAAAGCTACAACCTGTTCCCACACCTGACGGTGGAGCAGAACATCACGCTGGCCCCGCGCCGGGTCAAACGCCTGCCCAACAGCCAGGCCCGCGCCCTGGCGCAGGAATCGCTGGAGCGCGTCGGGCTGGCCGAAAAGATCGACTGTTACCCCGAACAGCTTTCGGGCGGGCAGCAGCAGCGTGTGGCCATCGCCCGGTCGCTGGCGATGCAGCCCAAGGTCATGCTGTTCGACGAGGTCACATCCGCGCTCGACCCGCAATTGACCGGGGAGGTGCTGCGCGTCATGGAAACGCTGGCCCAGGGCGGCATGACGATGGCCGTGGTCACGCACGAAATGACCTTCGCCCGCCGCGTCGCCGACCGGGTGATCTTCATGCATCAGGGCCGCGTCTGGGAAACCGGCCCCGGCGAGATGCTGGAAAACCCGCAAACCCCCGAATTGCAGGCGTTCCTGTCCAACGGACTGTAAGCCCCCCATCGCGTTCAAGAACAAGATTCTCAGGAGGAAACCCACGATGCGCATCCGCAAGCTTCTCGCCGCCACCGTCACCGCCGTCACCGCCCTGTGGCTCGCCGCCGCCCCCGTCGCCGCCAAGGCCGATGTCCTCGACGACGTCATGAAGGCCAAGAAAATCCGCATCGCCGTGGCGATGGGCATTCCGCTGTTCGCCTTTGTGGACAAAAATGTGAAGGCGACCGGGTCGGACGTGGAAACCGCCCGCATGCTGGCCAAGGACATGGGCGTCGAACTGGAACTGGTGGAGATCACCAACGCCGCCCGCGTGCCGACGGTGCAGACCCGCAAGGCCGATCTGCTGATCGCCACGCTGGCGATCACGCCGGAACGCAAGAAGGTGATCGATTTCAGCGTGCCCTACGCCACGCTCGACATCATCGTCGCCGCCCCGGCGGACATCGCCATCAAGGGCTATGAGGATCTGGTCGGCAAAAAGATCGGCCTGACCCGCGCCACCGTGAACGACAGCCTGGTGACGAAAAACGCCAAGGGTGCCGAAATCCTGCGTTTCGAGGACGACGCGACGCTCATCACCGCGCTGGTGTCGGGGCAGGTGGACATCGTGTCCAGCCAGACCACGGCCATCGCCGCCATCAACGAACGCCGCACGCAAAGCCCGCTGAAGGTGAAGTTCACCCAGCAGGAGTTGAATCTCGGCATGGCGATGGCGCAGGGCGAAGACCGGCTGCGCGAATGGGTCAACAAGTGGATCAAGACCAATGTTGATAACGGTCGGTTGAACGCCGTCTTCTCCTCCTTCCACGACCGCGACCTGCCGGCGGACCTGACGAGCCGCTGACCGAACGCCCGCTCACCACACGCCCGCA
Organism: Azospirillum sp.; assembly: GCA_027486405.1. Taxonomy (GTDB): domain Bacteria; phylum Pseudomonadota; class Alphaproteobacteria; order Azospirillales; family Azospirillaceae; genus Azospirillum. Next base: position 18,881 of record JAIXPD010000057.1, on the reverse strand, counting down.
GACCAAACGCCCACTGAACAAACGCCTGGGCCTCCCTCCCTCCCCGCAACCGGGTGGGGGAGGGGGCCGCCCTTCCTTCCAGGGATTGCATCATGCCTGACCAGCCCACCAGCGGACGCCTGCACGGCAAAACCGCCATCATCACCGCCGCCGCGCAGGGCATCGGCCGTGCCACCGTCGACGCCTTCGCGCGCGAAGGCGCGCGGGTGTGGGCGCTGGACATCAACGCGGAGCGGTTGGCCGATCTGGCTGGGGTTCCCGGCGTGACCACCCGGACGCTCGACGTGCGCGACAGCGCCGCCGTGGCCGACACGGTGGCGGCCATCGGGCCGGTCGATCTGCTGTTCAACTGCGCGGGCTTCGTCCACAACGGGAGCATCCTGGAGTGCGACGACGAGGCGTTCGACTTCAGCGTTGATCTGAACGTCAAATCCATGCATCGGATGATCCGCGCCGTGCTGCCCGGCATGCTGGAAAAGGGCGGCGGATCGATCGTCAACATGGCGTCGGTGGCGTCGAGCGTGAAGGCGGTGCCGAACCGTTACGTCTACAGCCTGACCAAGGCGGCGGTGATCGGTTTGACCAAGGCGGTGGCCGCCGATTTCATCGGGCGCGGCATCCGCTGCAACGTCGTGTGCCCCGGGACCGTCGAATCCCCGTCGCTGGAGGACCGCCTGCGCGCCCAGGGGGATTACGCCCAGGCGCGCGCCGCCTTCATCGCCCGCCAGCCCATCGGGCGGTTGGGAAAGCCGGAGGAAATCGCCGAGCTTGTGGTCTATCTTTCATCCGATGCGGCGGGCTACACCACCGGTGCGGTCCATGTGATCGACGGCGGTTGGGCGGCCTGATCCTGTTTCACACCCACGGGGACTTGTTATGAAACTGCTTCGTTACGGCCCGGCGGGCCAGGAAAAGCCCGGCCTGCTCGACGCGGAAGGCCGCATCCGCGATCTGTCGGCCCATGTCGCCGACATCGCCGGGGCCACGCTGTCGCCCGATGGGCTGGACGCCCTGCGCGCGCTCGATCCCGCCAGCCTGCCGCTGGTGGAAGGCGACCCCCGCCTTGGCGCTTGCGTGACCGGAACCGGGAAATTCATCTGCATCGGCCTGAATTACTCCGACCACGCGGCGGAAACCGGGGCCACCGTGCCGCCGGAGCCGATCATCTTCATGAAGGCGACCAGCGCCATCACCGGCCCGAACGACGTCATCGAGATCCCGCGCGGCTCGCTGAAGACCGATTGGGAGGTCGAACTCGGCGTCGTCATTGGCAAGACCGCCAAATACGTGTCCGAAGAGGACGCGATGGATCACGTCGCCGGCTACTGCGTCATCAACGACGTGTCCGAGCGCGCCTTCCAGACCGAACATCACGGCCAGTGGACCAAGGGCAAATCCGCCGACAGCTTCGGCCCCACCGGCCCGTGGCTGGTGACGCGCGACGAGGTGGCCGACCCGCAGAACCTGCCGATGTGGCTGGAGGTCAACGGCCACCGCTACCAGAACGGCAGCACGGCGACGATGGTCTATGGCGTGCGCTTCCTGGTGTCTTACCTGTCGCGCTTCATGTCGCTGCAACCGGGCGACATCATCTCCACCGGAACCCCGCCCGGCGTGGGCATGGGGCAAAAGCCGCAAACCTACCTGAAGGCGGGCGATGTGGTGACGCTGGGGATCGAGGGGCTGGGCAGCCAGCGCCAGGACGTGGTTCAGGGGTAACACCAGGATGAGCCGGACGGACGTCAACATTCTGTGCACCGCCCCCCTGCCGCCCGGCGTGGCGGAGGATCTGGCGGCGCGGTTCACCGTGCATGGGCCGGAGGTGATCGGCTCCGCCGATTTCGCCGCCATCGCCCCGCGCATCCGTGGCTTGGCGTCCCGTCCCCCCACCCCGGTGACGGCGGCGCTGCTGGAGGCGCTGCCCAATCTGGAGATTCTCTCCTCCTACAGCGCCGGGCTGGAGTATGTCGATCTGGCGGCGGCGCGGCGGCGGGGGGTGGTGATCGCCAACACCTCGGCCGCGCTGACCGACGATGTGGCAGACACCGCCATGGCGCTGCTGCTGGCCGCCGTCCGCCGTTTTTCGGCGGCGGAACGTTTCGTGCGCGCGGGCGATTGGGCGGCGGGGGCCTTTCCGCTGTCGCGCAGCCTGACCGGGCGGCGGCTGGGGATTGTCGGGCTGGGCCACATCGGGGCGGCGCTCGCCGCGCGGGCCACAGCCTTCGGCATGAGCGTGGCCTATCACGGGCCGCGCGCCAAGGCGGCGGCCCCCTATCCCTATCACCCGACGGCGGCGGGCTTGGCGGCGGAATCCGATTTCCTCGCCCTGTGCTGCCCCGGTGGGCCGGACACCCGCCATCTGGTCAACGCGGCGGTGCTGCGGGCGTTGGGGCCGGGCGGGGTGGTGGTCAACGTCGCGCGCGGCAGCGTGGTGGACGAGGATGCGTTGCTCGCCGCGTTGGCCGACGGGACCATCGCCGGGGCCGGGCTGGACGTGTGCGAGGATGAACCCACGCCGCGCCCCGATTTGCTCCACCACCCGGACATCGTGCTGTTGCCGCATGTCGGTTCGGCGACGGAAGAAACGCGGGCGCGCATGGCGGCGATGATGCGCGACGCGCTGGTGACGCATTTTTCAGACACGCTTTGATCATAAGGGAAGTTTTTGAGAATGACTCGGATCGCGGCCATCGGGGAGTGCATGTTGGAAGTCCGTCGCACCGGGGACGGAACCGCCCGCTTCGGCTTTGGCGGCGACACGCTGAACTGCGCGCTGTATCTGGCCCGGCTGGGCGCGGCGGTCGATTACGTCACGCTGTTGGGCGATGATCCGTACAGCGCCGATCTGCTGGCCGCCTGGGCGGCGGAAGGGGTGGGAACGGATCGGGTGGTTCGTCTGCCCGGTCGCGTGCCCGGTCTTTACACCATCGAAACCGACGCGAAGGGCGAGCGGTCCTTTTATTATTGGCGCGACCGCGCCCCGGCGCGCGAGCTGTTCACCCACCCGGACGCCGCCCCGCTGGTGGACGCGCTGCCCGGCTATGGCCTGCTGATGCTGTCGGGCATCTCCCTGTCGCTGTATGGTGACGAGGGGCGGGAGCGGCTGGGGGAGACGCTGGACCGGGCGCGGGCGGCGGGGGCCAAGGTCGCCTTTGACACCAACCTGCGCCCGCGCAACTGGCCCGGCCTGGACGCCGCCCGCGCGGCTTACGCCGCACTCGCCGGACGGGTGGACATCGTGCTGTCCGGGGTGGAGGACGAGGCGCTGCTGTTCGGCGCGGAGGCACCCACCGCCATCATCGACCGCTGGCGCGACGCCGGGGCCGACGAGATCATCGTCAAGAACGGCGGTGACGGTTGCCTGGTCTGGGAGGTCGGCGGCGCGGTGGAAACGGTCCCGGCCACGCGGGTGGAGCGGGTGGTGGACACCACGGCGGCGGGCGACAGCTTTTGCGCCGGTTATCTGGCGGCCCGCCAAGCCGGGTGGAGCGTGGCGGCGGCGGCCGGGTTGGGCCATCGCTTGGCCGGAATCGTCATCGGCCACCCCGGGGCCATCGCCCCGGCGCAGGCCACGGCGGCGGTTGCGGCGGAATTGCAGGGGGCATCATGACGGCCGAGGCGGGCGGACAAACGACACACGCCCCGCGCCGCCGCACGCCCAAACCGGCGGCGGCGGTGCGCGAACGCGGCCTGACCGCCGCGCAGCAGGTCTATCAGCAGTTGCGGGCCGAAATCCTTGGCCTGCACCGCAAGCCGGGCGAGCCGATCAGCGAAAAGGATCTGGCCCAGGCCCACGGCGTCAGCCGCACCCCGGTGCGCGAAGCGGTGTTGAAGCTCACCTCCGAACGGCTGGTCGAGGTGTTTCCGCAATCGGGGACCTTCGTCGCCCGCATCCCACTGTCCGATCTGCCGGAAACCATCATCATCCGATCCGCCTTGGAGGAAGCCTGCGTTCGGCACGCCGCCGAACGCGCCACGCCGGACCAGATCGCCCGCTTGACCGCCATCGTCGCGCATCAACGCGCCATGGCGGCGGCCTGCGACCGCGACGGATTCCACATGGCCGACGAGGAGTTTCACGCCGCCCTGTCGGACACCGCCGGGTTGCCGGGGGTGTGGGCGCTCATTCAACAGGTCAAGGTGCAGATCGACCGCTACCGCCGCCTGACCCTGCCCGAACCGGGGCGGATGGATCGGGTGATCGGCGAACACGCGGCGGTCGTCACCGCCATCGCCGCCCATGACGGCGACGCGGCGGCCCGCGCGATCAAGCATCATCTGGAAAAACTGCGGGAGGGAATCGACGCCTACCGGGTTGAGGAACCCGCCTTTTTCATCGACGACCGCGCGCCGCGCCCGCCCGGCTGATCGGTTCGTCACCCGGGGTGAGGCGGGCGTCTCCGCGTCACCCCCAGCATCCCTGGCCCGCCCACCTGACGACCCCGCGTCGTCGGGCCTGTTTTGTCGCGCCAACACCCCCAATTGCGACATTCCTATAGGTCAACTTGTCTGCTAACATGAGCGGTGAACCATGTTGGCGCGGGTGTTGGGAATGGCGAAGTTGGCCGGATTGACGTTGCAGCCCAAGCGCAAGGAGCGGCTGGGCGATCAGCTCTATGGGCAAATCCTGGAGCAGATCGTGTCCGGCACCCTGAAGGAAGGCGACAAGCTGCCGTCGGAAAAGGAACTCTGCCTGATGTTCGAGGTCTCGCGCCCGGTGGTGCGGGAAGCGATGATGCTGTTGCAGGCCGACGGGCTGGTCGTTGCCCGCCAAGGCTCCGGCACCTATGTGCAGCGCCGCCCGCCGCAGGGGTTGATCGCCATCGCCGGGGCGTCCGACATCGCCGGAATCCTGCGCTGCTACGAGCTGCGCGTGCCGTTGGAGGGGGAGGCGGCGGCCCTGGCGGCCAAGCGGCGTTCCTCCCAGCAACTCGGCCAGATCAAGGCGGCGCTGGAGGATCTGGGGCGCGCGGTCGAGGCGCGGGGGTCGGCCAGCGCGGCCGATTTCGCCTTTCACCGCGCGGTGGCGGAGGCGAGCTGCAACGAGATGTTCGTCTCGATCCTGGAAACCCTGCACACCGCCATCGAAAATTCCATGGCCGTGGCGCTCAACATCACCCGCGACGGGTCCGACCAGCGCATCCAACGCGTTCTGGACGAGCACAGCCGGATTTACGACGCCATCGCCATGGGCGATTCCGAATCCGCCAATCTGGCGATGCGTTACCACATCAACCGCGCCCGCCAGCGCATCACCGACCAGCATCAGGACGTCTGACCGACGGTTACGACCCGGTTTTCAACACGGTTTCCAGCGAAAAGGGGTCAGGACGCAACGGTCGTGGGACGTTGTCCGGCGGCGTCGGCGGATCACGGGGGGCAGGAGGATCATTGCCCGTGTTGTGCCGACGCCGCCCGCCCGCCGCCCAGGAATGAGCGTGACCGCGCGATCCTGACCCGAAGTGTGCCAAAAGCGGGTGTGCCGAGGACGAGGACGCCGATCAGGCCGACCGCACCTGACGCAGGAACGAATCGATCTGTTGCAGCAGCCGGTTGGTTTCACTGGACACTTTGTCTGCCACCGACAGCACCGCTTGCGCCGATTGGCCGGTTTGTCCGGCGGCGGCGCGCACTTGCCCGATGTCCTCCGACGCGCGCGCGGTTCCGCCCGCCGCCTGCTGCACGTTGCGGGCGATTTCCGCCGTCGCCGCGCCCTGCTCCTCGACCGCCGCCGCGATGCCGGTGGCGATGTCGTTCAGCCGGGCGATGGTCGCGCCGATGTTGCGGATGGCGCTGACCGCGTCGGTGGTGGCGGTTTGCATCGCGTTGACCTGCCCGGCGATCTGGTCGGTGGCCTTGGCGGTCTGGCTGGCCAGTTGTTTGACCTCCTGCGCCACCACGGCGAAGCCCTTGCCCGCCTCTCCGGCCCGCGCCGCTTCGATGGTGGCGTTCAGCGCCAGAAGGTTGGTTTGTCCGGCGATGTCGGTGATGAGGTCCAGCACCGCACCGATCCGGGCGGCGGCGTCGTTCAGGCTGTGCATGGTGGCGTCGGTGCGCTCGGCGTCGCGGGCGGCCTGCCCGGTGATCGTCGCCGATTCCGTGACCTGACGGGAAATCTCGCTGATCGACGCCGTCAGTTGATGCGCGGCGGACGCGGCGCTGTCCACGTTGGTGGAGGCCTGTTGCGCCGCCTGCGCCGCGCTGCCCGCCTGACGTTCGGTGTCCTGCGCGGTGTCCACCATGGTGGTGGCGGTGTCGTGCATCTGGCTGGCGGCGGCGGACACGGTTTCCACCACGATCTTGACCCCGCTTTCGAACTGGTCGGCCAGCGTCAGCATCGCCTGACGCCGTTCACCCGCCGCCTGGCTGCGTTCGCGTTCGGCTTGGGCGCGGGCGTGTTCGACCTCGCGCGCGGTGTCGCGGAACACGCGCAGGGCCGCTCCCATCTCGGCGATCTCGTCGCGCCCACCCAGCGCGACGTCGGTGTCGAGGTCCCCCGCCACGATCCGCCCCATGCTGGTTTTCAACAGCATCAGGCGGCGCACCAGACTGCGGCCGACATAGAGCCACACCACCAGGATCGACACGATCACGCTGGCGACGCTGACACCGATCTGGGTCAGTTGGCTGTTGTCCAGCATGCGGCCGGTCGCGCCGCTGGCGGTGGCGATGCCGCTTTCCTGATCCTTGACCAGGGCGGCGATGCTGTCCGACAGCCGCAAGGTCAGGCTGTGGTTGCTCTCCAACAGGCGGTTCGCCTGGATCTGGATCGCCAACTCCTGACGACGCGACTCGATCAACGCGGCGTTGCCCAACGCCAGATCGCGCAGGATTTTGGTCTGTGCGGCAATCACGGCGGCCAGTTTTTCCGGCAGGACGCTGGCCGCCCCATCCATGGTGGCAAAGACCAGTCCCAGCTTGGTTTCGATGATGGCCAAGCGCTGCTCATCACCGCTGCTCGACGCCTCCAACAGCATGTTGCGGGCGGTCGTCGCCTCCTCGATCACCGTCATCAGGGGCTTGGCCCGCTTGGCGACATCAACCAGAGCGTCGGCGGCGCGGTGCAGATCGTCGGGCGAGGAGTCGGGATCGGCCAGGGTTTCGCGGGCCTGCTCCTCCTCGTTGACCAGAACCGTGCGCCACGGGGCGGTGAATTTCTGGATTTGGGCGTCGGCCTCCAGCATCTTCGGCAGCAGTGCGGCGCGCAGACCGGCGTGCCGCACCCGGTCGGCGGCGGCGGCGTCCAACTGATCGAGATTGGCCAGCAGGGCGGTCGCCGCCTCCTCAATCACCACCAGACGATTGCCGCCCACGCCATCGGCCCGCAGCCGTCCGAGCCGGGCGGCAAACTCCTGCTTGGCCTGTCGGATGCGGGCGGACACCTCCTCCCGCGCCTTGGTGTCCGCCGCCGAGGACAGGGCAGGGGCGAGCGCGACCAGCCGTTCGGCCTGCTGGGCCACCGCCATCCCCTCGTTCATCGCGGGGACCGCTTGGCCAACGATGACGTCGATGGTCGCGCGCACGTTGGCGTACCCCGCCAGCGCCACCGCCGCCGCCACCAGGGTCCCCGACAGCACCACACCGATCGCCGACATCAGCTTGCCGCGCAAACCGCTGTACCAGGGGCCATCCCCCCCGCCGACCGCCGGTGATCCGCCGATGCCCTGGACTGCCGCCGCCTGCGCCATCATCACCGCTCCCTTGTTTGACAGGTCGTTCGTCTCTTCCGCCCGATGCCGCCGCCTGTCCGCCGGAATCGCTTGGCCATCGCGCAAAGTCATCTTACCACTTGACCACTTACACGCCGCAGCGCTAGAGTGGGTTTTAGCGGGATCAACCAATGGCGTGCCCAACAAAGTGTTTGTGGTTTGCGCAACGCACCGTCGCTCGGACAGCGCGTTTGCCAGACCGATCCGCACAATTCAGGCTTTGCCGAACAGGTATGACTCCGTCGCCGATATGAATGCGCACATCAGCGCAAGAAAGAAATAAGGAGAATCCACAAGCGATCCCCGTGCAGGACAGGAATCGATCGTGGTTGTCTGAACATTTCATCTCAGTTGTCTGACAGAATCCGCATACACATCGGAACGGACTAAGGGATTTCCACAGGTTCTTTGGTGTGTGTGATGTCATGGACCGTTGCGACACCCCTGTGCCGCCGCGACGCCCCGTCCTTGTCCATCTGCTTGTTTCCGCTCACCCCCCAGTTCAACAAAGCCACAGAACCGGACACGGCCACGCCGCCCGGTTCCAATCACAACGGAGGAGACGTTGATGCCCGGGTTGCTTCGTTCATTGGCCGTCGCTGCGGCGCTCACCTTTGGCGCGACCGTCGCCCTGACCGCCCCTCAAACGGCCCAGGCGCGCGATTTCCGCTCCGCCGACGTCCACCCCGCCGATTATCCGACGGTTGAGGCGGTCAAGCAGATGGGCCGCACGCTGGCCGAAAAGACCAGCGGCAAGCTGAACATCCGCGTGTTCCCCTCGGGCGCGCTGGGCACGGAAAAGGACACGATCGAACAGCTCAAACTGGGCGGTCTGGACATGATGCGCATCAACGCCGGTGCCCTGAACAGCATCGTGCCGGAAACGCTCGTCACCGTCCTTCCCTTCATCTTCCGCGACACCGCGCACATGCGCAGCGTTCTGGACGGCCCGATCGGCGACGACATCCTGAAGGCGATGGAAGCGCAGGGCTTGATCGGCCTGGCCTTCTACGACAGCGGTTCGCGCTCCTTCTACACCGCCAAGAAGCCGATCAAGTCGCTGGAGGATTTCAAGGGCCTGAAGATCCGCGTCCAACCGTCGGACCTGTTTGTCGGCATGATCAACGCGCTGGGGGCGAACCCGACGCCGATGCCCTATGGCGAGGTGTTCACCGCGCTGAAGACCGGCATCGTCGATGGGGCGGAAAACAACTGGCCCAGCTATGAATCCTCCCGCCATTTCGAAGCGGCCCGCTATTACAGCCTGACCGAACATTCCCTGGCCCCGGAAGTGCTGGTTTTCTCCAAGGTCATCTGGGACCGGCTGTCGAAGGACGATCAGGCGCTGATCCGTCAGGCGGCCAAGGACTCGGTGCCCTTCATGCGCAAGCTGTGGGACGAACGCGAAATCAATTCCCGCAAGATGGTGGAGGCGGGCGGTGCCCAGATCATCACCATCGCCAACAAGCAGGAGTTGGTCGACGCGATGAAGCCGGTCTACGAGAAATTCGCCAGCACCCCGGTTTTGAAGAGCCTCGTCACCCGCATCCAACAGAGCAAGTAACGATTTGAGCCGGTCCGGCGAGCGGGTCCGCCCGCTCGCCATCCCGGTCCCTGGGAGCAACCATGATGCAAGACAGCTTGGTGGACGGCGGCGCGCAGGCGCAGCCCCGGCGGCTTCTGACCCTGGTGAACATCGCGTTGGCGCGGCTTGGCACGGTGATCGCCGTCATCGGTCTGATGAGCATCGTCGGAATCGTGTTTTACGAAGTCGTCGGACGGTACGTCTTCAACCAGACACCGACCTGGGCCGAAAGCCTGGCGCTGGTTCTGGTGCTGTATGTGACGATGCTGGGCGCGGCGGTGGCCGTGCGCGACGCCGGACACATCGGCATGGACTCGGTGGTCATCCTGCTGCCGTTGCACGTTCAACGTTGGTTCGAGATCCTCATCCACATCCTGGTGGCCGGTTTCGGCGCGTCGATGGCCTACAACGGCTGGGTGCTCGGCATGTCGGTGTCCACCTACCCGATCCCCAATCTGGGCCTGCCGGAAATCGTGCGCTATGTGCCGCTCAGCCTGTCCGGTTGCCTGATCGTCCTGTTTTCGGTCGAGCACACGCTCGCCCTGCTGCGCCATGAAGAGGTCGAGCCGACATGGAACTGATCGTACTTTCCGCGACCTTTTTCGGTCTGTTGATCCTGGGCGTTCCGGTCGCCTTCGCCATCGGCCTCTCCTCGCTCTTCACCATCATGTATGAAGGGCTGCCCCACGCCGTCATCTTTCAGCAGATGACCTCGGGCATGAACATCTTCTCCTTCCTCGCCATCCCCTTCTTTGTCTTCTCCGGCGAACTGATGCTGCACGGCGGCATCGCCGACAAGATCGTGACGCTGGCCCGCAACATGGTCGGCCACATCCGGGGCGGTCTGGGCATGGCCAATGTGGTGGCCTGCACGCTGTTTGGTGGTGTCTCAGGATCGCCGGTGGCCGACGTGTCGGCGATGGGATCGGTGATGATCCCGATGATGAAGCGCGAGGGCTACCACACCGATTACGCGGTGAACGTCACCACCCACGCCTCGCTGGTGGGTGCCCTGATGCCGACCAGCCACAACATGATCCTCTATTCGCTGGCGGCGGGTGGCAAGGTGTCGATCGGCGCGCTCATCGCGGCGGGGTTGATGCCGGTGGTGGTGATGACGGTCTGCATGCTGGCGGCCGCCTATTTCGTCGCGGTAAAGCGCGGCTATCCGGCGGGGACCTTTCCGGGATGGTCGGTGGTCTTCCAATCCTTCGCCCATGCGCTGCCCGGTCTGTTTGTGGTGGTCATCATCCTGGGCGGCATCCTGCTGGGCATCTTCACGGCGACCGAGGGCGCGTCGGTGGCGGTGGTCTACTCCCTGGCTCTGACGATCTTCGCCTACCGGACCTTGAGCTGGGAAAGCTTTGTCAAGGCGACGATGAAGGCGGTGAAGACCACCGGCGTGGTGCTGCTGCTGATCGGCGTGTCGACCATGTTCCAGTATCTGATGGCGCTGTACGAGGTGGCCGAGCTGACCAGCCAGTTCATGTCGGGCATTTCGTCGAACCCGCTGGTGATCTTCCTGCTGATCAACATCATCCTGTTCGTGCTGGGCACCTTCATGGACATGGCCAGCACCATCCTGATCTGCACGCCGATCTTTCTGCCCATCGCCCAGCAATACGGCATGGATCCGGTTCAGTTCGGCATGGTGATGCTCATCAACTGCGCGCTGGGCCTGAACACCCCGCCGGTTGGAACCACCCAGTTCGTCGGCTGCGCCATCGGCGGGATTTCGGTGGGCGAGGTGATGAAGACCATCCTTCCCTTCTACGCGGCGCTGATCCTGGCGCTGGGGCTTGTCACCTACATGCCGGGCTTCTCGATGTGGCTGCCGAACCTGCTGCTGCACTGATCCACCCCGACCCTTTTTGACCGGACCATTTTGACTGCGGTGTGTTCCTTCCCCCTTGGCCCGGCGCATTTCGGTGCGGCGGGCCTTCTTTTCCCTGACATCAGCCTGATGGAGCGTTGAACCATGAAGATTTTGGCCGATGCGGCGCAGGAAACGCCGGTCATCACCCCCGAAGGGGCCGAACGCCGGGTGTTGAGTTATGGCGCGGGGCTGATGCTGGTGGAATTCACCTTCAAGGCCGGGATCGTCGCCCCGATGCACAGCCACCCGCAGGAACAGGTGGGCTATGTCGTCTCCGGCCTTCTGGATCTGACGATGGACGGCCACGGCACGCAACGCCTGGGGCCGGGGGCGAGCTATTACGTGCCGCCCGGCACGATGCACGGGGTGACGATCCTGGAACCGACCGTGCTGGTCGATGCCTTCACCCCGATCCGCGACGATTTCCTGTGATGAGCGGCGCCGCACCGCCGGTCACGCTCGACCCCGCCGCCTTTCGCGGCGAGATCGACGGGCAACCCGTTGGCCTGTGGACGTTGACCGGGGAGGGCGGCGTCACGGTCAGCCTGTGCAATTACGGGGCGCGGATCGTCCAGATCCTCGCCCCCGACCGGTCGGGCCGTTTGGGCGACGTCGTGCTCGGCTATGACCGTCTGGCCGCGATCCAGGGCGGCCAACCGTCGATGGGGGCCTTCATCGGCCGCTTCGCCAACCGCATCGCCAACGGGCGTTTCGTCTTGGACGGGGTGGAGCATTCCCTGTCCCGGAACGCCGGGCCGAATCACCTGCATGGCGGGACCAAGGGCAGCCGATTCCGGGTGTTCCAGACCGAACGCCTGTCCGCCGCCGCCGTCCGCATGAGCCTGACCTACGCCGATGGCGAGGAAGGCTATCCCGGGACCCTGCAATCCTCCCTGGTCTATCGATTGGACGGCGACACGCTGCGGCTGGAGTATGAGGCGACGTGCGACCGCCCGACCGTGGCGACCTTCACCGGCCACGCCTTTTTCAATCTGGCGGGCGGTGGCAGCGCCCTGGATCACCGGGTGATGGTCAACGCGCGCCATGTCCTGCCCATCGGCCCCGGCGGCATCCCGACGGGGGAGGTCCGTCCGGTGGCCGGAACCCCCTTCGACTTCACCCAGCCGCAGCGCCTTGGCGACCGCATCGACGCCAAGGACCCGCAGCTTGACGTGGCCGATGGCTATGACCACACCCTGGTGATCGACAAGGAGGTGGGAACCTTCGGCCTGGTCGCACGGGTCGAGGAGCCGGACAGCGGGCGGGTGTTGACGGTGTCGAGCACCGAACCCGCCGCACAGCTCTATTCCGGCAACGCCCTGACCGGTGCCCTTCCCCGCGATCTGGGCAAGGGCGGCGTCGCCTTTCAACGCCGGTCGGGCTTCTGCATCGAGCCGCAAGGCTTCCCGGACGCCCCCAACCAGCCGCAGTTCCCATCCACGACTCTGCGGCCGGGGGAGCGCTATCAAGGAGTCATCGCCTACCGCTTCACCACGCAGGGGTGATCGAACGGGGTAAATTCACTGTGAACACACGATTGCAAGCCACTGACCCACCACCAAAAATAAGGACATTCCCCTGATGATCCGCCGGCCACACTGGAGTATGGTTGGTCAGACGATCATTATGAGGGAACGGTCGCAGGACGAGGGGACCCGTTCTGTGACCGCGCCGGATCGGTGACACGATCGCAATGACGACAACAGGCACAAAGCCTGGGCAAACAAAGCGGCGCCGGGGAGGATTTGCACACAATGACCATCGACACCCACAGCGTTTCAGCGCCATCCGGCGGCGGCCAGGGCCGCCGGTTTGGCGTGCGGGCCAAATTGCTGGCCGCGTTCGCCGGTATGGCGGGCATGACCATCGCCGCCAGTCTGGTCGGTTTGACGTCCTTTTCGGCGGTGGAAGGACCGCTGAATCGGATCGTCTCCACCAGCCTGCCGGAAATGGAACTGGCCAAGCGCCTGTCCGGCGAGAGCAGCGGCATCGCCGCCGCCGCGCCGACGCTGGATTCCGCCGAAAACCAGACCGCCCGCGAAACCCTGTTCAACGAGATCATGGGGCGCGGCAAAACGCTGATTGGGCTGGTGGATGAGTTGGCCGCCCGCCGCCCGAACGACCCGCACCTGTCCGAAGTGCGCACCAAGACCACCGCGCTGATCGGCACGCTGGAGGCGCAGAACAAGGCGGTTCAACAGCGGCTGGCCGTGCGGACCAAGCGCGAGGAGGCGGTGGTCGCGCTGTCGACCGCCTATGATGATTTCCTGGTTGCGCTGGCACCGCTGACCGACCGCGCCGGGGTTCGCCTGCGCACCAAGGGCGAGGAGCTGGACGCCAGCACCGAAAAGGACATGGACAGCCTGACCGACGCCGTGCGCACCCTCATCAGCCTGTATGAAATGCGCGGCGACATCGGCCAAGCCTCCGAATCGATGATCCGGGCCAGCAACGCCACGTCCGTCGGCATCGTCACCACCCACCAGCAAGCCTATCTGGAAGCCGCCGCCCGCGTGGTCAGCGCCACCGCGCAGGTTGGCAGCCGCCTGAACAAGGCGACCTCCGAGTCGCTCGATTCCTTCTTCGCGCTGGGTGACGGGGACGAGGGCATCTTTGACCTGCGCCGCAAGATTCTCGAAACGCCGGAGATGATGCGCGCGCCGCTGCACAGCCGCCTTGGCGAACAGTTGGCCGACGCGCAGTTGCAGCAGAACGTCATCATCGGCCAGTTGGAAGGCCCGCTGATGCGGTTGAAGGCGGAAATCCGCCTGTCCACCGTCAACGTCCGCTCGCAGACCCGCGATTCCATGCAGGAATTGCTGGGCGACGGCCTGACCCGCTTCCGCACCTATCTGGAGCTGTCCACCCAGGGCAACGCGCTGACCAGCGCGCTGAACGAAGCGGCGCAGGCCCCCAACAGCGCGCGCCTGCGCGTGCTGCTGTCGCGCTACGCCGCCGCCGTCAAGGCGCTGGACGAGCGCATCAAGCTGTTGAGCGCGAGCGGCGACGATGGCCTGCCCAAGCTGGCGCAGGCGGCGAGCAAGCTGGCGTCCTTCGGCAAGGGCGACGACAGCCTGTTCGAGCTGCGGCGGGCCGAACTGGCCGCCATCAGCGAAAACGAAGGCGTGTTGAACGAAAACCGCCAGCTCGCCCAGCAATTCGCCGTCACCGTCGATCAACAGATCGCCGCCATGAAGGCCGAAGCCGATCAGGCGACCGCCGACGCGCTCAGCTCGATCGAGGCCGGGCGGATGATGCTGATCCTGTTCGCCGTCGCCAGCCTGGTCGTGGCCATCGCGCTCGCCTGGTTCGTCGTGGGCCGCACCATCGTCGCCCGCATCAGCCAATTGTCGGACGCCATGCGCGCCATCGCCGGTGGCAATCTGGACGCCACGATTCCCCGCGCCGGGTCGGACGAGATCGGCGACATGGCCCAGGCCCTGGTCGTCTTCCGCGACACCGCCAACCGCGCCAACCAGGCCGCCGCCCAGGCCGAGGAGGAGCGCACCCGCGCCGCCCAGGAACGCCGCCGCGCCCGCATCGAAATGGCGGAAAATTTCGAAAGCAGCGTGCGCGCCGTTCTGCAACGCGTCTCCACCGCCGCCAGCGAAATGCAGGACATGGCCCAGCGGATGAGCCGCAACGCCGAAACCACGACCGGGGAGGCCGCCACCGCCGCCGCCACCTCGCAACAGGCCGAGGGCAGCGTCAAGGCGGTGGCCGCCGCGACCGAGGAACTGTCCGCCTCGATCCAGGAAATCGGCAGTCAGGTCAACACCTCCAGCCGCATCGCCCGCAAGGCGGTGGACGACGCCACCCGCACCGACCGCACCGTGGAAGGGCTGTCGCTGACCGCCAACAAGATCGGCGAGGTGGTGCAGCTCATCAACGACATCGCCAGCCAAACCAACCTGCTGGCCTTGAACGCCACCATCGAGGCCGCACGCGCCGGGGAAGCGGGCAAGGGCTTTGCCGTCGTCGCCAGCGAGGTCAAGAGTCTGGCCAACCAGACCGCCAAGGCGACGGAGGAGATCTCCGGCCAGATCACGGCGATGCAGGCGGTGACGCAGGAAACGGTGGACGCCATCCGCGCCATCGCTGCGACGATCCGCGAAATCAACGAGATCGCCACCAACGTCGCCGCCGCGGTCGATCAGCAGAGTGCGGCCACCCGCGAAATCGCCCGCAACGTGGTGGAGGCCGCCGACGGGACCCAGCACGTCCGCCGCAACATTGATTCCGTGGCGCGCGCCGCCGCCGAGTCGGGTGAATCGGCCCACCGCGTGCTCGCCGCCTCCTCGACGGTGACGGAGGAGGTGCGGTCGCTGGGGTCGCAGGTGGACACGTTGGTGAACCGCATGCGCGCGGGTTGATCGCCGCCACGAACAGACCAACAGGGCAGGGGCGGCATCCAACGGGTGCCGCCCCTTTTCGTTCAGGTCCCGGCCTTGTGCAGCAGTTTGCGCATCCGCCGCGCGCCCAGCCACACCGTTGCCAACACCGGCAGAACCAGCGCGCCGGTGACGTGGTGCAGGGACAGGCCGAACAGGCTGCCCGCCGCCCATTCCACCAGATGCCCGAGCAGCGACGACAGGTAATAGGAAATGGCGATGACCGACAGGCCCTCGACCGTTTCCTGAAGCCGCAGTTGCATGTGGGTGCGCTGGTCCATCGACCGCAGCAGGTCACGGTTCTGCCGTTCCAGCGCCACATCGACCCGCGTGCGCAGCAGTTGCGTGGTGCGCATGATCCGTTGCGACAGGTCGGTTTGCTGGCGCGCCATCGCCCGGCAGAACTGCATCGCCGGGGCCAGCCGGCGTTCCATGAACTCGCCAAAGGTCGGCGTGCCTTCGATGCGCTCCTCGCGCAGTTCGGCGATGCGGGCCTCGACCAGCGCGTGATAGGCCAAGGTGGCGTTGAAACGGTAGCTGCTGCCCGCGATCATGCCCTCGACGTTCGCGGCCAGTTCGGTCAGGTCTTCCAACAGGCCATGCTCGACCTCGCCGTGCGGGTTGCCCAACAGGCGGTTGGTCAGCTCGGCCGTGCGCGCCTCCGCCGCCGTCACGTCGGCCACCGACCGCCGCGCCATCGGCAGGGCCAGCAGCGCCATCATGCTGTAGGTCTCGATTTCCAGAATGCGTTGGATCAAGCGCCCGGCCTGCTGTTCGCGCAGCGCCGTGTCCCACAGCAGAAAGCGGGAAAACCCATCGGGGCCGATGCGGAAATCGCTCCAGATCCGGGCACCGCCGCCCAGCGCGCGCGACCCGGCCACCGGAATGCCGCTGAAAAAACGGGTGTCGGCGTCGGACAGGGTGTCGGGACGCTCGCCCTTGCCGATGGCGACCTGCGCGGCGGTCAGCACCCGGCCTTGCAGAGCCTTCCACCAGCTCATCGGCACCGCTTGCAGCAGCGCGTTGTCGAACGGCTGGTCGAAGGGGCCGGGCAGCAGCAGGGTGAAGCTGGAAAATTCGGTGTGCTGTTCCCACTTCAGCCGCAAATCGCCCAGATCGAGCGTGTGGTGGGCCTGATCGACGACCGGTGGGGTCACGCCCAGGCAACGGCAGAAGGACGCTAACAGATCGGCCCCGCTGGGACCATCCGGGCTGTCGAGCAGCGCGAGGTGCAGGCCCCGCGCCGGAGCCTCGACCGTCATGAAGGGGCGGGCGTGCAGTTCCGCGTTCAGCGACCAGCGCAGGGGGTGGCTTTGCTCCCCCGCCGCGTTGGCCGCGCTGTCGGCGGCTGGACGGCCCGCCTGCAAGGCGATCACCGCGAACCCGTCTGCCGGTCGTCGCGCACCGTCACCGGCTGCCAGATCATCGCCGCCCCCGCCCCAGCGCCGCAGGCCCCGCCGACGAAGCCATCCATCGCCCCGCCTTGAGACGGCGTGCCGCTGTGCGCGCCCCCGACCTGCGTCGATTGCGGTTGATTCATGCTCTGCTGTTCTGATTGAGTGGTCATACCAGTTCCTCCGTTGAGGCCGCCCGTCTAACAGATGGTCGGCGTCCGATCAACCAAAATCCGAGCAATCCAGGACGGAATCATCCAGGACCGAACAGTTCGGAGGCGTATGCACCCAGCAAGCAACACCCGAACCGCAACCGAACGCCGGTTAACGCAGCGGTTGTCACCACCATAACCGGGGAACCTGTCACCAATCTGTCGGCAGTCCGGATTGTTTTGATTTCCGATGAAATGACCGGCCGGACACAACGGGCGGTGGAGGTGGGCAGATGGAACAGGGCGACGTTCTGATCCGGCTGGCGGTTGCCTTGGGCATCGGCCTGATCGTCGGGCTGGAGCGCGGTTGGCAGCAGCGGGACGCGGCGGACGGCAGCCGTGAGTTGGGCCTTCGGTCCTTCGCCCTGATCGGTTTGGGCGGCGGGGCGCTGGGGGTTGTGGCCCAACCGCTGGGTGGGGCGGTGTTCGGCTTGGCCCTGCTGGCCTTGACCGGCTTGTTGGCGGTTGCCCATGGATTGGCCGCCCGCGACAGCGCAGACCGTGGCTTGACCACCGAGATCACGGCCATGTCCGTCTTCGGTCTGGGTGGCATGGCGGCGTTGGATTTGACCGTTCCGGCGGTGGCCAGCGCCGTCATCATGACCATCCTGTTGAACGGAAAGCCGGTTCTGCACCGGTGGCTTCGCAGCATCGCGCCGGGGGAGATGTCCGCCGTGCTGCAAATGGCGCTCATCACCGCCGTGGTGCTGCCAATTCTGCCCAACCAGGGTTACGGCCCCTACGCCGCCCTGAACCCGTACAAGATCTGGTGGATGGTGATCCTCGTCGCCGGGCTGTCGCTGGTCGGCCATCTTGCGTCCCGCCTGATCGGGGTGCGGCGTGGGGTGCTGCTGACCGCCGCCTTTGGCGGTCTTGCCAGTTCGACGGCGACGGCGCTGTCCTTGTCGCGCATGGCGGTCAATCAGCCGGGGTTGCACCGCACCTTGTCCGCCGGTGTGGTGATGGCGTCGATCATCATGCTGCCCCGGATGACGCTGATGGTTCTGGCGATCGCCCCGGCGCTGATGCCCTTTCTGTTGGCGCCGGTGGCCGCGATGACGCTGGGCGGCGCGTTGGCCTGCGCCCTGCTGGTGTGGGCGGGAACGAGCGAAGACGACAGGGGCGAGCCAACCGCCAGCCCCGCCGCCGCCGCGTTCGAATTGGGGATTGCGGTGAAGTTCGGAGCGCTGTTGGCCGTGGTCCAACTGGTGGCGAGCGCGCTGCGGGACTGGATGGGCGATGCCGGGCTGTACGCCTTGGCGGTGATCGCCGGGTTGGCCGATGTGGACGCCATGATCCTGTCCACCGGCGGCATGGTGAGCGGGGATTTGCCGTTGCAGACCGCCGCCCACGTCATTCTGCTGACGGCGATGGTCAACACCATCGCCAAGGCCGCGATCGTCGCGGTCGTTGCCGGGCGCGGCATGGCGCTGGCCGTTGCCCTGCCCTTGCTGACCAGCGTGGTGTCCGGAGGGCTGGCGCTGTGGCTGACCGCGTGAGCGGGGCTGCTGGTGCCGCCGCACCCTCATAAAACGAAAAACTTTCTTCTCCGCAATCGGATTGCTTGTGCATCATCGGCAGCACCACCCCTCCCGCCCAGGGCAATCGGGTGAAGGCTTGAAATTCCTCTATTAGGACATTCGTCATCCCCGCGAAGGCGGGGATCCAGAGTTCGCAGAGTGGCTCTGACGGAAAAGCCTGGATCCCCGCCTTC
>JAIXPD010000003.1 GCA_027486405.1 Azospirillum sp. | reverse complement strand
CCCCGCCTTCGCGCTACGGCATGCACACATCTTTGGCTTAGGCAACTCATTGGAAGAAAGAGAACTTCCCTCCGTCATTCCCGCGAAGGCGGGAATCCAGACTCATCCATAAGGTTCGTATGGCAAACTCTGGATCCCCGCCTTCGCGGGGATGACGGAAAATTTGTTTATTTTCAATTGGTTAATGTGCGAAAAAGATCTGTGCATGCCGTAGCGCCTTCGCGGGGATGACGAAACTCTTTTCCAAAGAATGACAGTCCCAAAGACGATTGCCGTGCCGGTCAGTCCGCCGCCGCCGTCCGCTGACGCCGGATCATGTCGGCCAACGCCTCCGGCGTCATCGGGCGGCCGAAATGATAGCCTTGCAGCAGGTCACAGCCGACGGACACCAGGAAGGCGCGCTGCTCCTCCGTCTCCACCCCTTCGGCGACGGTGGTCAGCCCCAGGCCGTGGGCCATGCCGACCGCCGCGCGCACCAGGGCGTTGCTTTTCGGGTTGGTCGGCACGTCGATGACAAAGGCGCGGTCGATCTTCAGCTTGGCCACCGGCAATTGCTGGACATAGCTGAGGGAGGAATAGCCGGAGCCGAAATCGTCGATGGCGGTCTGGATCCCCAGCGCCGACAATTCGCCCAGGGTCTTGATCGCCACCTTCAGATCGCGCACCGCCGCCTGTTCGGTGATCTCCAACCCCAGATGGGGCCGCAATTCCGGGCAGCCGCTCAACAGCTCCTGCAAGCGGGCGGTCAGGTTGCCGCGCAGGAATTGCTGGCCGGAGATGTTGAGGAACACCCGATCCGGCAACACGTCCTCGGCGTTCCAGCGCATCATCTGGCCGATGGCGGTGGACAGGATCCAATCGGTCAACGGCACGATCAGGCCGCTTTCCTCCGCCACCGGGATGAATTCGGCGGGGGACACCGGCCCCAACGTGTCGTGCGTCCAACGCAGCAGCGCTTCGGCCGACACCACCCGCCCGGTCTTGCCATCGACGATGGGCTGATAGACGAGGTGCATCTCGTTCCGCTCGATGGCGTGGTTGAGATGCATGGTCAGCATCATGCGCCGGGTCGCCGCCGCCGCCATTGCGGGGGTGTAGAAGCACACGGCGTTGCCGCCATCGTGCTGGACCGCCTGCAAGGCCAGCTTGGCCTTGGCGTTCAGCTCCTCCAGCGTCTGGGCGGCGGTGTCCTGCAGGGCGGCCCCGATGGACAGGCGCAGGCGCACCCAATGCCGGTCGGCGTAGATCGAGGCGGTCAGGCGGTCGTGCAGCACATCGGCCAGCGTCTGGGCGTGCTCCATCCCGCTGACGCGGGCCAGCGCGGCGAATTCATCGGCGGCGATGCGGCACATGTAGGTGTTGGGCGGCAGCACCTCCATCACCCGGCTGACCATCGCCTTCAGCGCGGCGTCGCCGACATGGAAGCCGAACGCCTCGTTGATGTCGCTGAACTGGTCGACGTCAAGCGTGTAGAGGGCAAAGCCCGCCGCTCCACTCTCCACCGGCTCGTTCGCCAGCAGGGCTTCGCATTCCTCCAGAAAGGCGGTGCGGGTCAGGACCCCGGTCAAGGGATCGTGCCGGGCCAGATAGGAGGCCCGCTGTTCGGCCGCCAGCCGGTCGGAGATGTCGCGGATGATGCCGACATAGGTGGTGCGGTCGCCCATCCGCGCCTCGCCGACGCTCAGATGGATGGGAAACACCGCGCCGTCCTTGCGGCGGCCCAACGTGTCGCGGCCGATGCCGATGATCTTCGGCCTTTCGGTCTTCACATAATTGGACACGTATTTGTCATGATCGCGGGCGAAGGGCGGCGGCATCAGCACCGTCATCGGCTGGCCGAGAAGCTCCGCCTCCTCGTAACCGAACAGCGTGCAGCAGGCCCGGTTGATCGAACGGATCACACCGGTGCGGTCGGACACGATGATGCCATCGACCGCCGCGTTCAACAGGGTGGCGACGAACGGATCCCGGCGGGCGACGAAATCGGCGATGCGGTCGGGATCCCCGGTTTCGATCAACAGCCCGAGCCAGCCCAGAAGCGCGCCCGAGGCGTCGGTGTGGGTCAGCACGCTGCCGCTGAGAATCGAACGCTGGCCATCGCAGCCCGTGGTTTCGCAATCCAACGGAACCGACCGCAGCGCGCCCGAGGCCAGCGAGGCCAGGGCACCGGCCAGCGCGCGCGCCACCGGGTGATCCAGGCCACACAGGGGCGTGCCGATCAGCGATTGCGGGGTGCGGTCCAGCAGGGCGGCGAAACGGCGGTCGGCGTGGCGGCACAGGCCGCCGCGATCCAGATAGACCAAAGCCAGATCGGCATGATCCAACAGGCTGGACGCCAGCGAGGACAAAAAGGCCAGATCGCGCGGAATCCCCACGCCGATCGCACCATCCCCATCCTGCGGGTTCTTTTCCGAGTGCTCGAACAAGGGTTCTTTCCGTTTTACCAAACCCGACCCGTCGTTCCGGGATAAAAAAGATCGGCGCGGGAACGCATTATGACCCGCCCGCGCGCTTTTTCCAACGATTCCGCATACCCCGTAAGGCAACCCTGCCATCGCGGCCGTCGGCGGACCCGACCAACGGAAAGCCTTGCGGCGCAAGCCCGCACCACCGGCCACCCGCGCCCAGCACCCTTGCGGGCACCGGCAGGGGAGCCGCATGGTTCAATCGGTCGCATGCAAGCGAGCTGTGACAACGGACGGCAGCGGCGGATCCCGCGTTGGTTGATCGGCCAAAGCCGGGCATGATGGGCCAACGGATTCCACCGACCATCACCACCGTTTGGCATCGGCGCGACCGACCGGCCTTGCCCTGAAAAATCACGCCATGCGCCGATTTTTTGGGAACAACCGACGCACCGCCGGTGTTCATCCGGGCAACGGGCCATCGGGCAACGGGCCACGCATCCCGCGTCCGATGGCTGCACCGCAACGATGGGGAGCGATGTCATGACCATGGCCTTCCACCAGATCCGCCACACCGACGGTCGCGCCTATTACGAAGGGCGTCCCTTGACGCTGGCCGACGCGCATCTGATGCTGAACGATGACATTCTGCGCCGGGCGATTCGCCCCGGTGCCTATCTGCGGCGCGAGCGCAGCGAACTGGTGCTGGTGACGGAAATCGACGCGTCGCATTGATAAGAATGCGGCGCGTTGCGTTTCGTTTCAATTTGTTACGGAAAACTAGGGGCGGGTTTTGGATTTTCCGTACACAATAAACGCGCTCTGTCCACAGGGAAAAGGCCGCATGGCCGTGCTGATCGACACCGACAACCCGATGCGCGACGCGCTGGAAACCATCCGGGGAACCGATGTGATCTCCGCCCAGAAAAAGCTCAGCCTGTTGCGCGGGTTGAAAGGATTGCGTCGCAGCCATTGCCCGGCGTCTGGAAACTGTGCAGAGTGTCAGACGCAGCAACGCTGTGTCCCGGCCATCGCTGATCTTCTCGGCTCTTAGGATTCACGATTGCACCGCTCCGCCGCTCACATCGACGACGACGCCACGCTCTGTTCGATTGAGATTCTCGCCGAAGCGGTGGAGATGGCGTTCGTGCCCGGCATTCTGGAGTTGCGCACCCTGCGCGACGCGTTGCAGGACGCCCGCCGTTCCAACTCCCCCGACGCCATCCGGCTGGCCTACAGCGCCTTCAGCCGGATCGACCGCGATTTCCGCGACCGCATCACCCACCACGCCCTGTCCCTGGCCAGCATCCGGCGGCAAAGCGCCGGACCGATCCGCGCATCCGCAAGACGCTGAGGATCAACGCGCCAAGAGTCGGTGCGCTGAGGATCAATGCGCGGGGTCGCCCGGCCACACGGCGGGGTCCATGATCGCATCGAAGCTCCACGGGCATTCCGCCGGAAAGGCCGAGTCCGGCAGGCCGGTTTCTGCCGATGCCTCGATCACCGCATTGCCATAGGCGTAGGCCGTCGCCTCTGCAATCATCGGTTTCAGGCTGGGGTTCCGGTCCATGTGACGCGCAAGATCGCGGCGCTGGACACGGATCGTCGCTTGCCTGGAACTGCCACGCCGCATCGGTTGGAACTGCCACTTCAGAAGATGGTGCAGCAGGATCGTCAAACGGTGTTCAAGCTCGCGCTGTTCGCTGCGGCCCATGCTTTCGATTTCCTCGGCGATGTGGGCGATGTCCGCCGCCGCCAGCTTTCCGGCGCGCAGCAGCGCCGCCTGTTCCTGGGCCCAGGCGTAAAAATCGCGGTCGTACAGGGTCGGGTCGGCCATGGTGGAATCTCCGCCGGGAGGGTCGTCGGCATGGTGGAATGGATCGCCCGGCGGGGCAAGCCCCTACCCCGCCAGTCTCGCCCCGCCAGTCTCGCTCCGTCGGTTCCGTCGCCCCGCCGGCCCGTCAGGCCGCCGCCTCCCCCGGCCCGTGCAGGCGCAGCGCCAGCAGGCGCGCCACGCCCCACAGGGCGCTTTCGGCCAGTCCCAAGGCGGCGAGCAGGCGGGCGCGCTCGTTCAGGGGGATGTCGCTGTCGCTGTTGAGGTAGCTTTGCCGCAGCCGGGCGGCGGTTCCGCTGCGGTCGCCGATCAGGCCGTGCATCATCCGCAGATCCTCGGCGTTGCCGCTGTCCAGCGCCGCGAGGCTTTCCAGCAGAACGGCGTCCAGCGCCTCCAGCAGGATGTCGGCGAATCGCTGCCCGCCGTCCGACAGCGGCGCGCCGCCAAGCTCGCGGGTGAAGTCGTAGAGCTGGCGTTCCAGCGTGCGGGCGTGGTCCTGGGCCTGCAAGGTGGCCATCAGCACCGGGACCAGCGGCGGCGGCGGGTTGCGGGTGCAGAGCGCGGCACCAAACCCGTCGATTTCCTTGCCCAACGCGGCAAGCGCGCTGTGCAGCGCGTCGGCCCGCCGCCCGCCGTCCGCCCCCGCGCGCAGGCTGGCCAGCAGCGGGGCCAGCGCGGCGCGGTAGCGCGCCTGTTCCTTTTCCAGCAGGCGCAGGCCCGATTCCGGCTCCTCCACCGCGCGGGCGAACAGGAATTTCGGCAGGGACAGATCGTCGTCGGCCCCCTGCCCCGCCCCCACCCGCGACAGCAGCCGCGCCATCAGCGGCACAAAGGGCAGCATCACCGCCGTGTTGAAGACGTTGAAGCCGGTGGAGTAGGTGGCGATCGCGATGGGAACCAACGGGTGGCTGACCGTGCCGTCCGCCGCCGTCACCGCCTGCCCGGGATCGCCGCCCAACGTCCAGGCGACCAGCGACAGCGACAACGGGAACAGCGGCAGCATCAGCCCGACGCCGATCAGGTTGAAGGACATGTGGGCGTAGGCGGTGCGCCGGGCGTTGATCGACAGGTTGAGCGCGGCGACGTAGGAGGTGGCCGTCGTCCCGATGTCGGCCCCCAGGGTGAAGGCCAACGCCGTGTGCCAATCCATCACCCCCGACGCCCCCAGCCCCATGACGATGCCGACGGTGGCCGATGAGGAATGGATGATCGCCGTAACCAGCGCCGACAGGGCCACGCACAGAAGGATGCCGCCATAGCTGTCCGCCGACAGCAGGGTGAAGACCTCCATCATCGCCGGGGCGGAGCGAATCGGGCGGAAGCCGCTGGTCAGCAGATCCAGCCCGTAAAAGATCATGCCCAGCCCGAGAATCGCCAAGGCGGAGTAGCGGATCTTCGGGTTGCCGACGAACAGATAGATCAGCGCGGCGACGCCGATGACCGGCAGCCCCCATTTGCCGATGGGCAGGGCGACGAAGACCGTGGTCAGCGTCGTGCCGATGTTGGCCCCCATGATCAGGCCGATCGCCTGTTCCAGCGTGACGATGCCGCTGTTGACGAAGCCCACCACCATCACCGTCATCACCGTGCTGGATTGGATGACGCCGGTGACGAAGGTCCCGGTCAGCAGGGCGAACAGGCGGTTGGTGGTGAAACGCTCCATGATCTGGCGCATGCGGTCGACCGCCAGCGACTGGATGCCGTCGGACAGGAACTCCATCCCCAGCATGAACAGCCCCAGCCCGCCCAGCACGCGAAAGATCATGTCCTGTATGACCGCACCGTCCATCCCGCTTCCCCTTCCTGCGAACCAACCAGCAGGATAAGCGGTTTTTCCGCCGAACGCACCGCGACGTCGTGAAAGCGGGAGGAAATGCGCTGTTGCCGCCCCATCGCGCCCTATCTATGATGCGCCGCCCCGGCCAGACGGTCGAACTCCGCGCTTAGATTCGGATCCCATGCTCCAGTTCATTCGCAATTTCGCCGGTTCGTGGGTCGTCAAGATCCTGTTCGTGCTGTTGATCCTCAGCTTCGGCATCTGGGGGATCGGCGACGTGTTCCGCTCCAGCACGCCAACGTCGGTGGCGGAGGTCGGATCGGTCGAAATCGGGCGCGACGCGCTCGACCAGGAATTCCGCCGCCAGATCGAACGGCTGCGCCCGATGCTGGGCGGCAACCTGACGACCGAACAGGCCAAGCAGTTCGGCCTGCTCGACCAATCCTTGCAGTCCCTGATCCAGCGCTCGCTGTTCGATCAGGCCGCCAAGGATGTCGGCATCGCCGTGGGGCCGGAGGTGGTCAAGCTGCGCATCGCCGACGAACCGGCCTTCCGCAACGCCCAGGGCCAGTTCGATCCGAACCAGTTCCGCACCGTCCTGCGCAACAACCAGTTGACCGAGGACGGCTACATCGCCCTCGTCCGCCGCGAGACCGCGCGGGAGCTGGTGGCCGGGGCCGTCAACGCCGGGGTCGCCGCGCCCAAGCCGCTGACCCAGGCGCTCTACCGCTATCGCGGGGAAAAGCGCGTGGCCGAGGTGGTGACGCTGCCCAACGCCGCCATCGGCGACGTCGGCACCCCGGACGAGGCCGAGATCACCCGCGCGTATGAAGACCATCAGGTCCGCTACACCGCGCCGGAATACCGCGCCCTGACCGTGGCCCAACTGCTGCCCGACGCCATCGCCGCCGACATCAAGGTCGATGACGCGCAGCTCCGCGCCGCCTATGACGAGCGCGCCGCCGAGTTCGGCACGCCGGAAAAGCGCAACGTGCTGATGACCGTCGTCGATGACGAGGCCAAGGCCAAGACCATCGCCGAGGCCGCCAAGACCAAGGGTCTGGCCGCCGCCGCCAAGGACGCCGGGGTCGAGCCGCTGACCCTGGACGGCATCGCCCGCGCCGAACTGCCGGAGCTGGGCGACGCCGCCTTTGCCCTGGAGATGGGCAAGACCAGCGAGCCGGTGAAAAGCGGCCTGGGCTGGCACGTTCTGGCCGTCACCGCCATCCAGCCCGGCACGACCAAGAGCTTTGAGGAGGTGCGCGAGCGCCTGTCCGCCGACATCCGCAAGGAAAAGGCGCTCGACGCCGTGTTCGCCATCGCCAACCGCGCCGAGGACCAGCTCGCCAGCGGCGCGTCGCTGGAGGAGGTCGCCAAGGCCCAGGGCTTGACCCTGACCAAGGTCGCGGCGGTGGACAGCACCGGCAAGGCCCCGGACGGCAAGGACGCCACCCCCACCCTGCCCGCGCTCAAGCCCCTGCTGGCCAACGTCTTCCAACTGAAGGCCGGGGCGGCGACCAATCTGGCCGAAGGTTCGGGCAGCGTCTTCACCGCCGCGCGGGTGGACAGCGTCATCCCGGCGGCCCTGCGCCCGCTGGCCGAGGTGCGCGATCAGGTCATCAGCGGTTGGCAGGCCGACAAGCGCGCCGCCCTCGCCGCCAAGAAGGCCGAGGAGATCGCCACCAAGCTGGCCAAGGGGCTGGAGGAGGCCGCGCAGGACGT
Source organism: Azospirillum sp. (assembly GCA_027486405.1). Taxonomy (GTDB): domain Bacteria; phylum Pseudomonadota; class Alphaproteobacteria; order Azospirillales; family Azospirillaceae; genus Azospirillum. Next base: position 10,661 of record JAIXPD010000003.1, on the reverse strand, counting down.
CGCCACCCAGGCGGGTGCCAATTTCGCCATGACGGTCCCCTTCACCCGCGACGCCAAATCGGTCAACGGCCTGCCCGCCGAACTGGTGCTGAAGCTGTTCGACGCCAAGGCCAACGCCGTGGTCAGCGGGTCCACCGCCGACGCCCAGGTGGTCGCCCGCCTGCGCGAGGTGATCGCCGCCGACCCGTCGGCCGCCGACGCCGCGCTCGGCCCGGTCGAGACCAGCGTCAACCAGGGCATCGAAAGCGACCTGATGGCGCAGTTCGGCAACGCCCTGCGCGCCCGCTACCCGGTGCAGATCCACCGCCAGCGCATCGACCAGTTCTTCGCCGCCAACAACTGATCCGTGGCAACTGACCCGGTGGCAACTGACCCGGCGCGGGTGCCATCGGTGCCCGCCGCTTTCCTCTCTGACAAAGGTTCGATCCCGTGAAGGTCCAGCCCGACTCCTCCGCCTTCGACGCCGCTTACGCCGACGGACGGCCGCAAGTGGTCTGGACCACCCTGGTCAGCGACCTGGAAACCCCGGTGTCGGCCTATATGAAGCTGGCGGACGGGCGGCCCTTCGGCTTCCTGCTGGAATCGGCGGAGCGCGGGGCCGGGTCGCGGCGCGACCGCTATTCGGTCATCGGCTTCAAGCCCGATGTGGTGTGGCGTTCGCGCGGAAGCCAGGCGGAGATCAACCGCAGCGCCCTGCACGATTCCACCGCCTATGAACCGCTGACCGCCGCCCCGCTGGAGGCGCTGCGCGCGCTGATCAACGAAAGCCGCATCGCCCTGCCGGCGGAACTGCCGCCGATGGCCGCCGGTCTGTTCGGCTACATGACCTACGACATGGTCCGTCTGATGGAGCGTCTGCCCGACGCCAACCCGGACGAGCTGAACATCCCCGACGCCATCCTGACCCGCCCCAGCATCGTGGCGATCTTTGACAGCCACACCGATTCGATCACGCTGGTGACGCCGGTCTGGCCCAAGCCGGGGGTGTCGGCCAGCGCCGCTTACGCCGACGCGCGCGAACGGCTGACCGACGCGCTGTCCGATCTGGAACGCCCGCTGCCCTACCGGCGTGAGCCGCGCAGCGAAGCCGGTCTGCCGCTGGCCTGGACCTCCAACACCACCCAGGCCGAGTATCACGGCATGGTGGAAAAGGCCAAGGAGTACATCCGCGCCGGGGACATCTTCCAGGTCGTGCCGTCGCAGCGCATCCGCTTCCCGTTCAAACCGTCGCCGCTGGCGCTCTACCGCACGCTCCGCCGCCTGAACCCGTCGCCCTTCCTGTTCCATTGCGATTTCGGCGAGTTGACCGTCGTCGGCTCCAGCCCGGAAATCCTGGTGCGCGTGCGCGACGGCAAGGTGACGGTCCGCCCCATCGCCGGAACCCGCAAGCGCGGCGCAACGCCGGAGGAAGACCAGGCGCTGGCCGACGATCTGTTGAGCGACCCCAAGGAGTTGGCCGAACATCTGATGCTGCTGGATCTGGGCCGCAACGATGTGGGCCGGGTGGCGAAGATCGGGACCGTCAAGGTGACGGCCAAGATGATCGTCGAGCTGTACAGCCACGTCATGCACATCGTGTCGAACGTGGAAGGCGAGCTTGATCCGAAGTTCGACGCGCTCGACGCCCTGATCGCCGGTTTCCCTGCCGGAACCGTGTCGGGCGCGCCGAAGGTCCGCGCCATGCAGATCATCGACGAGCTGGAAAAGGCCCGGCGCGGCGTCTACGCGGGCTGTGTCGGCTATTTCGGCGCGTCGGGGGCCATGGACACCTGCATCGCGCTGCGCACCGCCGTGCTGAAGGACGGCATGATGTATGTCCAGGCCGGTGGCGGCGTCGTCGCCGACAGCGACCCGGAATCCGAATATCAGGAAACCGTCAACAAGGCCAAGGCCCTGATCCGCGCGGCGGAAGAAACCGTGCGCGCAACGTCGGAGCGCTGAGAGCCGCACCGGTCACGGCACAATCCTGAAAACAGCCTGACAACAGAAAGCCCCCGGTTCCACGCAGGACCGGGGGCTTTTCGTTTGGAGGGCTGGGCCGCTTCAGCGCTCGACGGACGGCACGACGAGCCGTCAGCGGAACGCAGCGCCTTCCCGCCAATCATCCACGCACGCAAAAAGCGCCCCAAACCGCGATCCGCCCTGCGGCGGTCCGGTTGAAGCGTTTTTGAAACCAAGAGTTCTTTCAAACACCCAAAGAAAACATGGCGTCCCCGACGGGATTCGAACCCGTGTCGCCGCCGTGAAAGGGCGGTGTCCTAGGCCTCTAGACGACGGGGACGTCGTTCGCGGTGACGCGCTTTTTAGAGATGACGGCGGGATCGCGCAAGCCCTTTTTTCACCGGATTCTTCTTTTTTATCAGACCGGCTCCGATGGCCCGGTTTGGCTCAGGCCGACCGCGCCGGGGCGGCGTCGTCGATCAGAAGCTGGACCGTCTCCGCCCCGTTCCAGCGGTCGATGCGCAGGATGCCCGCCAGATGGAAGGGCGCGCCCTTGGCCGTCAGCAGCGCCTGGCCCAGATCGCTGTCCAGCGCGCGGAAGGCAATGGCCTTCAGCCGCCCGCCGTCGTTGCCTTGCAGGATGCAGCGGACATGGTTGGCCCCCACCACGTCGGCCCGCAGGATCCGGGCGTCGGTGACGGCAAAGCGCGGCTCGGCGTTGCCGGTTCCGTAGGGGCCGAGCGTGTTGAGCGTGTTGACCAGCCCGACCGACGCCGCCCCCACCGCCAGCGCGCCGTCCAGTTCCAGCGTCGGGACCAGCGGCATCGCCGCCATCTGTTCGCCCACCTTGGCCTCCAGGAAGGCGCGCAGCGCGTCGAGCCTGTCGCCCGCCACGGTGAAGCCCGCCGCCATGCGGTGGCCGCCCCCGGCGATCAACAGCCCCTCCTGGCGGGCGGCGATGATCGCGGCCCCCAGATCGACGCCGCGCACCGACCGGCCGGACGCCTTGCCGATCACCGTGCCGTCGGGCTTCTCCTCCAGCGCGATGACGCAGGCCGGGCGGCTGTAGCGCTCCTTCAGGCGGGCGGCGACGATGCCGATGACGCCGGGGTGCCAGCCCTCCCCGGCCACGAACACCAGATCGGCGTCGCGCCCGGCCTCCGCCGCCACCCGCTCCAGCGCGTCGTCCAGCACAGCCGCCTCCACCGCGCGGCGTTCGGCGTTGTGGCCCTCCAGCCGTTGGGCCAGTTCCATCGCCTCCAGCGGGTCGTCGGTGGACAGCAGGCGCGCGCCAAGGTCCGACGCCCCCACCCGCCCCCCGGCGTTCACGCGCGGCCCCAGCACGTAACCGGCGTGGTAGGCGTCGGGCGTGTCCTTCACCCCCGCCACGTCGGACAGGGCGGCGAGGCCGGGGTTGCCGCGCCGCGCCATCACCTTCAGCCCCTGAGCCACCAGCGCGCGGTTCAGGCCGGTCAGCGGGACCACGTCGCACACGGTGCCGAGCGCGACCAGATCCAGCCACTCCATCAGATTGGGTTCGGGGCGGTCGCTGTAATGGCCGCTCTGCCGCAGCAGCCGGTTCACCGCCACCACGGTGATGAAGGTGACGCCCGCCGCGCACAGGGTGCGATAGGTCCCGTCCTCGTCCAGCCGGTTGGGGTTGACCAGCGCCACCGCCGGGGGCAATTGCGGTTCGGCCGCGTGGTGGTCCAACACCACCACATCCAGCCCAGCCCCCGCCGCCGCCTCCAGCGCGGCGAAGGCCGACACGCCGCAATCGACCGTCACCACCAGCCCGATGCCTTCGGCCTTCAGCCGCAGCAGGGCGGGCGCGTTGGGGCCGTAGCCCTCGGCGATGCGGTCGGGCACATAAACGCGCAATTCCGAGCCGACGGCGCGGAAGAAGCGGCGCAGCAGCGCGGCGGAGGTCGCGCCATCGACGTCGTAATCGCCGAACACCGCCACCGGTTCGCCCGCGCGGATGGCCTGGGCGATGCGCGCGGCCGCTGCGTCCATGTCGCGGAAGCGCGAGGGTTCCGGCAGCAGGGTTTTCAGGCGCGGGTTCAGAAAATCGTCGCACGCCTCATCGGTGACGCCGCGCGCGGTCAGCACCCGCGCGACGATCTCCGGCAGGCCGCGCCCCTGCGCCAGCGCCAGCGCCTGCCGTTCGTCGCAGGGGCGGGCCTGCCAACGCTTGCCCGACAGGGAATGCGAGACGTTGAGAAAGGCGGCATCGGTCATGATCGGCTTCGGCGTGGTGAAAAGGGAAAACACACCAAGCCATAGCAGACAAACGCCGCCCGCGCACGGCCACAGCCGGGCCGATCAGCGGGACACGCCGCCCCGTCCTGACGCGCCAGAGCCGCCCGTCGGCGATCCGCCGGGCGGCCCTCCAGGCCCTGAAACTCCACCCGGTCCGGGCGGGCCTCCCGGCCCTCCCCCCGGCCCTCCCCCCGGTCCGAGACTTCCAACGGTGGAACCGCCAAAACCAGGGCCACCCAAGCCGAGGCCACCCGGGCCGGGACCACCTGGGCCGGGACCACCCGGGCCGTTCAAGCCGGACAACCCACCGGATGCCCCCGCCCCCCGGCCAGTCTCCCCGCCGCGCCCGCTGCCGCCCCAGGCCCCGCCCATCGTTCCCGCTGGGGCCGCGCCATCGGGGGCGTCGGTGGCGCGGGTGCCAAAGCCGGGGTGATCCATCATCCCACCAGGGGCCAGACCCGACGGCGCGCCAAAGCCGCCCATCGCCCCCGCTGCTGCTGCCGCCCGGCCGAAATCGGCGGCGCGCCCCCCCGGATCGGCCCCGGCCGCCTCGCGCCCGCCCAGACCCGGGGCGTCAAAGGCGCGGGCGGCGTTGCCGCCACCGGACCCACGGCGGCTCACCACGCTGTCGATGACGATCCGGCTGCCCGGCGCGAAGGCGGTGACGCCGGTCGTGTCCACCGGCACTTCGTCGGCCAACGCCCCCAGCGCGTCGGCGTAGGTTTCCACCGACAGGGCGGCGACCGCCTCGCCAAAGGGGTTGACCGGGTCGAGCGCCACGCTCTGCGCCACGCCGGGCCGCTGGCCCGCCACGCGCAGGCTGCGGCCAAGGGTTTTCAGCGCCGCGCCGGTCTCGGTCAACGCCGCCGCCCGACCGATGGTCAACCCGGCCACGCGCAGCCGTTGCGGCTCCACCGCCTCCAACCGACCGCGCAGCATCCAGCCGCGCGCGGGCGACCACGGGTCGATCCGACCGGCGACGATCACCCCATCCACCCGGCGCAGGCCGGACACCGCCACCCACGCCCCGGCGGCCAACCGGTCGCGGTCCAGCGCGTCGGCGGCGTCGATCCGTTGACCGAGCACGACCGCGCCACCCGGAACCACACGGTCCACCGGACCGGCAACGGCGTAGCGCACCTCGATCCGCTTGGCCGACAGGCCGGTCGGCCCGGTGGCCGCCGCCGTCACCGCCAGAACCTGACCAATGCGGACATCCCCGACCGTCGCCGCCTGCTCCTCCACCCGCACCGGGGTGTCGGGCGGCAGGTCCACCCGCAAGCCGTTGATCCAGATGCTGCCAAAGGCGGTGACGGTCCCGACGATGCCCGTCCCGCCGATGCCACGGTCGGCCACGCCGGTTCCAGCCCCGGCGATGCCGGTGCCGCCGATGCCGCGATCGGCGTGGCGGGGGGCGAACACGCCGTCGGCGCAGGCCGCGATCAGCAGCAGCAAGGCCAGCGCCAGGGGCGCGATGGAAAGCCGCCCGCGTGTCACGCCTTGCCCCCATCAGAGGGGGGTGGGGCGGCGGACACGGATTCGGGAGCGCGCGCGCCGTCATCGGCGCTGAAGGAATAGAGACCGGCGGTGAAGCGGTGGATCGCGGCCTCCCGCCCGTCGTCCTGGGCGGCCAGATCGGTGGCGATACGGTTCAGGTGGATCAGCATGGCCATGCCGACCTCTTCCATCTCCCGCCGCAGGGTGGCCACCGATTCGGCGGTCAGACCGTCATGGAACATCGCCCGCTCCAGGAAGGGGGGTCCCCCTCCGGCCAGATTGTGGCCAGCCGCCGCCAGATGGTCGGCCAGATTGCGACCGTAATAGTACGACAGCTTGTCGATGTCACCACGCGGCACGTGGGCGGCGACCACCAGATCGAGCAGACCGTCGGCCCGTTCGCGCACCAACCCGGCGTGCAGCAGCTCATCCAGCAGGGCGCGCGGGCGAATGTCCTTGCTCACCCCCGTGACCAGCGATTCAAAGGACACCTCCCCCGCCGTGCGCGGCACGCGGGGCAGCGGGCGCGGCGCGCCGTAGGCGTCGCGGTAATCGTCATGGCCCAGCCACAGGCCCAGCACCTGCGCGCCCAGCGTGGGCGACGCCGCCGCCACCGCGTCCGGCGAGGGCGCGGCGCTGCGCAATTGGCTCACATCCTTGCGGTGGACCCCGGTCAGCAGCGTGATGCGGCTGTCGGTCATCGGCTTGTCGGGCAGCGCGAAATCGCGCTCCGCCACATCGACATAGACCGCCTTCACCAGCCCCGACAGCATCGGCCAGGACACGCCGAAACCGATCAGCGTCCGCACCAGCGGGACCAGCACACGACGCACCGCCGCGATCACCGCCGGGGGCGGTGTCGTGTGCGGGGCGGCCCCGGTGCGGGGCGGCGTGGGGGTGTCGGTGGGGGGCACGGTGGCGTTCGGCTCGGTCAGAGGAAGGTGGTTGGGGCGTTGGTTGGGGCGTTGGGGGGGGAACGGGCGCAACGGCGCCCCCCGTGGGAGATTTGCCCACAATAACGCAGTCGCCGGGAAAGGGAACGGAGATTCCGCTTGTCGTGGGAAATTTTCCCACGCATGATGGCGGCGTTGGTTGGTCGCTACGATGGCGACCATCCCCGCAAGCGCCCCGTTTCTTGATCCCGCCCATTCCCTTCCCGTCCGACCCAAGAGCGCGCCGATGGCTTCGCACCGCATCCCCCACACCGCCCGCCAACCGCTGGTGGCCGCCGCCCTGGCCGGAACCCTGGCCAATCTGCTGACCCTGGCCGCCCCCTTCGCCACCACGCTGGCCTACGCCGCGTTGGTGGGCAGCGAGGACGCGGTGGTCCCGTTGCTGATCGCGGTGATGGCGTTGGCGCTCTACGCCGCGCACACGCTGTTGGGGGTGGCGCGGGCGCGCTGGCTGGCGCGGGCGGGCCGCGCGCTGGGAACGGCGATGACCGACCGCTTCAGCGAAACCGAACGGATCGAGGCGCGCGCCGCACGGGCCACCGACTCCGTGGGCCTGACCCAGCGTTACCGCGATCTGACGGCGCTGCGCCGCTTCCTGGGCGGGCCATTGACCGGGCCGCTGCTGGACGCGCCGTGGCTGCCGCTCTACACGCTGGGGCTGGGGCTGGTGCATCCCGGGCTTGGGGCGATGGCGCTGGTCGGGCTGTCCGCCCTGCTGGCCCTGGGGGCCGCCGACGATCTGCACCGGGATGAAGCCGAAGCCGAGTCCTCACCGGCGGACGGCGCGGACTCGCTGTGGGGAACGACCGGCGACACCACCGATCTGATGGCCGTCGGCCTGCATTTCTGCTGCGTCGTCTATCAAGTGTTGCTGCTGGGCGTGACCGTGGTGCTGATCCAGCGCGGGGAACTGTCGCCGGGGGTGGCTCCAGGCGTGTTCATCCTGGCCTGGGCGGCCCTGCGCACCGCCCAGCGGCTGGTCGCCGCCCGGATGGAATTGTGGGGCGTGTGGGACGCCCGGCAGCGGCTGCGCCTGCCCGCCCCCGACCGGAGCAGCGCCAGCCGCAACGGCGGTTCCTCCTTCGCCCGGACGGGCGGGGAGAGCGGCGGCGGCCTGATGTTCACGCTGCACCACCGGGTTGGCTGAAGCGGCTGGCAGAAGCAGGCACGCGCAGGAACGGAACAGGGTGACACGCAAACGGGGCGCGCCTTGGGATGGGCGCGCCCCGTTTGCGTGTGGGCAATCCACCTTGTCGGCGATCCGCCGCCGGTCAGCCGCCGCCTGCGGCGGCCTGCGTCATCCAGGGCGTGCCCAGCGTGGCGCGGAGCTGGTCCGTGCGCTCCACCGCCGCCTTGAATCCGGCCAGGGGAAAGCGGATCTCGGCCTTGGCCCCCGCCGCCGTCTGGCCGACGACCGCCACCTCCTGCGCGGTGAACAGCCTGTCCACCAGCCTGCGATTCGTCTCCGGGTCGGTGACGGCGCAGGTGTTGCTTTCAAAGGGAAAGGGCTTGCACGGGTATTCCGGGCGGAACACCGTCTTGTCGGCCCACACCCGCACCGGCTTGTCCAACTCCATCGCCCCGACCTCCAACCGGAAGCGCAGACCGTCGAGCCAGCGTTCGGTCGAGCGCAACCAGACGATCCGGGCGTTGCGGTCGTTGCTGCTGCGGGCGGAAATTTCGCATTCGGTGCGCCGGGTGGCGGGCCAGAGTTGGCAATAGAGCTTCCAGCCCTTCACCGTCTCCTCATACTCGACAAAGCCGCGCCCGTCGGCGGCGTTGGGCAGGCCCCCGGCGGGCGGCGGCGGCGCGCTCGGGTCCGGGGTTGCTTGAGCCGTTTGAGCCAGCGCCGGGGCCAGCGACGCGGCCCACAGCCCAAGCGCCACCCCAAGCGCCAACGCCGCCGCACCCGCCATCCGTCCGGCCTGACTTTGTCCTGGTCGAATCCGCTGCCGCCCCGCCCGCGTCATCCCAACACGCTCCGCCGCTGTGATTCCAACGCCCTCACGCTACGGGAAATCCCCAAACCGGGCAACACGGGCCGCCCGACCCGCAGGGCAATCGCTTGAAGCACCTTGCGGTTGACCGGAACAAGAGTGGACACGGATTGCACGGATTTTTTCACAGATTTCACGGAACGCGTCCCAGAGCCATTCTGTTTGCGGTTTGGTGCAACGCTCATGACGGGATGCGGGATGCGATTGGGGTCGAAAATCCGTGCAATCCCTCATTTTGTCCGTGAAATCCGTGTCTATTCTTGCTGGCGCGGCGGTGATCGCTCGTTCAAGCGATTGCCCTGGCCCGCCCCGCTCGACCGTCGCGTCAATCGCGCCTTTCGGCGTGTGATTCAATCGCGCCTTTCGGCGTGTGATTCAATCGCGCCTTTCGGCGCGGCGGCGCAGCAGGTGGTCGGCCAGCACGCAGGCCATCATCGCTTCGCCCACCGGCACGGCGCGGATGCCGACGCACGGGTCGTGACGGCCCTTGGTCAGGATGTCGGTTTCCTGGCCATGGATGTCCACGGTCTGGCGCGGGGTGAGGATCGAGCTGGTCGGCTTCACGGCGAAACGCACGACCACATCCTGACCGGTGGAGATGCCGCCCAGGATGCCGCCCGCGTTGTTGGATTGGAACACCGGCTTGCCATCGGCCCCGATGCGCATCTCGTCGGCGTTGGTTTCGCCGGTCAGTTCCGCCGCTTCGAAGCCGTTGCCGATCTCCACGCCCTTCACGGCGTTGATCGTCATCATCGCGCGGGCCAGATCGCTGTCCAGCTTGTCATAGAGCGGGTCGCCCAGCCCCACCGGCACGCCGGAGGCCACGACCTCCACCACCGCGCCCACCGACGAGCCGCTCTTGCGGATGCCGTCGAGATACTCGGCCCACCGCGCCGCCGTCACCGGATCGGGGCAGAAGAAGGGGTTGTTGTCGATCTCCGCCCAGTCCCAGCGGCTGCGATCCACCTTGTGCGGGCCGATCTGCACCAGCGCGCCGCGCACCTGGATGGCGCTGCCCAGCACCTTGCGCGCCACGGCCCCCGCCGCCACCCGGCAGGCGGTTTCCCGCGCCGAGGACCGGCCGCCGCCGCGATAATCGCGGATGCCGTATTTTTCCCAATAGGTGAAATCGGCGTGGCCGGGGCGGAACTTCGCCGCGATCTCGCTGTAATCCTTGGATCGCTGGTCGGTGTTCTCGATCACCAGCGAAATCGGCGTGCCGGTGGTCTTGCCCTCAAACACGCCGGACTGAATCTTGACCAGATCGGGTTCCTGGCGCTGGGTGGTGTAGCGCGACTGGCCGGGGCGGCGCTTGTCCATCCAGGGCTGGATGTCGGCCTCGCTGAGGTCGATGAGCGACGGGCAGCCGTCCACCACCACACCGATGGCCGGGCCATGGCTCTCACCCCAGGTGGTGAAGCGGAAAAGCGTGCCGAAGCTGTTGCCAGCCATGTTGAAAATCCTCCCCGGAAGCGACCGCCGCCCGACAGCGACCGCCGGGTTGTGCGGCCTTTCGCCCGCGCCGTCAAGCCGACGATGCGCAGGGCCAGGGCACCGCACGTCCGGTTGAATGGTCAACGGGGATCGCTGTTCCTTCTCCCCCCTGGGGAGAAGGTCAGGATGAGGGGGTGCCGCAGGCAAGACCGCATCGGCACATGAAGGGATTGTTCCGCCCTGGCGGGCGTAACGCCCCCACACCCAACCCTCTCCCCGGTGGGTAGAGGGCTTTTCGTCTCGTTGCCGGTCAGGCGCTTCAACCTGCGACAGATCAAACAGAGCGGAGGAGGAGGAAGGATGGTGCTGCCAGAGAGGATTGAACTCTCGACCTCTCCCTTACCAAGGGAGTGCTCTACCACTGAGCTACGGCAGCGCCGGGCGATCTGCGTCGGTTTCACCGGAGGATGGTGCTGCCAGAGAGGATTGAACTCTCGACCTCTCCCTTACCAAGGGAGTGCTCTACCACTGAGCTACCACAGCGCCGACTGTCTTTTGCGGCATTGCCGCGGCGACT
>JAIXPD010000011.1 GCA_027486405.1 Azospirillum sp. | reverse complement strand
GCGCGATCTGGTCTGGCGCTCCTGCGGCGGCCTCGCCTGCGGCTGGCGCGATCTGGTCGGGTGCTCCGGCGGCGGCTTCGCCTGCGGCTGGCGCGATCTGGTCTGGCGCTCCTGCGGCGGCTTCGCCTGCGGCTGGTGCGATCTGGTCGGGTGCTCCGGCGGCGGCCTCGCCTGCGGCTGGCGCGATCTGGTCGGGTGCTCCGGCGGCGGCTTCGCCTGCGGCTGGTGCGATCTGGGCGGGCCAACCGGCTGCCCCGTCCGCCCCGGCGGCGGACGTGCCACCGACCGGCGAGGCGGGCTGATCCCGTCGCCACGTTGATCGCGCCGTTGGTTGAACCGGCGGCGCGGTTGATGCGATGCTCTGCGGTGCGCTGGGTCGATGCGAATCGGCCCAGCGCCCACCGCAACGTTGGGGATGACCGCAGCGCATTGTCTTCGGCGTTGTCTTGGTCGGCGCGACCGTTGTTCCGACGGTGCTCGGGCCGCGATGGAGCCGAAAGACGGACGCCAAAAAGCGAACGCCGAAAAACAAACACGGGAGCGTGGATCGGGACCGCGCGGTTGCCATCCCACCGATGAGAGCATTCGTCTGTGCTGCCGTTGGGCGGTGTGGCCCGGCGGTGTTCCAGCCTTGACCGATCGGAGTTGTGAATCCTGTTCCCCGTCATGACCGACCAGCCGTCGTCGCACGTTGAGCCGGGAATTCGGCTTGGCGGCACCACGCACCGCGCGACCAAGCGCTTCTTCCAGGGCACGCACCGAACCGCCTCGCCGGAAGAAACCCTGGCGCGCATTTCGCCCCATCTGGCCCGTTGCGGCATCACCCGGTTGGCCGACGTCACCGGGTTGGACCGTTTGGGCATCCACACGGTGCTCGGCCATCGGCCCAACAGCCCGACGCTGTCGGGCAGCGCTGGCAAGGGCTTCAGCCTGGTTGCGGCCACCGTGTCGGCGGCGATGGAGGCCATCGAGTTCCACCACGCCGAAACCCTGCGTCTGCCCCACATCGAAGCCTGTTGGAACGATTTGCCGCCCGACGCCCGCATTCCGGTGGAACGGCTGCCGGGGACCAAGAACGGGTCCTTCCGCGCCGACCGCCCGGAATTCTGGACCTGGGGCTGGGATCTGATGTCCAGCCGTCCGATCGCCGCCCCCTGGGCCTCGGTCGCGCTGTACGGCTTTCCAGTTCCCAACGCCGGGGTGCGCAGCCTGTGCGCGATGGGAACCAACGGTCTGGCCAGCGGCAACCACATTTTGGAGGCGGTCGCCGCCGGGCTGTACGAGGTGATCGAACGCGATTCGGTGGCCTGCTGGCGCTTTGTGTCCGAACGCATGGGCGTGCCGTTGCCGCGCGTGGATCTGCGCACGGTGGACAGCCCGGTGGTGCAGGATCTGCTGCGCCGCTTTGACGAGGCGGGGATCTGCCCGCTGCTGTTCGACGTCACCACCGACATGGGCGTGCCGACCTACTCCGCCATCGTCTACGACCGCGACGTCCGCAAGAGCGGGATGCACCGGGGCTATGGGACCCATCTGGAACCGGCGGTGGCGATGTCGCGCGCGCTGACCGAGGCGGTGCAATCGCGTTTGGTGCTGATCGCCGGGTCGCGCGATGATTTTTTCCGCCGCGACCTCCAGCGCAACCAGAACGGCGATGGCCCGGCCGAGGTGCAGCGCATCGAATCGCAACCGGCCACGGTGGACGCGCGCCGCCATCCCAACCGCTCGACCCCGACCTTCGAGGGCGACATCGCCCTGTTGCTGGGGGCGCTGCAGCATTGCGGGGTGGAGCAGGTGTTGGTATTCGACCTGACCCAGCCGGAAATCGGCATTCCGGTCATCCGCGTGGTGGTTCCGGGGCTGGAAGGCTACGGCTTTGATTTCTACACACCGGGCGCGCGTCCGGTGGCCTTCGCCAACGCGATCGCCGCCGCTTACGCCGGTCGGCCGGTGGGAGCGGTCCCATGAAAATCTGTGTGTTTCTCGGCCCGACCATGCCGGTGGAGGACGCCCGCGCGCTCCTGCCCGACGCCGTGTATCTGCCGCCCGCCGCGCAGGCGGATCTGCTGAGCGCGATGACGATCCACCAGCCCGACGCCATCGCCCTGATCGACGGCGTGTTCGGGCAATCGCTGTCGGTCTGGCACAAGGAAATTCTGTTCGCCCTGCACAACGGCGTCGCCGTCTATGGCGCGTCGAGCATGGGGGCGCTGCGGGCGGCGGAATGCCAGCCCTTCGGCATGATTCCCGTGGGGGTGGTGGCGGGCGATTACATCGCCGGACGCCTGTCCGGGGATGACGAGGTCGCGCTCGCCCACGCCGGGGCGGAGGATGGCTATTTCCCGCTGTCCGAACCGCTGGTCAATCTGCGCGCCAGTCTGGCGGCGGCGGTGGCGGCGGGGGTGATCGACCGCGCCCTGCACGACCGCATCATCGCGGCGGCCAAGGCCCGCTTCTTTCCGGAACGCACGCGCGACCGGATTTGGGCCGACGCGGGTCTGACCGAGGCGGAGACGGCGCGGCTGGACGCCTTTCTGGCCAGCGGGGCGGTGGACCAGAAGCGGTTGGACGCCGAAGCGCTGCTGACCCATCTGCGCGGCCTGACGGCGGCCCCGCGCCCGGCCCCGTTCCCGTTCAACGTCTCCCATTATTTCGAGGCGCTGTACGAACGCGACCGCCGCGTGTCGCACGATGGCAACACGGTTCCCCTGTCGGACATCGCCAGCCACGCCGCACTGCATAGGCCCGATTTCGCCGAGATCAACGCGGCGGCGTTGGGGCGGCATTTGATCGTGCTGTACGCCGCGTCGGTCGGTGTGACCGCCGATGCGGCGATGGTCGCCGACGAGCTGCGGCGTTTCTGCGCGGCGCGCGGGTTGGACAGTCCGGCGGCGCTGGCGGCGTGGGCGCGCCGCAACGATCTGACCGAACAGGAATTTTCCGATTTCATCACCGAACTGGCGGTGGAACGGGCGATGCGGCTGTGGTTGATCGGGCGGCGTTACCTGACCCGCACCACCAAGCCGGTGTTGAACGAGCTGCGGTTGCGCGGCCTGTATGAGAAAACCGCCGCGTCGGCCGCGCTGGCGCAGCGGACCATGGAGCTGCATTTCGCCGACGCCAGCCAGCAACCCAACCTGACGATGGACGACCTGATCCTCGACCATCTGGCCAACAGCCAGGGGCGGATCGACGGGCCGCTGGAGGCGTGGGCGCTGGAGTCGGGCTTCAAGGACGCGTTGGATTTGCGCATCGACCTGATGCGGGCTAAGCAGGTCCGGGATCTGTTCCGCCAACTGGCCGAGGAGGCGGGGGCGGCGCTGCGCAGCGAGGAGAAAACCCCATGACCACCGAAGTGACGATTCGCATTCCCACCCCCCTGCGCGGCTTTGTCGGCGGGCGGGATCAGGTGGCGGTTCCGGGGGCGACGGTGCGCGAGGCGCTGACCGCGCTGACCGCCGGGCAGGCGGCCTTTCAGGATCGGCTGTTCACCGCCGAAGGCGACCTGCGCCGCTTCGTCAACGTCTATCTCGGGCGGGAGGATGTGCGTCGGTTGGGTGGCCTGGACACCGGCCTGTCCGCCGGGGCCACCCTGACGGTGATGGTCGCCCTGGCGGGCGGCTGACGGAGGAGTTGGGGATGAGCCTGAAGGATCGCCGTCTGGCCGAATTGCGCGCCCGCATCCCCGAAGTGGGGGCGGAGGAGGCGTTGCGCCTGCAACGCGACGGCGCGCTGTTGATCGACGTCCGCGAGGATGAGGAAACCGCCACCGGCAGCCCGGTCGGCGCGCTGCGCCTGCCGCGCGGCTTCCTGGAATTGCGGGTCGAGGAAAAGGTCCCCGACCCGGCCCGCCCGCTGGTGCTGATGTGCGCCGGTGGCGCGCGTTCCCTGTTCGCGGCGGAGGATCTGGCGCGGCTGGGCTACGCCGACGTGCGGTCGCTGGCGGGTGGCTTTTCCGCCTGGAAGGCGGCGGGTCTGCCGGTGGAAACCCCGCCGCAACTCGACGCCGCCCAGCGCGAGCGCTACCGCCGTCACCTGACCATGCCGGAGGTGGGGGAGGCCGGGCAGCACCGGTTGTTGCGCAGCCGCGTCGCCCTGATCGGGGCCGGGGGGCTGGGGTCGCCCATCGCGCTCTATCTGGCCGCCGCCGGAGTCGGTCATTTGACTCTGATCGACGACGACAAGGTCGAGCGCAGCAACCTGCAACGCCAAATCCTGCACGCGGAAAGCCGCCTGGGGCAGCGCAAGGTCGACAGCGGGCGGGCGGCTTTGCTCGACCTCAACCCGACGATCGCGGTGGTGGCGCACGACACCCGGCTCGACTCGACCAACGTGCTGGAGCTGTTGGGTGGTCACGACGTGGTGGTCGATGGCTCGGACAATCTGCCGACGCGCTATCTGGTCAACGACGCCTGTCTGCGGCTGGGCGTGCCGAACGTCTACGGCGCGATTTTCCGATTCGAGGGGCAGGTGTCGGTGTTTGGCGGGGCGGCACCGGGTGTGCGGCCCTGCTACCGCTGCCTGTTCCCCGAACCGCCCCCGGCGGAATACGCGCCGTCCTGCGCCGAGGCCGGGGTGTTGGGGGTGCTGCCCGGGGTGATCGGGACCATCATGGCGGCGGAAACCATCAAGCTGCTGTTGGGCCTGGGCGAACCGTTGGCCGGGCGGCTGCTGATGTATGATGGTTTGCGCGGGGAGTTTTCCGACATCGCCGTGCCGGTCGATCCCGATTGCCCATCCTGCGCGCCGGGGGCGGTGGTGGCGCTGGAGGATATGGCGGCGGTGTGCGGCGTGTGAAAAAGCGGGTTGGAGGCAGGCCGTCGGTCAGGCGGCCTGTTTCTGCGCGATCAGCGTGTTGACGATCTTTTTCAACTCGGCGAAATCCACCGGCTTCGTCACCAAATCCGTCGCGCCAATGTCCAAGGCCCGGCGGCGGTTTTCGGTGTCGCCATAGGCCGTGACCATGATGACCGGCACATCCGGCGTCCTGGCGCGCAGCCGTTCCAGCAGGTCAAGCCCGCTCATGCCCGGCATGTTGATGTCGCTGAGCACCAGAAAGGTTTCCGGATTCAGGCCGGTTTCCAAGGATTCCAGCGCCTGTTCGGCGGAGGTGGCGAAATGGAAGGCGACCTGACCAGTGCGCAATTCTGCACGGAAACGTTGCTTGAACAGATCCGCGACGTCGGGTTCGTCATCGACGACAAGAATTCCGAGTGTCATGTCTTTCGGCGCTCCCCTAGCGCCATCGCCGTGGCGGCGCGTGGCAGCGTGATCGTGAATTCCGCATGATCGTTTTCAACGCTGGATACATCAAAACGACCCTTATGCTGATGTACCACGATGTCATAGCTGAGCGAAAGTCCTAACCCAGTGCCTTCGCCTGTCGGTTTTGTTGTAAAGAACGGCGTGAACAGTTTTTCAATCACCGACTGCGACATTCCAATACCATTGTCGTGCACCCGAATTTCAATCTTGTCTTTGCAATCGCAGGTAACAATCGTCAAGGTTGGGCTGTAATCACCCTCGCGGTCCAGGGTCTGGCGCTTGCGCAGGGCGTAAAAGGAGTTGGTGAACAGGTTGACCAGGACGCGGGAAATGTCCTGCGGAACGATCTTCACCTCACCCACCGCCGGGTCGTAGTGGCGAACGAACGCGGTGTTGAAATCGCGGTCCTGGGCGCGCACCGCGTGATAGGCCAGGGTCAGGGCCTCGTCCACCAGGGCGTTGACGTCGGCGCTCTGCCATTCCCCGCCGCCGCCGCGCGAATGGGCCAGCATGCTTTTGACGATGCTGTCGGCCCGGCGGCCGTGGTTGGCGATCTTCAGCAGATTGCCTTTCAGGCTGTCGATCAGGTCTTCGGCGTCGGCGCGGTCGTTGGCGTTCAAGCGGTCGTCCAGCGGCCCCAGCAACTCCAGCAGCTCGTCCAGAAGCTCGCCGGACAGGTCGGCGAAATTGTTGACGAAGTTCAGGGGGTTTTTCAGCTCGTGCGCGATGCCGGCGGTCAATTGACCCAGCGAGGCCATCTTTTCCTGCACGATCAATTGCTGCTGGGTCTCCTGCAATTCCCGCAACAGGGTTTCGGCGCGCTCCTTGGCCTCGCGCAGTTCATCCTCGATCCGCTTGCGGTCGGTGATGTCCATGTGGGTGACGACCATGCCGCCGTCGGCGCGCGGCGCGGTGCGGATGTCCAGCACGCGCCCGCTGGGGACCCGCCGTTCGGCGTTGTGCGCGCCCTTGCGCAGCAGTTGCGACCGCATCATCGCGATCTTTTCCGATGGGTCGCCGTCGCCGTAATCGCCGCGCTCGTGGTTGTAATGCAGCATCACATCCATCGGCGTGCCGGGCGGAAACAGGCCGGGCGGGTAATCCCACAGCCGCAGCATTTCGCTGTTCAGCCCCTCCATCCGCCCTTCGGCGTCCAGCATCAGCACGCCGTTCGGCATGGCGTCGATGGCGGCCTGGAGCCGTTGCCACTGGTGCGGCAGCTCGATGAAGCCGGTGTGTGGGCGGACCTGCGCCAGCATTTCCATCACGGCGGGCCGCCCGCCCCAATCGACCGGCTCCAGCAGCTGGTCGAACCACTGCAAATCCCCGTTGGCGCGGAAACGCTTGATGCGGCGCACGTCGTGGCGGATCACGCCGGACAGGCAGCGTGCATAGGCTTCCCGCTCGGCGTGTTCGGCGTCTTCGGGGACCAGATCCAGCACGCTCGGCAAAACAAGGATGTCGTCGGCGGCTTCATAACCCAGCAGGCGGGCCAGCCCCTCGTTGCAATGCAGGATGTGGTCGCCGCGATGGATCAGCAGGCCGGGAATCACCGACAGCACCTGATCGCGGTAACGCCGGGCGCTGTCCAGCGTGCCGTCCACGGTGTCGGGCGGCGGGATCGCGTCGTCCGCCGTCGGTTGTCCGTTGTGGTTGTCGTCGCCGTTGTTCGCCTCCGTCATGACCGCTCGCACCCATCCGCCGATTGTTCGACGGCATTGTCTTTCAGACTAAGCGGATATGCAATCAGGACAGGCTGTGGCGGCAGGGCAATCGCTTGACCAGGCGATCCTCACGACGCAAGCAAGAATGGACACGGATTTCACGGACAAAATGAGGGATTGCACGGATTTTCTCCCCCAACCCCATCCTGCATCCGGTCATGAGGTTTGTCGCCGGATCGCAAACAGGATGGCTCTGAGACGGGTTCCGCGAAATCCGTGGGAAAATCCGTGAAATCCGTGGTGAATCTTGTTCCGGTCGCACGCACGATGCTTCAAGCGATTGCCCTGGCTGTGGCGGGAATTCCGGCGCGGATCAGGCGCAGGGCAGGGGCTGGATCAGGGAACGTCCAGCGGCAAACGCAGGATGAAGGTGGTCCCAAGGTTGGGCAGGCTGTCCACGTCGATCTCGCCCGCCAGCTTGCCGGTGACGAGGTTGAACACGGCGTACAGCCCCAACCCCATGCTGCCGGACCCGCGCCGGGTGGTGGCGAAGGGTTGGAACAGGCGCGGCAGGATTTCCGCCGGGATCCCCCGGCCGTTGTCGGTGATCCGCAGTTCCACCCGACCATCGGCTTGCAGCCGGGCCGACACCGTCACGCGCCCGCCGGGCTTTTGGTCGAAGGCGTGGGCGAAGGCGTTGGTCAGCAGCGCGATCAGCACCTCGGTCAGGGCACCGGGGTAGGTGTCCAGCACCAGCCCGTCGGCGCATTCCATGACCAGATCATGCCCGGCGGCGGCGGGCTGGACGCGCACGGCCAGGATGATGTCGGCCAGATACTCGCGCAGATCGAATCGGCTGCGGGGGGAGGACGCCTTGCCCTCCGTCACCAGCTTCAGGCTCTGCACCAGGGCGGCGGCCCGCTCGATGTTGGTGACGAGCAGGGTCGACACCTCGGTCGCGGTGCTGACATAGTCCTGGAAATCGCTTTTGCGCAGTTGCCCGTCCTGAAAGGTCGAGACGATTGAATCGGACGCGGTTTGCAAATGGGTGGCGGCGGTCAGGGCGATGCCGACCGGGGTGTTGATCTCGTGCGCCACGGCGGTGATGAGTTGGCCGATCACCGCCATTTTCTCGGCACGGATCAGGTCGCTTTGCATCCGTTCCAGATCGCTCAGCGCCTTTTCCGCCGCGTCCTTGGCGCTGCGCAGCGCCTCGGCCTGCACCTTGCGTTCGGTGATGTCGTAAAGCCAGACGATGTAGACCGCGCGCCCTTCATACACCGTGTGATCGAAGGTCATGATCATCCACACGGTGCTGCCGTCGTCGCGGATGAAGTGCAATTCGTCGCTGCGCGCGGTGTCGCCATCGCGCAGGCGGGGCGGATCATACTCCCGCTCCTCGATGTGACGGAACAGGGCGGAGGCCCCGCGCAGGCGCATCGAGTCCAGCGAGATGCCGAACAGCTCGACGCTGCGCTGGTTGCAATAGAGCAACTCGCCGGTTTCGGTCAGGATCGACACGCCGATCGGGCTGGTGTCGAGCACCCGGCGCATACGGGCGGCCTGGGCGCGCGACGCCGCTTCCGCCGTGCGGGTTTCCTGCAAGGCGTCGCGCAGCTTGCGCACCGTCTTGCAGGCGTCCAGCGTCTTGCGGATTGTGGCTTCCAGGTCGGAAAAATCGATGGGCTTGATGATGAAATCGAAGGCCCCGCGATTCATCGCGGCGCGGATGTTGCCCAGATCGCCATAGGCCGACACCATCACCGCCCGGATGTCGGCGTTCACCTGCGGCAAATGATCCAGCAGGGACAGGCCGTCCATGCCCGGCATGTTGATGTCGCTCAGCACCATGTCGATGTCGGGTTCGGCGCGCAGGGTGTTCAACGCCTCCTGCCCGTCATGGGCGAACAGGAACTCCAACTCCCCGGACCGAATGGAGCGGCGAAAACGCTGGACAATCAGCGTCTCCACATCCCGTTCGTCATCGACCACCAGAATCTTGCCCATCCCGCTTCCTAACGCCAACCCGGAGCATCGGCGCATTGCGTTCGCCGGGCCATGGCCCGGCCGAACGGTGGCGCACCGGGAGGAACGGGGA
Source organism: Azospirillum sp. (assembly GCA_027486405.1). Taxonomy (GTDB): domain Bacteria; phylum Pseudomonadota; class Alphaproteobacteria; order Azospirillales; family Azospirillaceae; genus Azospirillum. Next base: position 99,533 of record JAIXPD010000011.1, on the reverse strand, counting down.
CCATCGACCCGCAACCCGATCCGGTTCCGACCAGGCCAGCATAAGCGCGGATCGCCGCAACGGGAAGAGGCACGCAAAACCACGACGCGAGAGTTGTGGGGGGCATCTCGTTGAAAAGTCCGGAAAACCGCAAGACCGTATCCTGTTGCTTCCGCTTCGCGCGTGCTGGGTTCGACGTGAAGATCATGATAGCACGCGAGCGGTCCGGGCTGGGATGGTGTATTTTTGGCGAATTGAAACAAGCGGGGCGCTACTGAGGGCTGTCCGCCCGGTCGGACGGGTCGGCCTCCGCGCCGGGGGCGACCGCAAGGGGCAGGGTGAACCAGAAACGGGCACCCGCATCGGGGCGGCTGTCCACGCCGATCCGCCCGCCCAGATGCTCGACGATCCCCTTGCAAATGGCCAGTCCCAGCCCGGTTCCGGCGGGCTTGTCGGTCATCGGGTCGCCCACCTGGCGGAAACGGTCGAACACCGCGTCGTGATGCTCGGGGGCGATGCCGGGGCCGGTGTCGGTGACGCTGATCCGCACCGTTCCGTCGATGGCTTCGGCGGCCAACGTCACCCGCCCGCCCGGCGGGGTGAATTTGGCGGCGTTCGACAGCAGATTGACCACCACCTGCACCAAACGGTCGTGATCGGCGCGCACCGGCGGCAGATCGGGGGGAATCGCGCTGTCCAGGCGCAACCCGCGTTCCTGGAACAGCCCGGCGGTGGCCGCCGCCGCCTGCTCCAGCGCGCGGGCGGGGTCGAGCGACTCGATGGCCCATTCCATCGCCCCGGCCTCGATCTTGGCCATGTCGAGCACCTCGTTGATGAGGCGGGTGAGGCGTTCGCTCTCGGCGATGATGATGGCGAGGAACTCGCGGCGCTGGTCCTCCTCGATGCCGGGATCGTCGTGCAGAATCTCGCTGAGGGCGCGAATCGAGGTCAGTGGCGTGCGCAACTCGTGGGTGACGGTGGACAGGAACTCGTCCTTCAACCGGTCGAGCGCGGTCAGCCGTTCGTTGGCGGCGCGCAGGGCGTCGGTGGCGCGCTCCAGCTCGGCGGTTTTGATCTCCAGCGCCCGGCTGTGGGCCAGCACATGGCTGGTCTCGTCCAGCATCCGCAGCAGTTCCGCCGTGCCCACCGCCCCGCCGGGGGTGGCGGAGGCCAGGGCGACGCGGGCCGACGCGCCGCCGATGGCCCCGGCCAGCAGCCGTTCGGCCAGCCGCAACCGCTTCGGCCCAGCCAGCGCGTCGGGGTCGCCCCCGGCGAAGGCACGGGCGGCGCGCTGGGGGCCGAGATAGCGGGCGAGCAGGCGCGACAGGTCGCCCACCCGCACCACCCCGCGCCCGTCGGTCTGCGAATCGGCGGCGTCCGTCCGCTCGAACACATCGATGAAGGCGGCGGCCTGCGCCCGCTCCGCCGCGTCGGCGCGGTCGAACAGCGACAGCCCCAGCCACAGGCCGATGTTGACCAGACCGCTCCAGAACAGGGCGTGGGTCAGCGGATCGAACCCCTCCAGCCCGAACAGCGCGTAGGGGCGCAGGGCGGCCACACCCCACGGCCCCGCTTCGATGAAGGACACCGGCAACCAGCCGGAGCGGGCAAAGCTGGGCAGCAGCAGGGTGTAGGCCCAGACCAGCGTTCCGCCCGCCACCCCGGCCAAGGCCCCGCGCCGGGTCGCGCCGGTCCAATACAGCCCGCCGATCAGGGCCGGGGCGAACTGCGCCACCGCCGCGAAGGAGATCAGGCCGATGGACACCAGGGCGTAAGCCGATCCGGCCAGCCGGAAATAGAGGTAGCCCAGCAGCAGGATCACCGCGATGGCCCCGCGCCGGATCGCCAGCAGCAACGGCGACAGGTCGGCGGCGCGCTCCAACGCCGCCGGGCGCAGGCGCAGCAGCAGCGGCATCACCAGATCGTTGCAGACCATGGTGGACAGCGCGACCGATTCGACGACGATCATCCCGGCGGCGGCCGACAGCCCGCCGAGAAAAACCAGCAGCGCCAACCCCTCGGCCCCGCCCGCCAGCGGCAGGGCCAGCACGAACAGGTCAGGGTCGAGGCTCGCGCCGAAGCGCAGCAGCCCCGCCGCCGCCACCGGCAGCACGAACAGGTTGATGAGCAGCAGATAGAGCGGGAACAGCCACAGCGCCCGGTTCAGGTGGCGTTCGTCGGTGTTTTCGATCACCGCCACCTGAAATTGCCGGGGCAGGCACAGCACCGCCGCCGCCGCCAAAATCAGGCTGGTGGTCCAGGCCCCGCCCTCCACCGCCGTGTCCACCGCGAACAGCCGGTGCAGGTCGGGCCGCGCGCGGGCGGCGTCGAACAACGCCCCCGGCCCGTCGTGCAGGCCCCAGACGACGAAGCCGCCCACCGCCAGGAAGGCGACCAGCTTGACCAGCGATTCGAAGGCGACGGCGGCGACCATGCCGGGGTGATGCTCGGCCGCGTCGATCTGCCGGGTGCCGAACAGGATGGCGAACAACGCCATGGTGGCGGCGATCAGGAATCCATTGTCGAGGAAGAGTGGCCGGTCGGTGCCGGTGATGCTCCCCATATTGCCGGTGAGAGCGTCGAAGCTGACGGCGACCGCCTTCAGTTGCAGGGCGATGTAGGGGGTGACGCCGACCACGGCGGTCAGCGCCACCAACCCGCCCAGCAGCGGGCTGCGGCCATAGCGGCTGGCCAGGAAATCGGCGATGGAGGTGATGCGCTGGGTCTTGGCGATGCGCAGGATCTTCCGCAACAGCAACGGGGCCAGCAGCATCAACAGGGTGGGGCCGAGATAGATCGGCAGGAAGCCGACGCCCAGCCCCGCCGCGCGCCCGACCGACCCGTAAAAGGTCCAGGTCGTGCAATAGACGCCCAGAGACAGGGCGTAGACGGTGGGCGACGCGATGACGCTGCGCCCCGCCGCCGCCCGCCGGTCGGCCCAATGGGCGATGGCGAACAGCGCGCCCAGATAGGCCAGCGACACGAACAGAACGCTGGTCCACGCCATGCCTCACCCCGTCTTGGTCATCGGGCTGCCCCCGATCATCCGCGCCCCCGTCATCCGCGCCCCCGTCATCCGCGCGCCGGTCATCCGCGCCGTTCCGCCAGCAGGGCCGCCGCCGCGATCACCGCCGCCCAGACGAGCAGGGTGTGGGCGTAGAGCGACGGCAGGCCGAACAGCGCCCCATCGCCGCCGAACAGCCGCAGCAGCGGCGGGTTGAACAGCAGCAGGGCGAGCAGGAACAGACCGATCAGCCGGTCGCGCCGGGGCGCGGGGCCAGCGTCCCGGCCATCCTCGCGGCCATCCGCCTTGTGTCCTTGCGGGGCGGGACCGCCGGTCAAAAGGCCCGCTCCCGCGCCGCCAACTCGACCAGGATGTTCGCGCCGCGAATGGCGTCGTCCAGCGTGGTGATGTTGCGGTCGCGCAGCATCTCCACCATCCGCAGGAACACCGCCGCCGTCACCAGACTGTCGCCGAGCGCGGTGTGGCGGTCGACCACGGCGATGCCCAATCGTTCGGCGATGCCGTCCAGCGTGTGGTCGCCGTCGTTGCCCAACAGCATCCGCGACAGCAGCATGGTGTCGAGCACCGGCCCGTCAAAGCGCACGCCGCTGGCCCGTTCCTTCATCTTCAGGAATTTCAGGTCGAACGCCGCGTTGTGCGCCACCATCACCGCGCCGGAGACAAAGGCGCGGAAGCCGGGCAGCACCTTGTCCGCCGTCGGCTTGTCGGCGACCATGCCGTCGGTGATGCCGTGGAAGGGGATCGATTCGGCGGGGATCGGGCGTTGCGGGTTGACCAGCGCGTTGAAGGTCTCGCCGGTCAGAATGCGCCCGCCGACGACACGGACGGCGGCGATCTGGATGATCTCGTCGCCGGTGCTGGGGGACAGGCCGGTGGTTTCGGTGTCGAACACCACATAATGCAGCCGGTCGAGCGGGGTGCGGCCCAGCTCGCTTGTCACCAACGGTTGGTGCAGCAGACCGAAATCGAAAAATTCGGGCCGCGCGCTCGGCTTCAGCAGCGTGTGGGCGGCGGGGGGCGACTGGGCGGGCGGCAGCGGCACGCGCAGCCGGGCGAAGCCCGCGCGGTCGGGAACCGGCTCGCACCACACGGTGCTGCGGTGGTGCTGCAACACGTCGCCGACCGTCAGCCCACCCAGCCCGCCGGGCAGGGGTTGGTCGAGCCAGCCATCCAGCGTCGCGCTGGGGATCGGCCCCCCGCGCCACACCAGATCGAGATAAACCCAGCGGTCGCCACCCTCCGCCGACAGATCGAACGCGGTGGCCCCGGTCAGGGCGTGGACCGACCCGATCAGATGGCCGAACAGCACGACCAGGGTGTAACTGTCGCCGTGCACCCATTGCGGCAGGCCGGTCAGGGTGACGCTGGTCGCCGCATCGGCCCCCACACGGTGGCGCACCAGAGTGATGAGGTTGTTGGAATGGATGTCGCTCATCGGCCAACTGCCCGCGACGACGCTGCGATAGGCGGCGGTCACGGTTTCCAGCCGCTGCGACAGGGCTTCGGTCGATTCCATCATCGCGCTTTCAAACGCGGCGCGGTCGGCCGGACCGAGGTCGGGGTTGTCGTAGAGGGTTTCCACCGCCGCCCGCAGGTTGGCGATGGGCGCGCGGAATCCCTCCGTCGCTTCGCGCAGCAGGGCGTCGCGCTGGCCCAGCGCCGCCAGTTCGCGGGTGGCGTCGGACAGGGTCAGGACATAGCCGGTGATGGTCGGCGGCTCCCCGGCGTCGGCCGGGCCGTCGGCCAGAATGGCGCTCATCCGCCCGGCCAGCAGGATGCGCCCGTCGGTGGTCGAGCCGATGAACTGCGCGGTCGTCCCGTGTTCGTGATCGACGTACCGCCCCTCGCGCACCCGCAGCGTCAGCCGTTCCAGCGTGTGGGCCACCGGTTCGGCAACCAGAACATGCAGCAGCGACCGCCCCAACCCGAGATCGCCGGTCAGATGCAGGATGTCCAAGGCGGTCTGGTTGTAGAGCAGCACCTGATGGTGGGTGTTGCAGACGATGACGCCCTCGTGCAGGTCGCGCAGCACGGCGGCGAGGCGTCCCTTTTGCTCCTCCGCCTTGGCGGTGGAGTCGGCGACGGTGCGGGCGACGTCGCGGCGCATCTGCGCCAGCTTGTCCGACAGATCGTTGACCGCCCGCGCGATGGGCTGGAGATCGCCGTAGCGCGCCAGCGGAACCCGCCCGCCCACCGCGCCCTCGGCGTTGCCATGGGCGATCAACCCGGCCTCGCGGCTCAGGGTTTCGGCGGCGCGCAACAGCCAGCGGTCCACCGCCAACCACAGCCCCCACACCCCGGCGGCGATGGCCCCGGTCATGACGATGGCGTAGGTCAGCAGCGGGTCGGCGGCCCCGGAATCGCGCACCACCGTTGGCAACCCGATGGACAAAGCCACCAGACCGCCCCCGACCAGCCGGAAGACCAGCGGGGCCATGCGGCGGGGTGGGGTGGGTGGGGTGGGTGGGGCGGCGCTGGCGGTTCCGGTGGCGGGCAGGCTCATCGACCGCCTCCCGCCGCTGGCGTCGCCGCGTCGGCGGTCACGCCCAGGATGCGGCGGACGGTGGCCAGCAGGTCGCGGGTCGAAAAGGGCTTGGTGATGTAATCGGTTGCCCCCAGCGCCATGCCCTTCTGCCGTTCCACGTCGCGGCTTTTGGCCGTCAGCATGACGATCGGCAGGTCTTTCCAATCGGGGCTGGCGCGCAACGTCTGGCAGACGTCGAAGCCGTCGCGTTTGGGCATCATCGCGTCCAGCAGGACGAGATCGGGGGTGAAGGCGGCGACGGAGTGCAGCGCCTCGTCGCCGTTGCGGGCGACGCGCACCTCAAACCCGGCGCGTTGCAAGAGAACCTGGAGCGACAGGACGATGCTTGGCTCGTCGTCAACGACCAGGATGGTCGGTTTCATCGGGGGCTTCCTCCGGCTCGCCGGTCTTGTGCCGGCGTGTCTGTTTTTGCGTGCGCCCTGGAATGTCCATGGTACGAGCAAGCAGAAGCACGGATCAAGCCGCTGGCCGGGAGGGGCGACCAAAGTCAGGGGGGTGGCAGCGCCAAGGAAAAGCGGCCTTTTTCCAAAATTCCCCACCGGGGAGGACAGTATGCCGCAGGCTGAAAACCGGTGACGGGCGGCGGCGGATCCCCTCCGCCCGCCGTCCGTTTTGCCCTCAACGGGTCGATACCGGATAGGCGGAAACGCCCATCTTGGCCTTCACCTCATCGGCGGCGCGCTGGGCGGCGGCCTTATCGGCGTAACCACCGACGCGCACGGCGTGCCAGGTGTTGTTGGAACTGTCGGTCCAGTTCAGCCCAAAAGCGGGGAAACCGGCCTTCTTCAGCGCCTGCACCTGTGCCGCCGCGTTGGACGCGACCTTGTAGGAGCCGACCTGCACCGAGTAGCGCCCGGCGGGAACCGCGTCGTCGTCCGCCGAGGCGGCGGAGCTGGTGGCGGCGGGCGTGGCGGCGGGTGTGCGGGCGGCGGCCTGCGGGGTCGGGGCGGCTGGAGCCTGCCCCACGGGAGCCGGTGCCACTGGAGCTTGCGCCGTTGGGGTTGAAGCCAACGGCACGGTCAAGGTTCCGGTGGTGGGGGTGATCGGCTTCACCGTGGCCGGTTTTTGCTCCGTCGCCTTGGGGTCGGCGGGCTTGCTGTCCGGTTTGGGGGCCTCGGGCTTTGGCGTTTCGGCGGCCTTGGTTTCCACCGGCTTGGGCGGCGGGGGCGGGCGCTTGGCGGCCTCGCGCGGGTCCTTGGGCGGGGCCAGCATGGCTTGCAGCGCCCCGGTGTCCGCCGTTTTGGCGGGCGGTTCGACCTTGGCGGGCGGCTCGGCGGGTTTGGTCGGGGGCGGGGCGGCGGCGCTGTGGTTGGCCGCAGGCGGAGCCGCCGGGGCGCTGGCGTGCGCGGTGTCCACCGGCTTGGGTTCCGGCGCTTTCGGCTCGGACGCTTTCGGTTCCGCCGGTTTGGCGACCGGGGGCTTGGCGGCGGTGGCCGGGGCGGCGGTGGGCGGCAGCGGCGGCGGTTCCGGCACCTTCAGCGCGGGCGGCGGGGCCATCGGGGTGGCGCCGGCGGGCGGCGGTGGGGCGGCGGCACCGGGCGGCGGGACCGGCAGGGCCAGGGCGGGTGAGGCGGCGGCGGGCGGGGGCGCTGCGGGCGGATTGACCGGCGCGCGGGCGATCAGCGATTCGGGCGCGGGCGTCGCCGGGGCGGCGGCGGGCGCGCGGGTGATGGCGGGGGCGGGCGGAACCAACGGGGTGGCGGCGGTTCCCGGGGCTTCGCCGCTGGGCGCGCCGCCGGGATCGAGCATGACCACGCCAAAGCCAACACCGGCGGCGGCGAGCAGGGCGACGGCGATCTTGCCCAGCGGCAGCCCGCCGGACGCCTTCGGCTCCTCCTCCTCGTCGTCCAGTTCGGCGACGTCGTCGATGGGGTCGGTCTTCAGGTCATCGTTCAGCGCGCGCAGCAGCTTGGCGATGTCATCGCTTTCGGGGCTGGGCGCGTCGGAGCCTTTGCCGGCGGCCTTCATTTCGTCTTTGAACGTCACGGCGGACAACGCATCCCGGAAGGAAAACAGGGGCCGTCCCCGCCAAGCCCACGCAAACGCAGGCTGCGGGAACGACCCCAGTGTTCTAACGTATTTCCCCGACCGATCAAACCGCTATGCGGTCGCGGCGTGTGAGAAAGACCGGACGGGGGACCGCCGCGTCAGCCCTGATGCGGCTTGGCCGGGTCGATCGTGGTGGCCGGGGCGGCGGCGGGCGCGCCCTGCGGCGGCGTGTGCGGCTGAACCTGCGGCTGGACCGGGGCGGCCTGGACCGGGGCGGCCTGAACCGGCGCGGCCTGAACCGGTGCTGCTTGCGCCACCGGGGCCGGGGCGGGGGGCTGTTCCTCCTCGCCGTCCTTCAGGCCCGCCTTGAAGGCTTTGACGCCCTTGGCGATGTCGCCCATCACCGAGGGCAGCTTGCCCGCGCCGAACAGGAGAAGGACGATCAGCAGAACGATGATCCAATGCCAGATGCTGAAGCTGCCCATGAGCGTGAAACCTTCGTGGTCGGGTCAGTGTTGCGGCGGGAACCGGGCGATCCCCCCGATGTGAGGGCGCGACCGCGTCCCGACAAGGGGAAAAGGGGGTGGTCAGGGGGCCGGGCGGTCGCCCGCACCTTGGGAGGCAGGGGGGGACGCGTGGGGAGACGCGGGCGTCGCCGCCCCGTCCGGGATTTGGTGGCGCATGATCAGCGGGGTTTGCAGGGCGCTGAACAGCAGGGTCAGCGGCATGATGGCGAACACCTTGAAATTCACCCACGCGTCGGTGTCCAGGCTGCGCCAGACGATTTCGTTGACCACCGCCAGGAACAGGAAGAACCAGGCCCAGCGGATGCCCATGATCCGCCACCCGTCATCGCTCAACGACAGAACGGTGCCGAGCAGCCGTTTCATGATGTTGCGGTTGCTGACATGGGCGACGAACAGCACGGCGGCGAACAGCAGGTTCACCAGCGTCGGCTTGATCTTGATGAACAGGTCGCTTTGCAGCCACAGCGTCAACCCGCCGAAGATCAGCACGAACCCGGCCCCGACGGCGGGCATCACCGGGATCCGGCGCTCCATGCGCCAGGACACCCCCAGCGACAGGGTGATCGCGACCATGAAGACGGCGGTGCCGACCATGATGCCGGCCTGGGAATTGGCGATGAAGAAGGCGGCGAGCGGGCCAGCCTCCGTCAGCAGGCGAAGGAGCGGAGTCATGCCCCTGACATAGCCCGAAACCGCCACGCCGTGAAAGGGGCGAAAGCGATCCGCAGGCCCGGTTTCGATGACGGTTTTGCGAACCCTTTTCTTTCCGGCGTTGCTCGTCTACCTCTTCGGCCAACATCGGCTTTGGTTTTGGGGAAGACGGGCATGGACGCGGCGGAAGTCAAAGAGTTGATCGACGAGGCCCACGAAAACGAAAAGGGCAAGCACGGCGGCGGGGACGGCGGGCTGAAGACATCGACCGCCGTCTACATCTCCATGCTGGCGGCGGTTCTGGCCATCGTCAGCGTCGCCGGATCGAACGCGGGCAAGGACATGATGGCCAACGCCATCGAGGCGTCCGACACCTATGCCTATTATCAAGCCAAGACCCAGCGCCAGATCAGCCTGCGTCTGGCCGCCGACGAGCTGGAGTTGCTGAGTGCGGGCATGCCGCCCGAGGCCCAGGCCCGTGCCCTGACGAAGTCGGTGGAATACCGCCAGAACGCCGACAGGATGGAGGCGGACGACGGCAAGAACAGTCGCAAGGATTTGCTGGCCAAGGCCAAGGCGGCGGAGGCCAAGCGCGACCACGCCGCCACCCAGGATCCCTATTTCGATTTCGCCGAAGGGCTGTTGCAGTTGGCCATCGTGCTGGCCTCGGTCTTCGCCATCACCAACATGACCTTCATCCTGTGGGTCAGCCGCGTGTTGGCGGCGGTCGGTCTGGCGCTGGCCATCGACGGTTTCACGCTGATCTACCCGCTGCCCTTCCTGTAAACGGCTCCGCGCCGCCCCCTCCCCGCCGGGCATCGCGGGGAGGGGGCGGGGTGGTCACTGGAACGCCGCTTCGGCCAGGCTGCGCAGCTTGCGGGAATGCAGCGTGTCCATCCCGTGTTCGCGCAGCAGCTCCATCGCCAGCATGCCGATCTTCAAATGCTGGTCCACCCGTTCGCGGTAAAAACGGTCGGCCATGCCCGGCAGCTTCAACTGCCCGTGCATCGGTTTGTCCGACACGCACAGCAAGGTGCCGTAGGGAACGCGGAAACGGAAACCGTTGGCGGCGATGGTGGCGCTTTCCATGTCCAGCCCGATGGCGCGGCTCTGGCTGAAGCGCATCAGCGGTTCGCGGTGGTCGCGCAGCTCCCAGTTCCGGTTGTCGATGGTCGCCACCGTGCCGGTGCGCATGATGCTTTTCAGGTCATAACCCGACAGGCCGGTGACGCGCTCCACCGCCGTTTCCAGCGCGCGTTGGACCTCCGCCAGCGGCGGAACCGGGACCCACAGCGGCAGATCGGCGTCCAGCACCTGGTCTTCGCGGACATAGCCGTGGGCCAGCACGTAATCGCCCAGCCGCTGGGTGTGGCGCAGCCCGGCGCAGTGGCCCAGCATGATCCAGGCGTGCGGCCGCAGCACGGCGATGTGATCGGTGATGGTCTTGGCGTTGGACGGGCCGACGCCGATGTTGACCAGCGTGATGCCGTTGCCGTCGGGCCGGGTCAGGTGATAGGCGGGCATCTGCGGCATGCGGGCCAGCGTGGGGGCCACATCGTCGGGCGCGCTGGCGCGGTTGCGGTTGTGGGTGATGCCCTCGCCCGGTTCGACGAAGCGGTCATACTGGGCGCGGTCGGCGGCGGTGGCCGGGTCGTCGCTGGCCGTCATGATCTCGCGCGACAGGCGGATGAACTCGTCCACATAGAACTGATAGTTGGTGAACAGGACGAAGTTCTGGAAATGCTCCGGCCCGGTCGCCGTGTAGTGGCGCAGCCGGTGCAGCGAGAAATCGACGCGCGGCGCGGTAAACAGCGCCAGCGGCTTCACCGCGTCCGGCCCCAGATCCTCCACCCCGTTGACGATGGTGTCGTCCATCCGCGCCAGATCGGGCAGGTCGAACAGGTCGGGCAGGCGGGTCAGCCGGTCGGGCGGCAGATCGCCTTCGACATACAGCCCCTGGGGGAAGGCGAAATGGATGGGGATCGGCTCCTCGCTGACGCCGATTTCCAGCGGAACGCCGTGGTTGCGCAGCAGCAGCGAGAGCTGTTCGGTCAGGTAACGGTCGTACAGGTCGGGCCGGGTCAGCGTGGTGGCGTGGGTCCCGGTTCCGCCGACGAAGCCATAGGCCAGGCGGGTGTCCACCGCCGCGCTGGACCGGGTGGTCAGCCGCACATAGGGGTAATGGGCGCGGTTGCTGCCGCTGACCTCGCCGCCGCCGGTGTAGGTGGAAAAGCGGTCGCGCAGATAGCCGGTGTTGCGGTCGTAAATGTCGCGGATGCAGGCCAGCGCGGCCTTGGCGTCGGTGAACTGGCCAACCGGGCCGGGCGGCAGGGGGAAATGGGGCATGGCGTCGGATCGGCCTCGGGCAACACGGATGGGATGCACCGATCTTGGACAGCCCGCCCGGCCGCCGCAACCGCAAAGACGGGCGTTGCGGGCATGAAAAAGGCCCGCCCCCGGTGGGGACGGGCCTTTTTCCGCAACAAAACTCAACCGATCAGCGCGCAACCCAAATCAGCGCGCAACCCCGATCAGGAGGCAACCTTGTCCAGCTCGCGCAGGATCGAATCGCCCATGACGGTGGTGGAGCAACGGGCCATGCCGGGGGCCATGATGTCGGCCGTGCGCATGCCGCCGCCCAGCACGTTCTGGATGGCCTTTTCGATCAGCTTGGCGTCCTCGTCCAGATCGAACGAGTAGCGCAGGGCCATCGCGAAGGACAGTAGGGTGGCGCAGGGGTTGGCCAGATCGCGACCGGCAATGTCCGGGGCCGAACCGTGCACCGGCTCGTACATCGCCTTGCGCTTGCCGTTGGCGTCGGGCGCGCCCAGCGAGGCCGACGGCAGCATGCCGAGCGAGCCGGTCATCATCGACGCTTCGTCCGACAGGATGTCGCCGAACAGATTGTCGGTGACGATGACGTCGAACTGCTTGGGGTTCTTCAGCAACTGCATGGCGCCGTTGTCGGCGTACATGTGCTCCAGCGTCACGTCGGAGTATTCCTCCTGGTGCAGCTTGGTCACTTCCTGCCGCCACAGCAGGCCGGATTCCATGACGTTCGCCTTTTCCATCGAATGGACCTTGTTGTTGCGCTTGCGCGCCAACTCGAAGGCCACGCGGGCGACGCGGCGGATTTCCGACGTGGTGTAGACCTGGGTGTTGACGCCGCGACGCTCGCCGTTGCCGATGTCGGTGATGCCGCGCGGCTCACCGAAATAGACGCCGCCGGTCAGTTCGCGGACGATCATGATGTCCAGGCCACGGATGACGTCGGCCTTCAGGGTGGAGGCGTCGACCAGCGCGTCGAACACCACCGCCGGGCGCAGGTTGGCGAACAGGCCGAGTTCCTTGCGCAGGGCCAGCAGGCCGGCTTCCGGACGCTTGGTGTAATCGGTCGGGTTGTCCCATTTCGGCCCGCCGACGGCACCCAGCATCACGGCGTCCGACGCCAGCGCTTCCGCCAGGGTGGCGTCGTTCAGCGGCACGCCATAGGCGTCGATGGCCGCACCGCCGACCAGACCTTCCGACACGTCGAACGTCACGCCGCGCTTGCGGTCCATCCAATCGATGACCCGGCGGACCTGACGCATGACCTCCGGCCCGATACCATCGCCGGGGAGGAACAGAAGCTTCTTATTGGCGGGCATGGCGCGCGCTCTCCCAAAGACTGACGTCGAAAACTGATGAAACCGGGTGGGGCGACCGGGGCCGACCCGCCCATGGACCAACCGCGATCAGACCGCCAGCCAGGGCTGTTCGGTGCGGCGCTTGGCCTCGAAGCTGTCGATCCGCGACACTTCCTGAAGCGTCAGGCCGATGTCGTCCAGGCCGTTCAGCAGGCAATGCTTGCGGAAGGGGTCCAGCTCGAACGGGATCGAACCGCCGTCCGGGCCGGTGATGGTCTGGTTTTCCAGATCGACCGTGACCACGGCGTTGGACCCGCGCGACGCGTCGTCGAGCAGCAGATCCACCTGTTCCTTGGGCAGCTTGATCGGCAGGATGCCGTTCTTGAAGCAGTTGTTGTAGAAGATGTCGGCGAAGCTGGGGGCGATGATGCAGCGGATGCCGAAATCGGCCAGCGCCCACGGCGCGTGCTCGCGCGAGGAACCGCAGCCGAAATTGTCACCGGCGACCAGGATCTTGGCCTGACGGTAGGCGGGCTTGTTCAGCACGAAATCGGCGACTTCCCCACCGTCGGTGGTGTAGCGCATCTCGTCGAACAGATGCTTGCCCAGTCCCGTCCGCTTGATGGTCTTCAGGAACTGCTTGGGGATGATCATATCGGTGTCGATGTTGATCATCGGCAGCGGCGCCGCGACGCCGGAGAGAACCGTAAACTTTTCCATCGCCTCAAATCCTGTCGCGCAAGAAGGCGCAAGCGTGCGCATGCGGAGTGTCGGTGAATAGCAGACCCGTCCGGCCATTGCCAGCGGAAGCTTGCCGCCCGCCCGCCCGTTGCCGAGCGAACAGGCATGCGGGGACCGTAAACGGCGCAGCATTCTTGCGCGCCGTCGGCACGAAATCCATAAGGGTTTCACCGAGGGGCCGGGCCGGGGAACTGGGCCGGGGATCAGCGGCCAAAGCGCGCCTTCAGCAGCAGCGACGCCCCCACCACCGGGATCGCGCAGGCCAGCGACAGCCACAGCGCCGCCGCTTCGCCAAAGCGTTCGATGACAAAGGCGTAGAGCATCGGGGCCAGCGCGGCGATGAAGAAGCCCGGCGTCACCAACCGCCCGACGGTGTGGCCATAGCTGGCCGGGTCGAACAGCGCCAGCGGCAGGGTGCCGCGCACGATGGTCAGCAGCCCGTTGCCCGCGCCGAACAGCAGGGCGAAGGCGACCCCCAGCGGGATCGACATGCCCAAGAGCGGCAGCAGGAAGCAGAACGCCACCAGCCCGCTCGCCAGCACGGCCAGGGTGAAGGGCGACAGCCGCCCGCCGAACAGCACCTCGCCCAGCCGGGCCGCCGATTGGCCGACGCCGCGCAGGGTGGACACCCACACCGCCAGCGCCGGGGCCAGCCCCAACCCGGCCATCAGCCCGATCATGTGGGCCGACAGGCCGGAGTTCAGCAGGCCGTTCAACGCCACGATCAACGCGTAGAGGATCGCCGCCAATGGGGCCGGGTCGGTTGGGGCGTGGCCGGGCGTCTCCGTCGTGCCGGCAGCCGGTTCCGGTGCCGGGGCAGGGGTGTGGCGGTGGGTGGGAATTCCCAGATGCAGCGGGATGGTCAGCAGGGCGATCCCGGCGTAGACGCACAGCGCCCCGCGCCAGCCGAACGCGTCGGCCAACGCCTGACCGACCGGCCACAGCACCGACGACGCCAACCCGCCCAGCAGCGTGACCTGCGCGATGGGGCGGCGGGCGTCGCGCCCACCGATGCGGGCCAGCGCGGCGAAGGCGGCGTCGTACAGCGTCAACCGCATCGCCAGCCCCAACCCGACCCAGGCGGCGTAATAGCCGATCAACTCGCGCGCGGCGGCCAGACCCAGCAGGCTCGCCGCCATCACCAACGATCCGGCGACCATCACCGGCCGCCCGCCGCGCTGGTCGATGAGTTGGCCGATCCGGCTGGAGGTGAGGCCCTGGACGATCAGCGCGACGGTGAAGCCGCCATGGATCGCCGTCAAACTCTGCCCCAGATCGGCGGCCATCATCCCGCCGAACACCCCGACCAGATAATAGGAGATGCCCCAGCACAGCAGTTGCGACATCCCCAGCGCCACCACCAACCGCCGCGTCACATGGTCCACCGGCCCGCCCGTCCTGTCTGTTCAGCCCCGCCCGACGTGGGGAGCTTGCGTTGGCGGACAGGCTAGACCCGGCGCGCGGCTGCGGCAAAACGACTTGTTTTGCGCGGAGTGTTGAGAAAAACTCAATGGATGTCGACCGCCCTGCCGCCCCTGAACGCGCTGCGCGCCTTCGTCGCCGCCGCCCAGCACAGCAATTTCCGCCTTGCGGCGGAGGAGCTGTGCGTCACCCCCGGTGCCATCAGCCGCCAGATCAAGCTGCTGGAGGAGCGGATCGGCCATCGCCTGTTCGACCGCTCGCAGCGTCAGGTCCGGCTGACCCCGACCGGTGCCCGCTATTTCGCGCGGGTCGCCGACCTGTTCGAGCAGTTGGCGACGGCGACCGACGCCTTGAACGAGGGCGGCGACCGCCGGGTGCTGCATCTGGATTGCATCCCCACCTTCGCCATGCATTGGCTGTTGCCGCGCCTGCCCGACCTGAAGCGCGGCTGCCCCGATCTGGATCTGTCGCTGTTCACCGCGCCCGACCGCATCGACCAGTCGCGCCGCCTGGATTACGCCATCCGCCGTGATCCCGAGCATTTCGGCGGCCTGACCCCCCACCCGCTGATGACCGAACGCAGCGCCCCGGTGTGCAGCCCGCGCTTGCTGGCGGACCGCAGCGACGATGCGCGGCCCTTTCCCGCCGCGCTGGCCGAGACGACGATCATCTCCATCCGCGCCCGGCCCGATCTGTGGCCGCGCTGGTGCGGGGTCAACGGCATGGCGGCGGACGCGCTGGGCAGCCGGTTGGAGGTGGACCACACCTATTTCGCCATCCAGGCGGCCAAGGACGGTTTGGGCGTCGCCCTGATCCCGCTGCTGTTCATCGAACGCTCGTTGGCGATGGGGCGGCTGGTGGTGGTCCCCGGTTGCCCGCCGGTGGTGTCCGGGCGCTATCATCTGCTGGAAAGCCGTCAGCCCGACCGCACCGACGCGCCGGAGTTTCTGGACTGGCTGCGGGCGCAGGCGGAACAGCCGGTCGTGGGGGCAGCTGAGTAAGGTGGGGGCGGTGTGGATGGTCCGGTTTCCACACCGCCGACCGGTCGCGCCTTACGTCACCGTGATCGTGACGTGTCTTACGACACCGTGATCGTGAAGTGCTTGAACACCTCCTTCTTGATCTCCCAGGTGCCGACGAAGTCCTTTTCGACGACGAAGGCGTCGCCCGCCGTCACCGTGACCGGCTCGCCGCCGTCGGGGATGATGACGATCTCGCCCTCGATCATGTGGACGATCTCAAGATCGCTGTAGGTGGCGTGATAAGTGCCGGGCGTGGCGCTCCACCAGCCCGACACGGTGGAGCCATCCGCCGACGTGTGTTCGACCCAGGTCGTCATGGTCGGGTTGCCCGCGACCTTCTTCCAGCCCTCGATGTCGCTGTGGCTGGGTGTCGCGGCCTTGAGGCCGAATTTCTTGATCGTGCTGGTCATCTGGTGCTCCCTGCTCAAGGACTGCGCGCGCTTCCACGCCGCGCGCGGCGCGCGGGTTGCCCGCAGCGCATTGATGCTGGCAGGATCGCGCGCGCCATCTCGTCCATTTGCGACATGGGAGCGACGGGATCGGACACCGCCCACCGATTTTCCGCCCGGCTCTGCCCCCCGGAAGGCGCTGGACGCGTGGCGCGGACGGGCGGATCATCCAGCGTCACAAACGGAGACGATGGCCATGGCGGCGGCGAAGCGATCCATCGGGCGGCTTGCGGCCCGGCTGCTGGGCGCGGTTTTGCTGGCCGTCGCCGCGTTGACCGTCTGGGGCTATGTGGCCCTTGGCAGCGGCAAGGGTGGCGAGGCGTTCGCGATGCTGGCGCTGGTGATCGGGCTGCCGTCTTTCCTGGTGGGGGCACTGGTGCTGTGGCGTGCGCGTCGGCGGTTGGCGGACGGTCCACCAGCCGATTGATGTGATGAGCGGTGTGTGTTCCGCCCACATCACGAGGGCCGTCGCTTGAACGAGAGATCATCGTTGCGCAAGCAAGAATGGACACGGATTTCACGGACAAAATGAGGGATTGCAAGGATTTCCGACCACAATAGCCTCCCGCATCCCGTCGTGAGGTCGATCGTAAGATTGCAAACAGGATGGCTCAGAAACCATGTCCGCGAAATCCGTGAGAAAATCCGTGAAATCCGTGGCAACTCTTGTTCCGGTCGGGTGCGCGATGCTTCAAGCGATTGCCCAGCCCACATCACGGCGGGCTTGCGGCGTTGCGGGCGCTGCCCTACCAAGGAAGCGTTCGCAACCGCCTTTCTTCGGTCCCCACCATGACTTTGCCCCCGGTCCAGACCGATCCGGTGCCGCTGGACGGCGACGCCCGCACCGCCCGCCGTCTGGGCTGGCTGTTCCTGCTGCTGGCCCCGTTGGCCCATGGCGCGCTGACGCTGGCCTTTGGCATGGACGCCAATTGGGATTTGCGCAATTACCATTGGTACAACGGGTACGCGCTGCTGAACGGGCGGATCGACACCGATCTGTTGCCCGCGCAGATGCCGACCTTCTACAACCCGTTGTTGGACGTGGTGTTCTACGGTCTGGCCAGCGCCTTGCCCGCGCGGGTCGCGGGCTTTGTCTGGGGCACGGTGCAGGGCATCAACCTGTCCCTGTTGTTCCTGCTGGCGCAAGCCTGCCTGCGGGTGAATGTGCCGATGCTGCGCACCGTTGCGGCGATGCTGCTGGCGCTGATGGGCGGCTTGGGCGGCGGCACGCTGGGGCTGCTCGGGACCACTTTTCATGACAATCTGGTCAGCCTGGGGGTGATCGCGGCGCTGGTCATCGTTGCGCGCGGGCTGCCGTTGCTGAAGACCGGGCGGCTGGTGATGGCCTTTGGCCGGGTGGTTGTCGCCGGGCTGTTCGCCGGGGCGGCCATGGGGCTGAAGAACCCGACGGTGATCTACGCCGTCGGTCTGTGTCTGGCCTTTCTGGCGCTGCCCGCCCATCCGGTGCGGCGCTTGTTCCTGTCCTTTTTCTTCGGGTTGGGCGTGCTGGCCGGGTTGGGGGCGACCGGCGGCTTTTGGATGATCCATCTGTGGCACGATTACGGGAATCCGGTGTTCCCGCACATGAATCATGTGTTCCAATCGCCCTTCGCCGCGATCTCCGATTACGTCAACGTCAGCTTCTTCCCGCCGTCGCTGGTGGAGCGGCTGTTCTTCCCCTTCACCTTCACCCTTGCGCCGCTGACGGTGGGCGAGGTCCCGTGGTTCGACCTGCGGGCGCTGGCGCTGTTCGTGCTGGTCCCGTTGGGGGCGCTGTCGGCGCTGGCCCTGCGCCCCATCCGCCCGGTCGCGTTTGGCCTGACCGATGGCGCGGCCACCCGCTTCCTGCTGGTGGCGTTGAGCGTGACCTACGCGCTGTGGGTGGTGATGTTCTGCATCTACCGCTACCTCGTGCCGCTGGAGATGCTGGCCCCGCTGGCCCTGGTGATGGCGGTCGGGCTGCTGCCGCTGTCGCGCCGCTGGGCGGTGCGGGTGTCCATCGCGCTGTTGCTGGTGATTCAGGCCACCGTGCAGCCCGCCGATTGGGGGCGTGTGCCCTGGCCCAGCCCGGATGGCCCCGGCCGTTGGGTGACGGCGGAGGTGCCGCCGATTGAGGACCCCCACGCCACCATGGTGCTGATGGGCGGCTATTGGGCGATTTCCCACGTCATTCCGTCCTTTCCGCCCGGTCCGAGTTTCGTCCGCATCCAGTCCAACTTCCTGCAACCGGATTCGGTCGGGAATGGCTATCTGGCGATTCTCAAGGACAAGGTGGCGTCCCATCGCGGCCCCTATCTGATGCTCAGCACCATTCCCGACACGGCCGGTGCGGCCAAGGCGGCGGTGCGCCTGGGCCTGCGGCTGGACCCGGAACGCTGCCGCCCGATCCCCAACAATCTGGGCGAAACGCTGAACCTGTGCGACGTTGCGCGGGTTGCGGTGGAATAAGCCGCCGCTTTGTGCTGTTTATCCGGTCACTTCCACCCCGTTTGAAGCGTTCCGCACCATGCCCGTCGGCTCCACCGCCCCCGCCACCGCGCCCACCGTCGCGGTTTTGATTCCCTGCTACAACGAGGAAGCGGCCATCGGGTCGGTGGTGCGGGATTTCCGCGCGGCGCTGCCCGACGCCACCATCTATGTCTATGACAACAACTCGTCCGACCGCACCATCGCGGTGGCGCGCGCCGCCGGGGCGGTGGTGCGCAGCGAGCCGTTGCAGGGCAAGGGCAACGTCATGCGCCGGATGTTCTCGGACATCGAGGCCGACGTCTATGTGCTGGTCGATGGCGACGACACCTATCACGCCGCGTCCGCGCCGGAGATGGTGAAAACGCTGTGGGAGCAGCAGCTTGACATGGTCAACGGTGCCCGCGTGACCGAAATCGTCGCCGCCTACCGCCCCGGCCACCGGCTGGGCAATCTGGTGCTGACCGGCATGGTCGCCAACATTTTCGGCAAGCGCATCGGCGACATGCTGTCGGGCTACCGCGTGTTTTCCCGCCGCTTCATCAAATCCTTCCCGGCGCTGGCCAGCGGTTTTGAAACCGAAACGGAACTGACCGTGCACGCGCTGGAGCTGCGCATGCCGATCGCCGAGGTCAAGACCCCCTACAAGGACCGGCCGCCCGGATCGCACAGCAAGCTGAACACCATCCGCGACGGCATCCGCATCCTGAAGACCATCATCATCCTGGTGAAGGAGGAACGGCCGATTCCCTTCTTCGTCGGCCTCTTCGCGCTGCTGGCCCTGCTGTCGCTGGGGCTGGCCTGGCCGGTGATGATGACCTACGCCCAAACCGGGCTGGTCCCGCGCCTGCCCACCGCCGTGCTGTCCACCGGGCTGATGCTGGTGGCCTTTCTCAGCCTGACCTGCGGCCTGATCCTGGACACCGTCACGCTGGGGCGGCGGGAGGCCAAGCGGATGCGCTACCTGTCGATCCCGGCCCCTGGCGATCATCCGGCGCTGGCCGCCGACC
The DNA here is from genome assembly GCA_027486405.1 of Azospirillum sp. Lineage (GTDB taxonomy): Bacteria > Pseudomonadota > Alphaproteobacteria > Azospirillales > Azospirillaceae > Azospirillum. Next base: position 80,081 of record JAIXPD010000011.1, on the reverse strand, counting down.
GCCGGGGTGAGCGGTCGTGATCACGGCGCTGCTGAACAGCCGTCTGGGGCGTCTGGGTATCCAGTTTGCCAAGTTCGGCGTCGTCGGCGTGATCGGTCTGGTGGTGGATACGGCGGTGCTCTACGCCGGGTTGGCGCTGGGGCTGGAGTTCTTCGCCGCCCGCATCCCGTCCTTCTTCGCCGCAGCGACGGCGACCTGGGCCTTGAACCGCGCCTTCACCTTCAAGGACGCGGCGCGCGGCGGGTCGCTGCTGCGGCAATGGGCGAAATTCATCGCCGCCAACGCGTTCGGCGGCGTGGTGAATTACGGCGTGTCGGTGGGGCTGGAGGCCGGGGTGGAACTGGTCGCCGCCCATCCGGTCCTGGCCGTGGCCGCCGGGTCCATCGCCGGCATGTTCTTCAACTTCGCCGCCTCCAAGCATCTGGTGTTCAAAGGGACCTGAGCGGGGCGGCGGGCGTTCACCGCAGGGCAATCGCTTGAACGAGCGGTCATCGTCACCCAGGCAGGAATGGACACGGATTTCACGGACAAAATCAGGGATTTCACGGATTTTCGCCCCCAATTGAATTCCGCATCCCGTCATGAGGCAAGGCAATCGGGCGGAGGCTTAAAATTCCTCTATTAGGACATTCGTCATATTTGCGAAGCCAAGGATGACGGTAAATTCTTCGTATAGGTTTATAACCCTTCGAGCGATTGCCCTGCGTCATGAGGTTTGCAGCAAGATCGCAAACGGATGGTTCTGAGACGCGTTCCGCGAAATCCGCGAAAAAATCCGTAAAATCCGTGTCCACTCTTGTTCCGGTGCGGGCGCACGACGCTTCAAGCGATTGTCCTGGCGTTCACCGCCGGGGCTTGACCAGGAACCACATGCCGATTCCCGACGCGACGATCAGCGCCATCACCCACCAGAAGGCCGTTTCATGGCCGCTGACGCCGGGCAGACCCGCGACGTTCATGCCAAAAATGCCGGAAATCAGCGTCATCGGCGCGAACACCACCGTCACCCAGGACAGCAGGAACAGGTTGCGGTTCTGCTCTTCCGCCATGCGGGCCGACAATTCATCCTGCAAGACCTTCGTGCGGTCCTGCAAGGCTTCGATGTCGTAGAGCACATCGCCCAGCTTGCCGGTGGCGTTCTGCATCCGGGCCATCGCGTCCTCGTCCGCCCAGGGCAGGTTGTTGTGGCTGACCCGGCCCAGCGCCTGGCGTTGCGGGGCGACGTGGCGGCGCAGATGCACCACCATGCGGCGGACCTGCCCCAGTGTGGCCCGGCCGGTCTGGAATCGTTCGGCCAGAATGGCGTCTTCCGTCCGGTCCACCTCGTCGGCCAGCGTGTGGGTGACGGTGTCGAGCGTGTCGGACAAATATTCGACCAGATCGGCCAGCAACTCCACCGTGCTGTCGAACTGCTGCCCGTCGTCCAGCGCCCGGCGCAGGCGGTCGGTGGCCTTCAGCGGGTGGCGGCGGCAACTGATGAGGTGGCGGGCGTTGACGAACAGCCGCAGCGTCCCGATGTCCGTCGGCTCGTATTTCAGATCGTAATGGATGTCGCTCAACACGGTCAGCAGACCGTCATCGACGCTTTCCACGCGGGTGCGGGTGTCCTTTCCCTCCAACAGCACCTCGCGCACGAACTCGTCCAACCACTCTTGACCGGCGATCCAGTGGCGCGCCCGTTGGGAGGACAGGTTGAAATGCAGCCACAGCAGCCCGTCCGTCCGCGCCAGCATCTCCGGCACATCGGCCATGCGGATCGGCGTGGCACGGCCGTTGACCGGGATGTGATAGCCGCAGATCAGGTCCACGTCGTTGGATTCGAAAGACGACACGCCAAAGGCTCCTGCGGGCGGGGAGGGGGACAGGCGCGCCATTATCGGCGGGCTGTGTGACGGTTTTGCGATTGGCGGGCCGGAGGCTGGCTGGCATCGCGTTTTGGCATGGGTGGGGTGCGGGCGGGGTTGCCGCTGTGGACTTTGGACCGCCGCTCGCCCTATATACGGTGCTATGACGCGCGAATTCCTGAAGATGCACGGGCTTGGCAACGACTTTGTCGTGATCGACGCCCGCCACACGCCCTACCAGCCCAGCGAGGCCGAGGTGCGGGCGATCGCCAACCGTCGCACCGGGGTTGGCTGTGACCAGTTCATCGTTCTGGAAAAAACCGACGCGCCCGGGGCCAGCGCCTTCATGCGCATCCGCAACGCCGATGGTGGCGAGGTCGGGGCCTGCGGCAACGCCTCCCGCTGCATCGGCTGGCTGCTGATGGAGGAAAGCGGGGCGGACGCCGTGTCCTTCCAGACCGCCGCCGGGCTGTTGCACGCCCGCCGCGCCGACCAGGGGCGGATCACCGTCGATATGGGACCGGCGCGCCTGGAGTGGGACGCGATCCCGCTGGCCGCCCCCGCCGACACCCTGCGGGTGGACGCGGTTGAGCACGCCGGGTACAGCGCCCCCGTCGCCGTCAACATGGGCAACCCGCACGCCGTCTTTCTGGTGGACGATGTGAACGCGGTCCCGTTGGAGGAGATCGGGGCGGCGCTGGAGCATCACGCCGCGTTCCCCGAACGCGCCAACATCGAATTCGCGCAGGTTCTGTCGCCCACCCAAATCCGCATGCGGGTGTGGGAACGGGGCGCCGGCGTCACCCAGGCTTGCGGCAGCGGGGCCTGCGCCACCCAGGTGGCGGCGGTGCGCCGGGGCCTGACCGAACGCAAGGCCGACGTCATCCTGGACGGCGGAACCCTGACCATCGAATGGACGCCCGACAACCGCGTGCTGATGACCGGCCCCATCGCCGTGAGCTTCCGGGGGCGGCTGTCGGCGGCGTTGGTTGGGGAAGGCGACCGCGTTGATGCCTGAACTGTGCCGGTTTGGAATGAGCCGATGCTGAAGGACATCATTGCCGTGCAGCCGCTGGACGGCCACCGCTTGCGACTCCGCTTTGAGGATGGGGCCGAAGGGGCGGTGGATGTTGCGTCGATGGTGGACTTCACCGGCGTGTTCGCCCCGCTGCGTGACCGCGACGTCTTCACCGCCGTTCGGGTTGATGCGGATTTGGGAACCGTCGTTTGGCCGAACGGGGCCGATTTGGATCCGCTGGTGCTGTACGCCGCCGTGACGGGCGCGCCGTTGCCGACCGGGAAGGGGAACGCTCATGCCCGTTGATGCCACGCCCGACAGCGCCCTGTCCCCTGAGCAGGGTGCAAGCCCCCCTCCGCCGACCGGGGCACGCGATCCGGAGATCGTCACCTTCGGGTGCCGTCTGAACAGCTATGAGTCAGAGGTGATGCGCACCCACGCCCGCAACGCCGGGTTGGAGGATGTGGTCATCGTCAACACCTGCGCGGTGACGTCGGAGGCGGAGCGGCAGGCCCGCCAGACCATCCGCAAGCTGCGGCGGGAACGGCCCGGTGCCCGCATCGTCGTGACCGGCTGTGCGGCCCAGATCGACCCCAAGCGCTTCGCCGCCATGCCGGAGGTCGATCAGGTCATCGGCAATCAGGAAAAGTTGCAGGCCGAAAGCTGGGGGCTGCCGCCGACCGAACGGGTGCTGGTCAACGACATCATGTCGGTGAAGGAGACCGCCGGTCATCTCATCGGCGGGTTCGAGGATCGCGCCCGCGCCTTTGTCCAGGTGCAGCAGGGCTGCGACCACCGCTGCACCTTCTGCATCATCCCCTTTGGCCGTGGTCCCTCGCGCTCCGTGCCCATCGGCGCGGTGGTGGAGCAGGTCCAGGCCCTGGTCCGTGCGGGCTACAACGAGGTGGTGTTGTCGGGCGTGGACATCACCAGCTACGGCCCCGATCTGCCGGGATCGCCGACGCTGGGGCAGATGGTCCGCCGCCTGCTGGCCTGCGTGCCGGAGTTGCCGCGTCTGCGCCTGTCCTCGCTCGACTGCATCGAGATGGACGAGGATCTGTGGCGCTTGATCGAGCAGGAACCGCGACTGATGCCGCACCTGCACCTGTCGCTCCAGGCGGGCGACGACATGATCCTGAAGCGGATGAAGCGCCGCCACAGCCGGGCCGACGCCGTCGCCTTTTGCGAGCGCGTGCGCCGTCTGCGGCCCGACGCGGTGTTCGGGGCCGATTTCATCGCCGGTTTCCCGACGGAAACCGAGGAGATGTTCGCCAACACCCTGAAGATGGTCGAGGATTGCGGCCTGACCTGGCTGCACGTCTTCCCCTTCAGCCCGCGCCCCGGCACGCCCGCCGCGCGGATGCCGCAGATCGACGGGGGCATCCGCAAGGAGCGCGCCGCCCGCCTGCGCGCCGTCGGGGCGCAAGCGGAAGCGCGCACGCTGGCGTCGCTGGTCGGGCGCACCGCCTCGGTCCTGATCGAAAAGGACGATCTGGGCCGCACCGAACATTTTGCTGAAATCCGTCTGCGCGTCACCCTTCCACCCGGATCGGTGGTGCGCGCCACCATCACCGGCGTGGCCGATGGCGCGCTGACCGGCACCCTTTTGTAAAAGCGGACATCCCATGATTTTGCGCTGGTTCGGCCGCAAGAAGCCCGAAGACGACGCCCGCAAGCCCGAGACGCCGGACCGGTCGGATCACGCCGTCCCGCCGCAACCCGCGCCATCGGTTGCGGACGACGCGGCGGCCACGACGGGTGCCGCTGCGTCCAAAACAATTGAAACAAGGGTTGTTTCGGAAGCGGAACCAATGTCCGTTCCGGTTTCGCACCCAATCGACACCGTTCCGGTTCCGCAACCACTCCCAAGCGTTCAAGCGGTCGAACCGATCATCGACGAGCCGCCGCCGACCAAGAAGGGCTGGTTCTCCCGTCTGAAAGAAGGGTTGGCGAAATCCTCCTCCAAGCTGACGGAGGGGATTTCCGGCATCTTCACCAAGCGCAAGCTGGACGACGCCGCGCTGGAGGAGTTGGAGGAACTGCTCATCACCGCCGATCTTGGCCCGACCACGGCGGCCAAGGTGACGGCGGAGCTGGCCCGCACCCGCTTCGGCAAGGAGGTGACGGCGGAGGAGGTCAAGGGCTTCCTCGCCGCCGAAATCGCCAAGACGATCAGCCCGATCGCCCAGCCGCTGGTCATCGACCCGGCGCGCAAGCCCCACGTCATCCTGCTGGTCGGCGTCAACGGGACCGGCAAGACCACGACCATCGGCAAGCTCGCCCGGCAGTTCCGGGCGGAGGGCAAAAGCGTGATGCTGGCGGCGGGCGACACCTTCCGCGCCGCCGCCGTCAGCCAATTGAAGATCTGGGGCGAGCGCACCGGCTGCGAGGTGATCGCGCGCGACACCGGGGCCGACGCCGCCGGTCTGGCCTTCGACGCGGTCGAACGCGCGCGGGCGCAGGGGGTGGATGTCCTGCTGATCGACACCGCCGGGCGTTTGCAGAACAAGGCCGGGCTGATGGACGAGCTGCGCAAGATCGTCCGCGTCATCAAGAAGGTGGACGACAGCGCGCCGCACACCACGCTGTTGACGCTGGACGCCACCACCGGCCAGAACGCCCACAGCCAGGTCGAGATTTTCCGCGACATGGTGAACGTCAACGGCCTGATCCTGACCAAGCTGGACGGATCGGCGCGCGGCGGCGTGCTGGTCGCGCTGGCCGAAAAGTTCAAGCTGCCGGTCCACGCCATCGGCGTGGGCGAGGGCGTCTATGACCTGCGCCCCTTCGACGCCGACGCCTTTGCCAAATCCCTGATGGGGCTGAACGCCGACTGACGCCCGGCCCCATCGTCGGTTCAGAGGCAATCGCTTGAAGCATTGTGCGCCTGCACCGGAACAAGATTCGCCACGGATTTCACAGATTTTCACGGATTTCGCGGAACGCGTCTCAGATCCATCCCGTTTGCGATCTGGCTACAAACCCCATGACAGGATGCGACTGGGGAGAAAATCCGTGTAATCCCTCATTTTTTCCGTGCAATCCGTGTGCATTCTTGCTTGCGTGGTGGTGATCGCTCGTTCAAGCGATTGCCCCATCATCGGTCCTCATCCGTCCGCTTTACCCCTGCGCGTCGCCTTCCAACGCCGCGATGGCGTCGCTCAGGGCGACCAGGCGGCGGGCGTTTTCGACGTGCAGGTTTTCCACCAGCTTGCCGTCGACCAGCACCACGCCCTTGCCCTGCGCGGCGGCCTCGGCGTGGGCGGCGATCAGCCGGTGCGCCTGGGCGATCTCCTCGGCGTCGGGGCCGAACACGGCGTTGCAGGCGGTGATGGTCTTGGGGTGGATCAACGTCTTGCCGTCAAAGCCCAGCTCGCGGCCCTGGCGGCAGGAATGGGCGAAGCCCTCCTCGTCGTTCAGGTCCAGATGCACCCCGTCCAGCACCGCCAGGCCATAGGCGCGGGCGGCCAGCAGGCAGAGGCCAAGGCTGGTCAGCATCGGCAACCGGTCCCGCGTGTGGGCGGCGTGCAGGTCCTTGGCCAGATCCGACGTGCCGAGCACCAGCGCGCCCAACGCGGGCGAGGCCCCGGCGATCTCCTTGGCGTTCAGCATCCCCAGCGGCGTTTCCATCATGCACCACAGGCGCAGAGAGTCCGGCGCACCGGCGGCGCGCAGCAGCGTTTCGGCCTGCCGCACCGCGTCGGCGCTTTCCACCTTGGGCAACAGCACGGCGTCGGCCCCGCTGGTGGCGGCCATGCGCAGATCGTCATAGCCCCAGGGCGTGTTCAGCCCGTTGGTGCGGATCACCAGCTCCCGCCCGCCATAGCCACCGGCGGCGATGGCCTGGGCGATGGTGTCGCGGGCCGGCACCTTGGCGTCCGGGGCCACCGCGTCCTCCAAATCCAGGATCAGGCCGTCGGCGGGCAGGCTGCGCCCCTTGTCCAGCGCGCGGGCGTTGGACCCCGGCATGTAAAGGACGCTGCGGCGCGGGCGGACGGTCATGGCCATGGTTCGGATCCCCGGAATGCGACGAAAGGCTTGCGGTGCGGCAGAAGTATCCGCAGCCCCCCACCGCTGTCCATGCCGCCATGTGTCCGGTTGGAAAACCGGCATGGCAGCCATGCGCGATCCGGCCCATCCCCTCACCCCCATCATGGGTTTACCGGGGGCGGAGGGTCGCATAGGCTTTTGCCCATGAAGACCGTCCTTTCGATCCAATCGCACGTCGCTTACGGCTATGTCGGCAACCGGGCTGCGGTGTTTCCGCTGCAACGGTTGGGAATCGATGCCGTCGCGGTGAACACCGTCCAGTTTTCCAACCACACCGGCTATGGCGCGTGGACCGGGCAGGTCTTCACCGCCGAGCACATCGCCGAGATCGTGGACGGCATCGCCGCGCGCGCGGTTCTGCCGCGCTGCGACGCCGTGCTGTCCGGCTATATGGGCGATGTCGGGCTGGGCCGGGTGATCGTCGACACGGTCGCCCGCGTCAAGGCCGCCAACCCGCAGGCGATCTATTGCTGCGACCCGGTGATGGGCGATGTCGGGCGCGGCTTCTTCGTGCGGCCCGGTCTGCCCGACTTCATCAAGACCCACGCGGTTCCCGCCGCCGATCTGCTGACGCCCAACCAGTTCGAGCTGGAGTTTCTGGCCGACCGCCCCATCGCCACGCTGGACGACGCGCTGGCGGCGACGGCGGCCTTGCGCGCGCGCGGCCCGCGTCTGGTGCTGGTGACGAGCCTGACCCGCCGCGACGCCGCCGCCGACCGCATCGAAATGCTGGTGGACGATGCCGATGGCGCATGGCTGGTGGAAACGCCCCGTCTGGCGCTGGAACCGCCGCCGAACGGATCGGGCGACGCGGTGGCCGCGCTGTTCCTGGCCCATTACCTGAAGGGCTTCGACCCGCGCGCGGCGTTGGAGCAGGCGGCGGCGGCCATCTACGCCATCTTCGACGTCACCGGGCGGATGGGCACGCGCGAGTTGCAGTTGATCGCCGCGCAGGATGCCTTTGTGGACCCGCCGCAGCGCTTCACCGCCACGCGGGTGCGCTGACCCCCATCTCGCCAAGACAGTCTCCTGGCTGGGAGCGATCAGGGCGCGCCGCGCGGCGCGCCCGTCCGGCTGTGACCGCTGCGGGTCACGCCAGGCGGCAGCAGACGGTCGGCGGGCAGATGCACCGTCATCGTCGTGCCGCTGCCGACCACGCTGCGGCAGGACAGCGAACCGCCGTGCAGGTCCAACAGATTCTTGGCGATCGACAGGCCCAGCCCGGTCCCTTCGTAACGCCGGTTGGCGCTGTTTTCCGCTTGGCGGAAGGCCTGGAACAGATCGGCCATGAAATCCGCCGGGATGCCGATGCCGGTGTCGCGCACGGCCAGGGAAAAGCCGCCGTCACGGTCGTGACCGGCGGTGATGGTGACGCTGCCGCCCGACGGGGTGAATTTCACGGCGTTGGACAGCAGGTTCAGGATCACCTGTTTGAAGGCGCGCCGGTCCACCCACAGGGTGGCGACGGCGGCGGCGGCTTCGTTGCGCAGGGCCACGCCGTTGGCGCTGGCGCGGTCGCGCACCATCAGCAGGCATTGGCTGATGGCCTCATGCGCCTCCACCGCCTCCTCCTGCACCTCGTAATGGCCCGATTCCAGCTTTGACATGTCGAGCACGGCGTTGACGATGGACAGCAGATGCGCGCCGCTGTCGTGGATGTCCTGCACGCAGCTTTTCTGCCGGGCGTTCAGCACCCCGAAAAAGTCGCTGCTCAGGATTTCCGCAAAACCGATGATGGCGTTGAGCGGTGTGCGCAGCTCGTGGCTCATGTTGGCCAGGAACTCGCTCTTGGCCCGGTTGGCCAGTTCGGCCTGGGTTTTGGAGGCGATGAGTTCGGCCTCCTGCTTTTTCCGGCGCGTCATGTCGCGGATCACGCCGACGAAGACGTGGGACGGGCGGTCGTCGTCGCCCGCGTCGGGATGGTCGATGACGCGCAGGTCGCTGACCATGAAGCCGATGGGAAAGGCCCGGCCATCGGGCCGCAGCGCGGTCAGGTCGTGGTCGTTGGCGCTGATGACGCCGTCGGGAATCAGCGCGTTGATCGATTGCCCGACCATGTCGCGCTCCGCCGTGCCGAACATGCGCTCCGCCGCCCGGTTGAAGGTGAGGATGCGGCCATCGGCGTCGAAGGTGACGACGGCGTCGAGCATCGAATCGAGGATCCCGCGAATCCGGCGCGACGCGGCGGCCAATTGCGCTTGATCCTCCTCCAACCGCGCGTGCTGGCGGACGACGAAGGCGGTGAGCAGGGCGATGGCGATGGTCATCACCGCGCCGATCGCGGTCCAGGCGGCGGTGTCGCGCCGCCAATCGGCCAGCGCGTCGGCGCGCGGCAGGGTGGCGGCGACGAGGTACGGATGCCCCTCCACCCGCCGCAGGCTGACAAGGCTGTCCTGCCCGTCCGGGGCCTGCGCCCGCAGGCTGATGTCGTCCTGGTCCGCCAGCGCGTCCCGCAGGGCGGGCCAATCGGCGAAGGCGGGCGGGGCGGCCTTGCGGTCCGGCCGTTCCAGCAGGATGGTTCCGTCGGGGCGGGCCAGCAGCACGCTGCCCGGACCACCGCCGCGCGCCTGGTCCAGCCGCGCCGCCAGTCGATCCAGATCGGGCAACATTTGGTTGGGGGCGGTGGCAACCCGCGCGGTGTGCTGTTCCAGCAGCCGCGTCAGATCACGGGTGGCCCGTGCGCCCGCGTCGAGCGATTCCCCGTAACGCTGGTGAATCCCGTAACCGATCAAGCCGTTGACCACCAGGATGAAGGCCAGCCCGGAGGCGACCATCAGGAAGCGCACCGACGCCAAAGCGCCGCCCAGCATTGGCCGACGGCGGGTCAGGGGCGGGGGCAGGGCGGGCGATCCAGACTCGTCCATGATGGCGGCGTGTTCGGTGGGCGGCGGACAGGGTGCGCCCTGATTAAAGAAGCTGACCCTGTAAAGAAAGCTTAACCGTGTCGCAGGGGTTGCCGCAGGCGGCGCGCGTATGGCTGCCGTGCATGGGTGCCGTGGCGACGCCGTCGTTGCTCCGCAGCATGGCATCGGTTAGGACAAACGCCGTCCTCCGTCCAGCCCCCGGCGATGCCCCCATGACCGAAGGTCCGCTTTCGCTGTACCGCGCCCGGCGCGGGACCGGCACCCTCCGCCCCGATCCCGATCAGGAATTGGCGGCCGAGAAGTTCCAAAGCCTCTATCACGCCCTGAAGGGCTACCAGCCGCAGGCGGCGGGGGAGGCCAAGGCGGCGGGTGGGGGCTGGCTGGAGCGTTTCGGCTTGGGCCGTCGCCGCGCCGCGCCATCGCCGGAGGTGGCGACCACCGCGCCGCAGGGACTGTATCTGTATGGCGGCGTCGGGCGCGGCAAATCCATGCTGATGGATCTGTTCTTCGACAGCGCCCCGGTGGACCGCAAGCGCCGCGTCCATTTCCACGAATTCATGCTGGAGGTGCACCAGCGCATCCACGACCATCGCCAATCCGGCAAGGTCAAGGCGGGCGGGGCCGACGACAGCCTGCCCGAACTGGCCCGCGCCCTGGCGGGGGAAGCGTGGCTGTTGTGCTTTGACGAGTTCCACGTCACCAACGTCGTCGACGCGATGATCCTGGGGCGGCTGTTCACCCACCTGTTCGAGCTGGGCGTGGTGGTGGTCGCGACCTCGAACTGGCCGCCCGACATGCTGTACAAGGACGGCTTGCAGCGCGACCTGTTCCTGCCCTTCATCGCGTTGCTCAAGGACAAGCTCGACATTCTGTCGCTCGACGGGCCGACCGATTACCGGCTGGACCGGTTGAAGGGGCAACCGATCTACCATCACCCGTTGGGGGCGGCGGCGGACCGGGCGATGGCGGACACCTTCGCCACCCTGACCGGCGGGGCGACGCCGGACCCCACCCATCTGCTGGTGCAGGGCCGCCGGGTGGAGATCGCGCGGGCGGCCAAGGGCGTGGCCTGGGTCGGTTTCCAGGACATGTGCGGCAAGCCGCTGGGCGCGGCGGATTATCTGGCCATCGCCACCCATTTCCACACGCTGCTGATCGATGGCGTGCCGACGATGAAGGACGAGATGCGCAACGAGGCCAAGCGCTTCATGACGCTGATCGACGCGCTGTACGAGCACCGGGTCAACCTGATGATCGCCGCCGAAGGCCCGCCGGAGCGGCTGTACCCCGAAGGAACCCACGCCTTCGAGTTCGAACGCACCGTCAGCCGCCTGATGGAGATGCAGGCCGAGGATTATCTGAAAAGCCCGCATCTGGCCTGACCCGGCGGCGCATGGACCATCCCGGTGCCGACCCGCGCCGGAATGGTCAGCGCGCGTGCTGGTCGAGGAACTGGCGGCATTGGTCGAAATCGGCCAGACAGGCGGCGGGAAGCTCGATCTTTTTGCGGTCGGCGAGGCTGCGGGCGAAGGCCAGCATCTTGTCGGTCGGTTCCTTGCGCCGCGCGCCGCTGCCCGCGCGTGGGGCGGTGGGCGGCGGTGGAGTGTCCGTTGCTGCGGAAGAAGGGGCCAACGGTTCTGGAGCCGACGCGGTGGTCTTGGCCTTGCGCGTCCGGCGCGGCTTGACCGTCGGGCTGTCCGGCATGGCGGAGTCGCCGTCAAGCGGCACCGCTGTTTTGCGGCGGCGGGGGCGTGGGGTGGCGTCGGTTCCCGCTGACGCCGTGCGGCTTGCCGGGCTGCGGCGCTTGGCCCCGGCCTTGGTCCCAGGTTTGCCCCCGGATTTGGCCCCGAAACGGCCGCGCGCGGCGGGCAGGCCGGGATCGACCGCAGCGCCCCGTTGCCCGACCAGCGCGCCGATCAGGCGGTCGGCCTCGGCGGCGATGGCGTCGATCACCGCGCGGAAATCGGCGCGGCCCGTCACCACCTCGTCCAGCTTCAGTTCCCACAGCGCGGTCGTGCCGGGATCGACCAGGGTCGGGGCGGCGGCGCGCAGCGTTTCGAACAGGCGCAGACCGGCGGGCGTCGGCGACAGCCATTTGCCATCGGCCCCCAACAGATTCTGTTTGCGCAGGCCCTTGATGATCTCGGCGCGGGTGGCCGGGGTGCCGATGCCCTTGGCCTCCTTCAGCCGGTCGCGCAGGGCCGGATCCTCAACGAAGCGCCAGGCGTTTTGCATGGCGTCGACCAGGGTCCCTTCGTTGTAGCGCGGCGGGGCCTGGGTGCGTTTGGCCTCCACCTTCGGATCGGACAGGCGGGCGGTTTCGCCGTCGCGCAGGTTGGGCAGGGTCTGTTCGGTCTCCTCCTCCGCCTTGCCATCGGATTCGGCCGAGGCGAAGGCGGCCTTCCAGCCCATGATCAAGGGGATGCGGCCCACGGCGCGGAAAGGGACCGGCTTGCCATCGACCGGAACCGCCATGCCGACGCTGGTCTGCCGGTATTCGTAATCGGGCATGACGGCGGCGAGGTAGGAGCGGCAAATCAGCGCGAACAGCCGCTTTTCATCGTCGCTCAACCGCATCAGCCGGGCGTCGAGATCATCCATCACATTGACGTTGGGAATCACCGCGTGGTGCGACACCCCTTCCAGCGCGCGGTCGCAGAAATGGCCGGACTTGCCCTTGCGGATCACCGGGCGGGCGACGTCCATATGCGCGCCCAGATGGGCGAAGCCGCGCAGGCGGGTGAGCGCGCCGACCAGACGCGGCGCGTCGGCGATCTGGTTTTCCGCCAGATAGCGGGCCTCGGCGCGCGGGTAGGTGATCAGCTTCTTGCCGTCGCCGTCGTACAGTTCCTGCGCCACCGACAGGGTGCGGTCCGCGCTCCAGCCCCAGCGCTGGCCGCAGGTCTTTTGCAGGGCGGGCAGGTCGTACAGCTTGGGCGGGGCCTGCCGCTTGTCCTCCACCGACACCGCCAGCGGGCCGTCATGCCCGTCGGCGGCCCGCGCGATCGCCTCGGCCCGCGCCCGGTCCTTGATGCGGTCCTTCGGGGCGGGGGCGTGGCGCATCTGGAAACAGCCGGTGGCGACGGTGGCGGTCGCCACCACCTCGAAATAATCCTCCGGCACGAAATCGCGGATTTCCAACTCGCGCAGGCAGACGATGGCCAGTGTGGGCGTTTTCACCCGCCCGATGCCGATCACCCCCTGCGCGCCTGGGGCCAGCAGGGTCTTGGTCGCCGTGCGGGTCAGCGACAGGTTGAAAATCTGGTCGGCCTGCTGGCGCGCCACCGCCGCCTCGTAAATCGGGCGGAGTTCGGCGTTCGGCTTCAGCCGGGCGAAGGCGTCGCGCAGCGTCTTGGGATCCTGCGCGGTGAAGATGGCGCGCTGGACCGGGCCGCGATAGCCGACATGCTCCAAAATCTCCTGTCCAATCAACTGCCCCTCGCGGTCGCAGTCGGTGGCGAGGATGACGCCGTCGCAGCCCTTCAACGCCTCCCGGATCGCCTGGAGCTTGGCCGCCTTGTTGCCGCCGCTGTCGGGGCGGGTGGGGTAGAGGCCATTGGGTTTCAGCAGAGTCGGCGTCCAGCGTTTCCACGCCGGATCGACCTCATCCGGTTCGGCCAGCCGCAGCAAATGCCCCTCGGCGGGCAGAATGCGCCCATAGCGCGTGCCCAGGGCCGCGCGCAGGTCCTTCGCCTGACTGGATTTTTCCGTGATGATGAGCGTCGTCATGGCCGCCAGGATACGGGACTGCGGGAAACGGATCAAGAACGTGACGACGGGTGCGCGTGATTTTTTCCCTTTTTGTTCCCGTTGTCCGGGTGTCGCCGGACCGGTCGTGGCGGTGGCTGTCGCGGTGGTCGTTGCGGTGTCGGCACCCGCGCCGGGCAGCCCTGACGCCCGGTCACGCATTTTTCACTTCGCGCCGGAGCGGGAATGGCATAGACCTAGCCGATCTTTTGCCTCGGAACCCGGAGTCTTTCTATCATGTCGATCCAGCGCTTCCACATCGGACCGCGCATGAGCCAGGTGGTTGTCCACAACGACACGGTTTATCTCGCCGGTCAGGTCGCCGACCAGCCGACGCCCGATGTCGAAAACCAGACCCGCCAGATCCTGGCCCAGATCGATTCCCTGCTGGCCGAGGCCGGGACCGACAAGACCAAGCTGCTGTCGGCCACCATTTATCTGGTGGACATCGCCACCTTCGGCGCGATGAACAAGGCGTGGGACTCCTGGGTCGCTGCGGGCAACACGCCCGCCCGCGCCACGGTGGAAGCCGCGCTCGCCGCGCCGGAGTATCTCGTGGAAATCCAGGTGATCGCTGCCAAGTAAGGCGGTGGATACGGGGCAACCCGGCAGCCTCGGTTGGGGTGTGCCGGCGTGGCCCAAACGCTGTGAGGGCCTCGCGCTTCCATAAACCGACGAAATCCTTCGCCGGTTTACAGAATGTTAATGACGCCTTAACGGATCGACCGTAAAACCCCGACCAACCTCTGCTGCCGAGGCGGCGTCCCCCGATGGGATGCGCCTCGGTTGCCGCGTATCTGCAATGGAACCGCAACATGCCGCGCCAAACGCCACTGTCTGACATCCGCAACATCGGTATTATCGCGCACGTCGATGCCGGTAAGACCACGACGACCGAACGCATCCTGTATTACACCGGTCGCAAGCACACGATCATCGACGTTCACGAGACGAAGGATCTCAAGACGTCGACGACGACCGACTACATGGAGCAGGAGCAGAAGCGCGGCATCACCATTCAGTCGGCCGCCGTTTCGACCTTCTGGCGCGAGAAGAAGATCAACGTCATCGACACCCCGGGCCACGTGGACTTCACCATCGAGGTGAACCGCTCGCTCCGCGTGCTCGACGGCGCGGTCGTGGTGTTCGACGGCGTGGCCGGTGTGGAGCCGCAGTCGGAAACCAACTGGCGTCTGGCCGACAACTACAACGTGCCGCGCATCTGCTACGTCAACAAGATGGACCGTTCGGGCGCGAACTTCCAACGTTGCGTCGGCATGATCAAGACCCGCCTGAACGCGCGTCCGGTCTGCATCCAGGTTCCGCTTGGCTCGGAAGACAACTTCCGTGGCATGGTCGATCTGGTCGAGATGAAGGCGTATGTCTGGTTCTCGGACGACAAGGACGCCAAGTGGGAAATCTGGGAGATCACCGATGATCTCGCCCAGAAGCTCAACCTGACCGTCAAGGAAGACCTGGACAACATCGCCAGCATCCCGGCCCTGCGCGCCGAGCTGGTCGACACCGCGCTCGAGCAGGACGACGCGGCGATGGAAGTCTACCTTGAGACGGGCGAGGAGCCGTCGGCCGACGTGCTGCGCGCCTGCCTGCGCAAGGGAACCATCACCAGCGCCTTCACGCCGGTCCTCTGCGGCTCGTCCTACAAGAACAAGGGCGTTTGCCAGGTTCTGGACGCGGTCGTCGATCTGCTGCCGGCCCCGACGGACGTCGAAGCCATCAAGACGGTGGACGAGGACGGCAACCCGAACGGCGAGCGTCTCAGCTCCGACGACGCGCCCTTCTCGGCGCTGGCGTTCAAGGTGCTGAACGACACCTACGGCTCCATGACCTTCGTGCGCGTCTATTCGGGCGTGCTGACCAAGGGCATGTCGATCCTGAACTCGACCCGTGGCAAGCGCGAGAAGATCGGCCGCATGGTCGAGATGTACGCGAAGGACGCCAACCCGATCGAAGAAGCCCGCGCCGGAGACATCATCGCGCTCGTCTCCTTGCAGGAGACCGAGACCGGTGACACCTTGTGCGACGCCTCCGCGCCGGTGATCCTGGAGCGCATGCGCTTCCCGGACCCCGTCATCAGCGTGTCGGTTGAGCCGAAGACCAAGGGCGAGCAGGAGAAGTTCTCCATCGCGCTCGGCAAGATGGTCCGCGCCGATCCGTCGCTGCGTCTGGAGACCGACCGTGAAACCGGCCAGACCATCCTGCGCGGCATGGGCGAACTGCACCTCGAAGTGACGCTCGACCGCATGCGCACGGAGTTCAACGTGGAAGGCAACATGGGCAAGCCCCAGGTCGCCTACCGCGAAGCGATCACCAAGCCGATCGAATACACCTACACCCACAAGAAGCAGACCGGCGGTTCGGGCCAGTTCGCCGAAGTGAAGATCGTCTTCGAGCCGCGCGAGCGTGGTGAGGGCTTCGAGTTCGTCGACGAGACCGTCGGTGGCACCGTGCCCCGCGAATATGTTCCGTCGGTCAAGAAGGGCCTGGAGATGCAGAAGGAAGACGGCGTGCTCGCCGGCTATCCGACGGTCGATTTCCGCGCCCGCCTGGTGGACGGCAAGTACCACGACGTCGACTCGAACGCCCTGACGTTCGAAATCGCCGCCAAGGCTTGCTTCCGCGAAGCCCTGCCCAAGGCCGGTCCGATCCTGCTGGAGCCGGTGATGAAGGTCGAGATCGTGACGCCGGATGACTATCTCGGCGACGTGATCGGCGACGTGAACCGCCGCCGTGGCACCGTGCTGGGTCAGCTGGAGCGTGGCTCGAACATCGCCGTGGAAGCCAACGTTCCGCTGAACGAGATGTTCGGCTACATCGGCCAGCTCCGTGGCATGACCTCGGGCCGTGCGTCCTACAGCATGGAGTTCAGCCACTACGAGCCGGTGCCGCGCAACGTCACCGACGAAATCGTGGCGGGCCGCAACAACAAGGCCTAACCGCCTCGGTTGTGACGGTGTGATACGGCAAGGCCAGCGGAGCGATCCGCTGGCCTTTGTCGTTTGTGGGTTGTTTGCGGTGGAGTGGGGCGGTGGCGGACGACTCTGCGCAGGAATCGGTCTTATTGTTTCCGCTTTGACACAATGTGTCGGGCTTGTGTCGGATTTCTCTTGCATTTACGAAAATTAACCGATTCTCGTAATCAAAAAGCGATTGGCGGTCGCCCAGAACCGTGCGCACATTTAAGGCATGGTTGTTCGCAGACTCATGACCCTGTTGCTGATGGCGCTGTTGACCATCGTGGCCCCCGCCGGGGCGGGGCAGGGCTGTGTGCGTCTCGACCCTTTGTTTCAGGCGTTGCGGGCCACGACCGACGCCGCATACGCCGAGTCACTGGAAGAACACATCTGGGACCTGTGGCTGGAGAATCCGAACGCCGAAACGCTCCGGGTGATGCGGGCCGGTGTGTTCAGCTTCAACAACGATGAGTATGCCGCCGCCTTGACGGCCTTCGACACGGTGGTGGCGCTCGATCCCACCTACGCCGAGGGGTGGAACAAGCGGGCGGCCGCCCATTACATGCTGGGGCAGAACCGGGCGGCGCTGGAGGATTTGCGCCGGGCCTTGCGCCTGGAGCCGCGCCATTTCGGGGCCTTGACCGAATTGGGGCTGGTGTATCTGGCGGAGGGGCAAACCGACGCGGCGTTGAAGGCGTTCGACGCCGCCCTGGCCATCAACCCCCATCTGGTCAAGGTGCGCGAGCAGGCCGACAGCCTGCGGCGCGTGGTGTACGCCGGGCTAGCCCTGTAACAACCGTTTTCACGGCGGTCTTAACAGCGGTTTGGCGGCCTCCTCGCCCATCAAAGCCGCATCAATCCCGCGCGGGGGCGGTCGCTCTTGCGCAGGCCACGCGCCGTTTTCCACAATGCGAGCAAAGTCCTTTTGATTCCCTCGTTGCGCGCGTAGAGAGGGGAAGCGCCTGTGGCTTTGCGTGCAGGGCCATGTTTCGAATCCCTGAAGACGCGCGGTGTGGGATGACGGCACATCTCTTCTTTGAATTGGCGAGCGAACTCCGGGTCATCAGCCTGACGGGGTTGCTGTGCCTGTCCTTTCTGCTGCCCCTGACCATCTTCATCGGCCGCAGCAACATCAAGACGGTGCGCCAGAAGATCATCGCCGATCTGGAATCGGTGTTCCGCATCGACGGCAGCAGCACGCTGATCCCGTCCTTCGAATTCGCCGCCTACAAATACCGCGCCTTGCCGCATTTTGCCGAAGGGCGGCAGCCGTCGGAGTGGCGGGCCTACCTGCTGCCGGTGCTGATCTTCATCATGGTGACGTTCAGCGGCTTTGTGACCGCCAGCGGCGTCGTGCTGACTCGGGAGCGGTTGGAGCATTTCCAGCCCCTGTTCAGCGGCATCACCCTGACCAACACCGATCCGGTCAGTCTGAAAGCGATGATGGATTACCAGCTTCAGACCATCGCGGTGCTGACCTTCACCTTTTTCGGGGCCTATGTCTGGTCCATCGATTATCTGGTCCGCCGGATTTCCAATTACGATCTGTCGCCGATCTCCTTCCTGCGGGTGACGGCGCACATCATCTTGGCCTGCGTCACCTCGGTCACGCTGCATCACGGCTACATGGACATGGCCCAGGCCACCCCGGCGAGCGCGATGGGGGATCGGGTCCCGGAACTGGTGTTGGCCTTTCTGGTCGGCTTCTTCCCACGCCTGGGCCTGCAAACCCTGTTGAGCCGGGTTCCGCAATTGCAGATCCGGCGGATCGACCCGCGCGCCCAAGGGTTTGTCCGCGAATACCCCATCGACATGATCATGGGCATCGACTCGGCGATCAAATTCCGACTGGCCGAATTCGAGATCGAAGATGTGCAGAATCTGGCGACGGCCAATCCGGTCCTGCTGTTCGTCGAAACCCCCTACGGCATCTACGAAACGCTCGATTGGGTGGCGCAGGCGCAATTGATCCTGGCCCTGGATTTGGACCAGATCGAGGCGCTGCGGGCGATCAACATCCGCACCATCTTTGACATCGAACGCTTCATGGAGCGGCCGGAGTCGCGCCCGCTGTTGTTGGCCGCGCTCAACACGGCCAAGACCGACGGCAAGACGGTGATCCAGGCTGATCGCGGCATCACGCTGGACAACCTCGAGTCGGTGGTGCGGGCGATTGGCGAGGATCTGCACGTTCAACGCCTGCGGCAAATCTGGCGCAACATCGAGATCAAGTTGAATTTCGACCTGCCGCATGTTCGGCAAGAGCGGGAGCGCCTGAATTTGGCCGTTCCGATTTTCGCGTCGGCGGCCGCTCCGGCGGCTGCGGCTCTCACCGAAGCGGCTTCCGCCGTCCCCGAAGGGGCGGAGCCAGTGGCGGCGGACTCTCCGCCTGCGCCGGTTGCCGCACCGGTGGCCGCCCTGTCGGAGTCGCCGCGCGTCGTTGAACCCGCTTGATGCGGGCATTCGCGACCGCCGCAAACGACACCGCCCGCCGCGCGGGAGCGCACGGCGGGCGGTGGGCGTGGTCAGAGCGAAGCCGGTCCGACCGAAGCGGGGCGATGGTTACTCGGCCCCCACCCAGGCGATGCGCAGGATGTTGGTGTTGCCGGGGGTGCCGAAGGGCACGCCGGCGGTGATGACCAGGCGCTGGCCGTCCTTGGCCAGACCGTCGTCAAAGGCCGCGCGCGTGGCCTTCTGCACCATTTCGGCGAAGTTGGCGCAGTCGGAGGTGTGGACGGCGTGGACGCCGAACACCAACTGCAAACGCCGGGCGGTTTCCAACGCCGAGGTCAGGCACAGGATCGGCTGTTCCGGCCGTTCCCGCGCGGCGCGCAGCGTGGTGGATCCCGACGTGGTGTAGGTGACGATGGCCGCCGCCTGGATCGTGTGGGCCACCTGCCGGGCCGCCGCCGTGATGGCGTCGGCGGCGGTCTGCTGCGGGTCGGGGTGCTGGGCGTCCATGATGGTGCGGTAGAGCGGGTCGTGCTCCACCCGGCGGGTGATGCGGTCCATCATCGACACCGCTTCGACCGGGTAATCGCCCGAGGCGGTTTCCGCCGAGAGCATCACCGCGTCGGCCCCGTCATAGACGGCGGTGGCGACGTCCGAGGCTTCGGCGCGAGTCGGGGCGGGAGCGCCGACCATCGATTCCAGCATCTGGGTGGCGACGATCACCGGCTTGCCCGCCCGGCGCGATTCGCGCACGATGCGCTTTTGCAGGGTCGGCACGTCTTCGGCGGGCAACTCGACGCCCAGATCGCCACGGGCGACCATGATGCCGTCCGACATCTCGATGATTTCGGTCAGGTGGGTGATGGCCTGCGGCTTCTCCAGCTTCGACAGCAGCGAGGCGCGGCCACCGATCAGGCGGCGGGCCTCCGCCACGTCCTCGGGCCGCTGCACGAAGCTGAGCGCCACCCAATCGACCCCGGCGTCGAGCGCGAAGACCAGATCCTCGCGGTCCTTCTTGGTCAGCGGCGACAGCGGCAGGACGACGCCGGGCACGTTCACGCCCTTGCGATCCGACAGCTTGGTGCCGGACACCACCACCGTGTCGGCGTGCTCCGGCCCGCAATCGACCACGCGCAGCCGCACGCGGCCATCATCCAGCAGCAGGTCGGTGTCCGGGGTCAGGGCGGCGAAAATCTCCGGATGGGGCATGCCGACACGGGTCGAGTCGCCGGGTTCCTTCGACAGGTCCAGCCGCAGCTTTTGCCCGGCGGTCAGCGCGATGGGGCCGTTGGCGAAGGTGGCGATGCGCAGCTTGGGGCCTTGCAGGTCGGCCATGATGGCGATGGGGCGGCCGGTTTCGGCCTCCAGATCGCGGAGAATCTTGACGCGCGCACCGTGGTCGGCGTGGCTGCCGTGGCTGAAATTCAGGCGGAAAACATCGACGCCCGTTTCGAACAGGGTGCGAATCATCTCCGGCGTGGCGGAGGCCGGGCCGAGGGTGGCCACGACCTTGGTCAGGCGGGAGCGGCGGATTTTGGCGGTGTGAGTCGGAACGCTGTCGGTCGGCGTCGTGCCAGTCGTGGTCATGAAGGCAAGCCTTTGCAGGTTGATCGTGTGGTGATGGGGCAGAGACTGGTGCGCCGTGGCTGTCCGTTGGTTCGAACAATCCGTTCTGATGGTAGTTGCCGCATCATTATGCGCCAATCAAGGGGCAGCGTGTCGGATTCCTGCGGAAGTCTTGCGGAGTCGCGCTTGCGTTCTGCCGCACGGTCGTTTAGGCCTTCGTCCGTGGGTCGGACAGACCCCGGACCATGGCTTTCCGCCTTGACAAGTTCCGGGTATTTTCTATAGTCGCACCCTCTCGTGCCCTATCCGGGTACGAACGACGTTTTGCGCGCCGGGTTTCAGGGGGATCTGACTTTCGGCGCGCGTGGATCATCGGTCGCCCTGCCGGGTGGCCGACGGGAATCGAGGAGAGCAGGCGTGGCGCGTATTGCTGGCGTCAACATCCCCGCGCAGAAGCGTGTGGAGATCGGGTTGACCTACATCCATGGCATCGGCCCCTTCAAGGCCAAGGAAATCTGCACGAAGCTGGCCATTCCGGCCGAGCGTCGTGTGAATCAGCTGACGGACGACGAAGTCCTGAAGATTCGCGAAACCATCGACGCCGACTATCGCGTCGAAGGCGACCTGCGTCGCGAAGTCGCGATGAACATCAAGCGTCTGATGGACCTGGGCTGCTATCGCGGCCTGCGTCACCGCAAGAGCCTGCCGGTTCGCGGTCAGCGCACCCACACCAATGCCCGCACCCGCAAGGGTCCGGCCAAGCCGATCGCCGGCAAGAAGAAGTAAGACAGAGGATTACCTTCCATGGCCAAGCCGTCCGCCGCCTCGCAGCGTCTGCGTCGTCGTGAGCGTAAGAACATCACCGCTGGCGTCGCGCATGTGAACGCCTCGTTCAACAACACGATGATCACCATCACCGACGCGCAGGGCAACACCATTGCCTGGTCGTCGTCGGGCACCATGGGTTTCAAGGGTTCGCGCAAGTCGACCCCCTACGCCGCCCAGGTGGCTGCCGAGGACGCTGGCCGCAAGGCTCAGGAACACGGCATGAAGACCCTGGAAGTCGAAGTGAAGGGTCCGGGTTCGGGGCGTGAGTCCGCCCTGCGCGCCCTCCAGTCGGTCGGCTTCCAGATCACCTCGATTCGCGACGTCACGCCGATCCCCCACAACGGTGTTCGCCCGCCCAAGAAGCGCCGCGTCTAACCTGTTGGTTTCCGCATCCGCAGGAATCATCCACCCCGGGACGGACGGTTGCAGCCATCGCAACCGTCCCAGAATGGGGGTGGAGGATTCCTGCGGGTTCGTTTTCACCTGATGGCAATTGAGGTCTCCCGTGCTTCAAAAGAACTGGCAAGAGCTGATCAAGCCGAGCAAGCTGGACATCCAGCCCGGCGATGACGCCGACCGCACCGCGACCGTGGTCGCCGAACCGCTGGAACGCGGTTTCGGCCTGACGCTCGGCAACGCGCTGCGCCGCATCCTGCTCTCTTCCTTGCAGGGCGCTGCGGTCACGGCGATCCACATCGACGGTGTTCTGCACGAGTTCTCGTCGATCCCCGGTGTCCGCGAAGACGTGACCGACATCGTCCTGAACATCAAGACGATGGGCCTGCGCATGGGCGGCGATGGCCCGAAGCGCATGCGCCTGCGCGCCGATGGTCCGGGCGAAGTCACCGCCGGCATGATCGAAACCGGGCCGGACATCCAGGTCATGGATCCCGATCTGGTCATCTGCACGCTGGACAACGGCGCGCGCCTGAACATGGAACTGACGGTCGAGACCGGCAAGGGCTACGTCCCCGCCAGCCAGAACCGTCCGGAAGACGCTCCGATCGGGCTGATCCCCATCGACGCCCTGTTCTCGCCGGTCCGCAAGGTGTCCTACAAGGTCGACAACGCCCGCGTCGGCCAAGTCACCGATTACGATCGTCTGACGATGAACATCGAGACGAACGGGTCGGTGAAGCCCGATGACGCGCTGGCGCTCGCCGCCCGCATCATGCAGGACCAGTTGCAGCTGTTCATCAACTTCGAAGAGCCGACGCACGCCGTCTCCGAGGAGAAGCACGAGGAGGTTCCGTTCAACAAGAACCTGCTCCGCAAGGTGGACGAGCTGGAGCTGTCGGTTCGTTCGGCGAACTGCCTCAAGAACGACAACATCGTCTACATCGGCGATCTGGTTCAGAAGACCGAAGCCGAAATGCTGCGCACGCCGAATTTCGGCCGCAAGTCGCTGAACGAGATCAAGGAAGTGCTGTCCCAGATGGGCCTGCACCTGGGTATGGAAATCCCGAACTGGCCGCCCGAGAACATCGAGGAACTGGCCAAGCGTCTGGAAGAGCCGTACTAAGCCGTTTTGTTCCGCACCCTCCCCCACCCGCTCCCGCCCCATGCGGGCACGGGTGGGGGAGGGTG
This sequence comes from Azospirillum sp., assembly GCA_027486405.1. GTDB lineage: Bacteria > Pseudomonadota > Alphaproteobacteria > Azospirillales > Azospirillaceae > Azospirillum. The sequence continues at coordinate 57,151 of JAIXPD010000011.1, read as the reverse complement.
CTGTTTCCAGGGCAATCGCCCGCCCCCGTTGCCGTACCAGACCGCCGGTCTGGGCGGCGGGGTTCACGATCGGCTCCCCGAGGGGGGCCAAGCCATGAAGGAGGACCGCCATGCGTCACGGCGTTTCGGGACGTAAGCTCAGCAAGACCACCAGCCACCGCAAGGCCATGTTCTCGAACATGGCGAACGCGGTGATCAAGCACGAGCAGATCACCACCACCCTGCCGAAGGCGAAGGAACTCCGCGCCATCGTCGACAAGCTGATCACCCTGGGGAAGAAGGGTGGCCTGGCCAACCGTCGCCTGGCTTACGCTCAGCTGCGCGACGACGAGATGGTGACGAAGCTGTTCACCGTTCTGGCCGACCGCTACAAGGACCGTCAGGGTGGCTACACCCGCGTTCTGAAGGCTGGCTTCCGCTACGGTGACGCCGCCGACATGGCCGTGTTCGAGCTGGTGGATCGTGACGCGGACGCCAAGGGCCAGGATTCCGGCCCGACCGGCGATGCCGTCGACACGGACGCTGCGGCTGACGAATAACATCCATACATCCGATCCTTGCCTTTCACCGGGCAAGACCGGTATAGGATGAAGAACGACCCTCTCTTCGGTGCGCCGAAGAGAGGGTTTTCTTGTATGGGGCCGGTGAAATGTTGCGTTCCCTTTACAACCGCATTCAGCGTTTGTCGGTTCGTCGGGATGCCGTGTGGTGGATGTCCGCCGTCTCCTTTGCGGAAAGCTCCTTCTTTCCGCTGCCGCCCGACGTGATGCTGATTCCGATGTGTCTGGCCCAGCCGAAAAAGCTGTGGTTTTACACCAACCTGTGCGCGCTGGCGTCCCTGCTGGGCGGTGTGTTCGGCTACGCGCTGGGGTTCTATCTGTTTGAAAGCCTGGGGCGGCTCATCATCGAGCTGTACGACGCCCAGGACTCCTTCCTGCGGTTCCAGGAGATGTTCGCCGCCTATGGCCCCTGGTTCCTGATTTTGAAGGGGGTGACGCCGATCCCCTACAAGCTGCTGACCATCACCGCCGGATTCGCCCATCTGGACCTGACGGTGTTCGTGCTCTGCTCGATCATCGCGCGCTTTTCACGCTTCTACATGATCGCCGTGCTGCTGCATTTCTATGGCGAACAGGTGCAGGCGATCATCGAAAAACGCCTGATGCTGGTCACGACTCTGCTGTTGGTCGTCGTGGTCGGCGGCCTGTTGAGCTTCAAATTCGTCTGAGGGGCTTTGGCGGGCGGAGCGTTCGCTCCGCCCCCCCCCCTCTCAATTGGGTGTGCCGTGATCCTGGCGGTCGCGCTGGTTGGCGGGCAGGGCGGCGCGGTCCCGACGATCCTGGCGGACGATCAGGGCGATGACCCCGGCCACGGCCAGCCCGCCCAGGGCGGGGACCAGCATCTCGCCCGCGCTCACGTCGGGCCGGGTGGCGGTGCGGACGACCAGCATCACCAGCCCAACCACCAGAAGCGCGGCGAACAACAGCCGGGTCTTGCGGTTGGGGGTCGGGTTCGCGGGGGTGGGTGTCATTTGGGTCATTCCCTTCTGGGGCCGGTTCCCGGCATATTGGGGTCGATCCGGGGATGGACCCGCGCGCGTGGCATTCCGCCCAGCCGCATACCATCTTCGCACAAAGAAGAATAGGAGCCGTGTGGCATGTTCCGTCCGATCCGCCTTTTTGCTTCGCTGGTTGCGGTGGCGCTGCTTGGCCTGAGCGCCTGCGCCGACCAACCCGCGCCGCGCGCCGCGTCGGTGGCCGCCCCGTCGGCGACGGCGTCCGCCGGTTCCACAGCGCTGCCGCAGGTTCCGGCCAGCAAGCCCAACGCGGCGCGCCCGGCGACTCCGGCTGCTGGGGCCGCCCAGGGCGATGACCAGTCCTTGCGCCTGAACGGTGACAGCGGCGGCGGCGGCACCTGCCGCAGCCAGTGCGAGCGCAGCCTGAACATGTGCATGGATTCGGTGGCGGCCCGCACCCAGAGCGGGTTGGAACGCCCGGACGCCGGTGGCCCCTTCACCCCGTCGGACAATTGCAGCTATCAGCTCAAGCAGTGCTTCCAGCGCTGCAACACCGTGCGCTGATCGCGACTCCGGGCCGTGGGCAGTGGGCGGCGGATCCGGTCAGGACCGCCGCCCGCGCAGGTTGTTCCAATAGGCCAGGCGTTTGCGGATGTCCCGTTCGAATCCGCGTTCGACCGGGCGGTAGAAGCTGTGCCGCTCCACGCCGGGCGGAAAATAATTCAGGCCGGAAAACCCCTCCGGCGTGTCGTGGTCGTAGATGTAGCCCTGCTTGTAGCCGAGATCCTTCATCATCCGCGTCGGCGCGTTCACCGCGTGCATCGGCGGCATGACGCTGCCGGTTTTGCGGGCCAGCGCGCGGGCTTCGGACAGGGCGACCTCGACCGCGTTGGATTTCGGCGCGGTGGCCAAATACAGGCAGGCCTGCGCCAGCGCCCGTTCCCCCTCCGCCGGTCCCAACCGTTCATAGGTCTCCCAGGCGGTCAGCGCCTGCACGATGGCGTTGGGGTCGGCCAGCCCGATGTCTTCGTTGGCGACGCACAGCATGCGGCGGGCGATCACGCGCGGATCCTCCCCCGCCGCCAGCATCCGGCACATCCAATAAAGCGCGGCGTCGGCGTCGGACCCGCGCAGGCTCTTGTGGAAGGCCGACAGCAGGTTGTAATGGCCGTCCCCGGCCTTGTCGTAGGACGGCATCCGCCGTTGCAGCACGCGCCCCAGACCGGCGGCGTCCAGCGCCTCGTCCCCCGACAGCGCGTCGATCTGTTCGGCCATGTTCAGCAGGAAACGCCCGTCGCCGTCGGCCATCGTCACCAGCGCCGCGCGCGCGTCGTCGGTCAGGGGCAGGGGGTGGCCGAGATGGGATTCGGCGCGCGCCAGCAGGGCGGCGAGCGCCTCCTCGTCCAAGCGGCGCAGAACGAAGACCTGGACGCGCGACAGGATGGCGGCGTTCAGTTCGAAACTGGGGTTTTCGGTGGTCGCCCCCACCAGGGTGATCGTCCCATCCTCCAGATAGGGCAGGAAGATGTCCTGCACCGATTTGTTGAAGTGATGCACCTCGTCGCAGAACAGCAGGGTACCGCGCCCACCGGCGCGCCGCCCGCGCGCGGCGTCGAACAGCTTGCGCAGGTCGGCCACGCCGCTTTGCAGGGCCGACACCGCTTCGAAATGCAGGTCGGTCGCCTCGGCCAGCAGGCGGGCGATGGTGGTCTTGCCGCAACCGGGCGTGCCCCACAGCACCATCGACGACAGGCTGCGGGCCGCCACCATCCGGCCGATGGGGGCGTCGGGCGTCAACAGGTGATCCTGGCCGACCACCTCCGCCAAACGGGTGGGGCGCAGGCGGTCGGCCAGCGGACGCGGGGCCTGTTGGGCAAAAAGGCTGGAGGACATGGGCGGGCCGAGGAGGAAGGGCCGAAGTGGCGGGGGAGAGGGGGCGGGGGAAAGGGGGGGCGAGCGGGGGGTGTCCGTGAACAGTGCGGGAACAGAACGGCCCGTGCAAACAGAAAAAGCCGCCAGAATCGTGAGTCTGGCGGCGGTCCTGGATCAACCGGTTGTGCGCTGTTGCGGCGGCGGTTACGCCGCCACGCCGTCCAACGGGGCCGTGCCGATCAGCTTGTAATGATCGGTGTCGACCAGAACCGAACAGCTCAGGGTTTTCGACACCCCGTCGTCTTCGGTGCTGACGATGCGGGCGTGCGGGATGCCCAGCAGATTGATGGTCTCCGTCACCCGCCACGCGCGCCCCTTGGCCGCGCCGACCGGCTGGAACACCTGTCCGACCTGGACGTGCTTCTTGGCCATGTTGGAACCCTTATGCGGCCAGACCCCACCCGTGACCCCATCGGGCCGGAAGGCGGGCGACCGTTGATTGCGCCTGTGTGTGGCCAACAGTTAACCGCAGCGCAGGACCGCGATCAACTCTTTCCTATTTTCGGCAAAAGCCCGGCATCGGTTGCCGGGCATCCCGCCCCGGTCAGCAGCCGGAGCGCGGCAGCGCCTCGATCTTGTCCAGGATGGCGTTCACGGTGAAATCGCCGTAATCGATCTGCATGGATTCGGCGATGCCGTTTTGCAGCAGGCGCAGGCTCATTTCATAATCGGGCTGGGCCGAGTCGCTGTGGCTGGGGAAAAAGGCCATGCGCACCGGCCAGGTGGTGGCGTCGCGCAACAGGGCGTCCTTGGCGGCGTCCTTGGCCGGGCCGGGCTGGCCGATCACGGTGGACACCTCGGTCGCGCCCTCGGCGTCGGCCCCGTCGAAGATGACCCGGCTGAAGAACCGCTCGCCCCGGCGGGCGTGGTCCAGGATGGCCAGCGTGTGGGCGGTGGGGAACATCGCCCCGGCGGGCAAATCGATTTCCTGCGGCTCCGGCTTGGTGAAATGCGCGGTCCCGCTGCCGCCGTTGGCCGACAGGTTGGCCTCGCCGCGCACGTCGTCGTCCACCTCGCCGTTGATGACCTTGCGGACGTTGAAGCGGTAGCGCGAGCCGTCCTTGGCCTCCCACGTCGTGTAATTGGTGTTCATCGCCATCTCGTCGCCTTCGCTGTAGACGAAGCGCAACTGGAAACGCTGCTCGGTGGTCCAGCCGTCGCAGGCGTCGGCCCATTCGAACATCATGCGCCCGCGCACGTCGCTGACCTTGGAGCTGTTGCGGGCCGACAGCAGCGACATGGTGTAGATCGCCCGGTGCGGCTGGATGCCGGCGGCCAGATCGGCGGGGGCGGGCAGCCCGTTGGCCAGCGGCGCGGCGGCGGCGGGCGATGGTGCGCCCAGCGTCAACGCCAGGCCCAGGGTGACAGCCCCCATCACCGCGCCCTTGAACAGGCCCCAGCGGGGGCGACCGGCGGAACGGCGGGCGGTGCGGCGGTTGAACAAGGCGGTATCCACAGGTGATTGTCGGCGCTGGTTCGATTATGGGTGTTTTTAACGCCGTCCGAAAGGGCCGCCACCAGCAATTCCTATATTTGGAAAGGAATTCCCAGCATGGTCACACCCGCCGCCCCCAACGCGCCCGTCACCCGCCCGGCGCTGCTGCTGACCCGCCGCCTGCCCGACGCGGTGGAGGCGCGCGCCGCCCGCGATTACGCCGCGACCCTCAACCCCGCCGACGCCGCGCTGTCCGGGCTGGAGATCGCCGCGCGCGCGGCGGACATCGGGGCCGACGCGGTGCTGTGCTGCGCCGGGGATCGGCTGGACGCCGCCGCCATCGGAGCGCTGCCCGACCGGGTGCGGGTGCTGGCGACCTTCTCCGTCGGCACCGATCACATCGATCTGGCCGCCGCCCGCGCCCGTGGCCTGATCGTCACCAACACGCCGGACGTGCTGACCGACGCCACCGCCGACATCGCCCTGTTGCTGATCCTGGGGGCGGCCCGCCGCGCGTCGGAAGGGGAGCGCCTGATCCGCGCCAAGGGCTGGACCGGTTGGACCCCCACCCAATTGATGGGGACGCACATCGGTGGCAAGCGGCTGGGCATCATCGGCATGGGCCGGATCGGGCAGGCGGTGGCCCAGCGCGCCCGCGCCTTTGGCATGACCATCCATTACAGCAACCGCAAGCGTCTGCCGCCCGAGTTGGAGGCCGGTGCGGTCTATCACGCCGACCCCGAGGATCTGCTGTCGGTCAGCGACGTGTTGTCGCTGCATTTCCCGGCCACGGCGGACACCCGCCATTGGCTGAACGCCGCGCGCATCGACCGCCTGCCGCCGGGGGCCATTCTGGTCAACACCGCGCGCGGCACGGTGGTGAACGACCGGGACGTTGTTGCCGCCCTGCGCGGCGGGCGGTTGGCCGCCGCCGGTCTGGATGTGTTCGAGAATGAACCGAACCTGTTCCCGGATTATTGTGACCTGGACAATGTGTTTTTGTTGCCGCATCTGGGCAGCGCCACCGTCGAAACCAGAAACGCCATGGGTTTCAAGGCGTTGGACAATGTTGACGCGGTGATCGCCGGGCGGGAGCCGCCCGACCGGGTGGTGTGAGCGCATCGCGGGGGACAATTTTTCCCAGCGGCGGCAGAAGCTGCCGGGCGGCAAAGGATGGCGGGGCAAAAACCGCCATCCGGGTCAGGGGCGCGGTGGCGGAATCCCTGGACTGTCCATTTGGCATAGCTTCTGCATAGAGGGTGGCGTAGAGCACCGAACTCCCGTGAAGGAGCCGCCCCATGAACGCCATCGTTGCCGCCCTGGATCTGACGTCCCACTCCGCCGACCGTATGCACGGTGACATGGTGTGGAACCCGGTCGCCCTGGCGTCGCGCGTCGGCCTGCTGCGGGGCACCGAAAGGCAGGCCCTGGACGAGACGCTGGCCCTGTTGGCCGAAGCCCGTGAAACCATCGCCCAGCAACAGGAACGCATCGCGTATCTGGAAAGCCTGACGATGACGGACGAGCTGACCGGTCTGTTGAACCGGCGCGGTTTCTACAGCCACTTCCGGCGCGAGCTGGCCACCGCCCGGCGCACCGGGGTCGGCGGTCTGCTGGTGATGATCGACCTGGACGGCTTCAAGGCGATCAACGACACCCATGGTCATCTGGCCGGGGACAGCTATCTGCGTCAGGTCGCGGTGATGATCGCGTCCAGCGTGCGGCAGGAGGATGTGGTCGCCCGGCTGGGTGGCGACGAATTCGCCGTGCTGCTGACCAACACCGACGTCGCCAACGGCCTGGCCCGCGCCCGCGAGCTGGCGGGGTTGGCCGACGCCTGCCACGCCGAATGGGGCGGGGTGGCGCTGTCGGTCCGTTTCTCGGTCGGGACCCAGCCCTATGGTGCGGAGGACGACCGCGAGGACGAGGTGATGCGCCGGGCCGACACCATGATGTACGGTGCCAAATGCGCCCGCCGCCAGGAGGCCAAGCGCAAGACCAAGCCCGCCGCCGATCCGGCCGGTGCGGAATTGTGACCGATCGGCGCGAACCGCACCCGGCCCCCTTGGACACCAACCGACCATCAACCGGCCGCCCGCCAGCCTGCGGGCGGCTTTGTCGTGTCCGATCAATTTGTTGCGCCCGCCCCACACCCCTTGCGCTCTGCCCCGATCCGGAAAATTAACCGTCGCGACCAGGGGGAAAAAGGGGTATACCGAACAATGATTGCCTTGCGCGACCCATGACGCGTCGGTCAACGACGCGCCCGGTGGTCGATCCGGGTCCAAGCTCAGCGGAGTGTGCATGTCGGTGGAACCGGGTGGATCAAGCATGATCGGCGGCGTGTCCGGCAAGACCGTCCTCATCGTTGAGGACAACGAGCTGAACATGAAGCTGTTCCATGATCTGCTTGAGGCGCACGGCTACAAGACCATGCAAACCCGCGACGGGATGGAGGCGATGCGGCTGGCCCGCCAGCACCGTCCCGATCTAATCCTGATGGACATCCAGTTGCCCGAGGTGTCGGGGCTGGAGGTGACGCGCTGGCTCAAGGATGACTCCGACCTGCGCCGCATCCCCATCATCGCCGTCACCGCCTTTGCCATGAAGGGTGACGAAGAAAAAATCCGTCAGGGCGGATGTGAAGATTACATTGCAAAACCGATCTCAGTCGTTAAGTTTTTGGAGACGGTTAGAAGGTTTCTAAGCTAACGGTTGAACCTACGAAGTATCACAGGATCGCATCGCTCCATGTCTGCGCGTGTCCTCGTCGTCGATGATGTTCTGCCGAACGTGAAGCTGCTCGCGGCGAAGCTGACGCGCGAGTACTTCAACGTCATCACGGCCTTCAACGGACCCGAGGCGCTGGAGATGGTGCACCGGGAATCCCCGGACATCGTCCTGCTGGACGTGATGATGCCGGGCATGGATGGGTTCGAGGTGTGCGAGCGCATCCGCTCCGACCCCGCGACCATGCACATCCCGGTCGTGATGGTCACGGCGCTGTCGGACGTGGCCGACCGCGTGCGCGGGTTGGAGGCCGGGGCCGACGATTTCCTGACCAAGCCGGTCAACGACATCGCGCTGTTCGCGCGGGTGCGCTCGCTCGTCCGCCTCAAGATGATGATGGACGAATGGCGGTTGCGCGAAAACACCTCCGGCCAATTCGGGGTGATCGAGCGCAGCGGGACCTTGCTGAACGAATCCTTCGAACGCGCCCGCATCCTGGTGCTGGAGGATTCCGCGCTCGACCTCGACAAGGTCACGGAAACCCTGCAACGCGACCACAACAGCGTGATGGCGACCGACACCGGGGCCAAGGCGTTGGAACGCGCCCTGACCAACGAGCTGGACCTCGTGGTCGTCAGCCTGACCTTGGCCAACGAGGATGGCTTGCGCCTGTGCTCGCAACTGCGCTCGCACGAGCGGACGCGGCAGGTCCCGATCCTGCTGATGGTGGACGAGGGCGACCTGAACCACGTCGCCAAGGGGCTGGAGCTGGGGGCCAACGACTACGTCATCAAGCCGATCGACCGGAACGAGCTGCTGGCCCGCGCCCGCACCCAGATTCGGCGCAAGCGCTATCAGGAACGGCTGCGCGCGAATTACGAGCAAAGCCTGTCGATGGCGCTGACCGACAGCCTGACCGGCGTCTTCAACCGCCGTTACGTCAACGCCCATCTGCCGCGCCTGCTGGAACGCGCCATCGACAGCCAGAAGCCGGTCGCGGTGCTGATGTTCGACATCGACCATTTCAAGGTCGTCAACGACAGCTACGGCCACACCATCGGCGACGAGGTGCTGCGCGAGGTGTCGGCGCGCGCCAGCCGCAATTTGCGCACCTTCGATCTGGTCGCGCGGCTGGGCGGGGAGGAGTTCATCGTCATCCTGCCCGACACCGACGGGGAGGCCGCGCTGATCGTCGCCGAACGGCTGCGCCAGCGCATCGCCGATGTGCCCTTCACCGTGTCGGCGGTGGGGGCGGGGGAAATCTCCGTCACCGTGTCGATCGGCATTTCCGTCGGCGGCCGTCTGGGCGACACCGCCGAAACCCTGATCCGCCGCGCCGACGAGGCGCTGTACGAGGCCAAGCGGTCGGGCCGCAACTGCGTGATGGCCGACGCCCGCATCGCCATCGACGGCTGACCAGCCGGTCGGGGGCAACACCACCCCCATCATCCTCACAGGGCAATCGCTTGAACGAGCGATCATCGTCAAGCAGACGAGAATGGACGCGGATTTCACGAACAAAAATGAGGGATTGCGCGGATTTTCGCACCCAATCGCATTCCGCATCCCGTCATGAGGTTTACACCAAGATCACAAACGGATGGTTCTGAGATGCGTTCCGTGAAATCCGTGAAAAATCCGTGAAATCCGTGGCAACCCTTGTTTCGGTCGGGCGCACGATGTTTCAAGCGATTGCCCTGCATCATCCTCACCACAATGATGCCGCCGCGTCGATCCTGTGCTATCACGGGCGTTCGCGCGCGGGCGGCCCGGTTGGGATCGCTTGCGAGGGCGGGCGAAAGGCGTTACACCAGCCGCCCGTTTTTGTTTCGTTCCGTTTGAACGGCGTTTCGCTCGCATGTCCCTTTTTGATGCCTTGCCGCTCGGCGCTGAGACGGGTGTGGCCGTCCCCTTCGCTCAGGAGGACCTGACCCGCGTCTTCGAAGCGAAGACGCTGCAGCGCGGGCGCACGCTCATCATGACCGGGGCGGTTGCGCTCGGCGAACCGGGTGGCAACCGCATCCGGGCGGAGGTCAACGATCTGGGCCGCCGTCTGGCGGTGGTCATCACCCCGGTGCAGGGCAAGCGCGGCGTCGTGCTGGACCGCAGTTGCACCTGCGGCCGCAACGCCTGCGCCCACATGGCGGCGGTGGCGATGATGGCGCTGGACAGCCGGCCGGAATGGCGGCGGGCCTCCCTGTTCGATCTGCCGGACCAGCGCCCGGCCAACGGCCCGGCGGCGGCAACACCAGCCGCACAACCCGCCCCACCACCCCCGCCCGCCGCAGCGGTCCCGCCGCCGCGCGCGGCGCAACCGGCCCTGTCCCTGGTCCGGCCCGCCGCCCCGTCCGTTCCGCTGTCCCCGGTCGCCCCGGCCCCCGCCGCGTCTGCGGCCAAACCGGCGGCGGAGCGCAGCGTCTGGTGGATGTTGGAACCGGGGCAGGGCGACGTCGCTTGCGTCATCGCGGCGGAGTTCCGCGCCGACGGCCAGAGCGAGGGCGAGGCGGCGACCCCGCGCGACGTGCTGGCCCGGGCACCGCGCGACATCAACGGCGACGCCGACCGCGCCATCGCCCGGCTGTTGGGCGGCGGCGGTGCGGCCCGCACCCCGGTGGCGAAGAACCGGGGCGAGGCCATCGACCGGCTGCTGCGCCGCCTGCTCGGCACCGGGCGTCTGCGCTGGCGCGACGGCACGCCCTTGAACGAAGGCCCGGCCCGCGCGGTGCGCGCCTTCCGCGACCCGACCACGCGCAAGCTGCGCCCCACCGGCCTGCCGGAGCGCTGCACGCTGGTGAAGGGGCAATCCTATTGGTGCATCGACTCGGCCAGCGGCAGCGTCTTCCCCGTCGATCTCCAGGTCGTCGAGGTGCCGAAGAGCAAGCCCGCGCCGCCGATCGCCGTTCCGGTCCCGGCGGTCCCGTCGCCGTCCCGCCCGGCTTCCGCACGCCCGGCCCCGTCGCGCCTGTTCGCCCCGTCGCGCGCCGCCCCCAGCCTGCCGCCCGCCTTTCGCGACAACGCCATTCCCGGCATCCGCAGCGGGGCCGCCGAGGCCGCCGACATCATCGACCGCTCCCCGCGCGTCATCGCCCGGTTGGGCCGGGTGGTCACGCCGTCGGACGGGTTGGTGGACGTGCTGCGCCTGTCCTTCGATTACGGCGAACCCGGCGGCGAGGCGGCGGAGATCGAACCCGACGATCAGCGCCAGTTCGCCCGTTTTGAGGATTCCGTCGGCACCGTCACGTTCGTCCGCCGCGACAAGGCGACCGAACAGGGGGCGTTGGACCGGCTGTCCGCCTTCGGCTTCGCCCAGGCTCGGATCGAACCACCCAAGGGCAGCCTGAACGCGCGCGGTGTGCGCGTCCATTGGCTGACCGGGCGCGAGGTGGAGGAGCGCTGGCGCGCCTTCCTCAGCACCGAGATTCCAGCCATGACCGCCGCCGGATGGCTGGTGGAGATCGGCAGCGATTTCGGCACCAAGGTGATCGAGCCGGGGGCCGAGGTCGAGGTTGCCGTCCGCGACGCCGGTGACGGCTGGTTCGATCTGGACGTCGGGGTGGAGATCGACGGCGAACGCCGCCCGCTGCTGCCGATCCTGGCCCAATTGGTCGAACGCGGCGGCCTGTCGGCCACCCGCATCATCGACGGGCGGGCGCACATCGTGTTGGACGACGGCAACGTGCTGGCCCTGCCCGCCGAGCGGGTGGAACGGTTGATGAGCGTGCTCGACGCCATGCTTGGCACCGGGCGGCCGGTGGGCGACCGGCTGAAGGTGCCGATGGCCGAGGCCGACACGCTGCTCGACATCGATGATCTGATCGGCCGCCGCATGGGCGAAACCGCGCAGATCGACGGTTATCTGAAACGGCTGCGCGACAGCGAAACGCTGGGCGATTGCGCCCCGCCGCCGGGATTCCGGGGCGAATTGCGCGATTATCAGCGCGCCGGTCTGGCCTGGATGCAAAGCCTGCGCGCCAACAACGTCGCCGGGATTCTGGCCGACGACATGGGGCTGGGCAAAACCGCGCAAACCCTGGCCCACATCGCCATGGAGGCGCAGGAAGGCCGCCTGACCGACCCCTGTCTGGTGGTGGTCCCGACCAGCCTTGTCCCCAACTGGGTGGCGGAGGCCGAACGCTTCACCCCCGATCTGCGGGTGGTGGTGCTGCACGGGCTGGACCGTCACGAAAAGCTGTCCGAACTGGACCGCACCGACATCGTGGTGACGACCTACGGCGTGGTTGCCCGCGACGTCGATCTGTTGAAGCGGCTGAGCTGGCACATGCTGGTGCTGGACGAGGCCCAGGCGATCAAGAACCCGGACGGCAAGGCAACCCGCGCGGTGGTGGCGCTTCAGGCCCGGCATCGTCTCTGCCTGTCCGGCACGCCGGTGGAAAACAATCTGGGCGAATTGTGGAGCCAGTTCGCCTTCCTGATGCCCGGCCTGCTGGGCGACCGCAAGGAGTTCGGCAAGCGGTACCGCGTGCCCATCGAAAAGCGCGGCGACAACACGCGCGCCAATCTGCTGATGCGGCGCATCCGTCCCTTCCTGCTGCGCCGGACGAAAGAGGCGGTGGCCAAGGAACTGCCGCCCAAGACGGAAATGGTGGTCCGCATCGACCTGGATCGCGACCAGCGCGACCTGTACGAAACCATCCGCCTGTCGGTGAACGAAACCGTGCGCGCGGCGCTGGCGGTTGGCGGCGGGGCGGGCGGCGGTCTGGGCCGCAACACCATCACCGTGATCGACGCGCTGCTGAAGCTGCGGCAGGTCTGCTGCGACCCCCGCCTGTTGAAGATCCCGACGGCGGCCAAGGTGAAGGAGAGCGCCAAGCTGGAGGCGCTGACCGAGATGGTGCGGGAAATGGTCCCGGAAGGCCGCCGCATCCTGATCTTCTCGCAATTCACCACGATGCTCGACCTGATCAAGGTGGAGCTGGAGAAGATCGACGTTCCCTATGTCGAACTGACCGGGCGCACGCTGGACCGGTCGGAGCCGGTCAACCGCTTCCAGAACCGCGAGGTTCCGGTCTTCCTCATCAGCCTGAAGGCGGGCGGGCGCGGCCTGAACCTGACCGCCGCCGACACGGTGATCCATTACGATCCCTGGTGGAACCCAGCGGCCGAGGACCAGGCCACCGACCGCGCCTATCGCATCGGCCAGGACAAGCCGGTGTTCGTCTACAAGCTGATCGCCGCCAACTCGGTCGAGGAACGCATCATCGAGCTGCAACGCCGCAAGGGCAGCCTGTCCGCCGCCACCATCGAAGGGACCGGGCTGGTCAGCGCGCTGGATGGCGGCGACATTGATTACCTGCTGGGGGCCGGCGACACGGCGCAGGCGGCGGAGTAGGGGCGGGGTTCACCCGGCCCCCGGTTTCGCGCCGTGTTCCGCACCGTTGAACCTCCGCACCCTTGAACCTCCGCACCCTTGAACCTCCGCACCCTTGAACCAGGGCAGGCGCGCGCCGTCAGGCCGCCGCCGCGCCATCCGCGCCGCTCTCCTCCTCCGTCCCGCGCCCGCGCCGCACCAGGGCGGCGGCCTGGATCAGCACCTCCGGCCCGGCGCCGGGGAGATGGGCGTTTTCGCTGATGTGGCGGCGCCACGCCCGCGCGCCGGGCAGGCCCTGGAACAGGCCCAGCATGTGGCGGCTGATGGCGGCCAGCGGGGTTCCGCGCGTCCGCCGCGCCTCTTCGGCGTAGTCGGCCATCGCGGCGACCACGGCGTGCCGGTCTGGTTGGTCCGCGCTGGCGTCGTGGAACACGCGCCGGTCGGCGTCGGCCAGCAGATAGGGGGTTTCGTAGGCGGCACGCCCGATCATCACGCTGTCGAGCGCAGGGAGATGCGCCAGCGCCTCGTCCAGGCTGCGGATGCCGCCGTTGATGGCGATGGTCAGATGCGGAAACTCCTGTTTCAGCCGGTGGACCAGCTCGTAACGCAGCGGCGGCACATCGCGGTTTTCCTTGGGGCTGAGGCCCTTCAACCAGGCCTTGCGGGCGTGGACGATGAAATGGGTGCAGCCGGTGGCCGACACGGTGCGGACGAAGCGTTCGAGCGTCGGCCACTCCTCCATCTCGTCGATCGCGATGCGGGATTTGACGGTGACGGGGATCGACACCGCCTCGCGCATCGCGCCGATCAGGCGGGCGACCAGATCGGGTTCGGCCATCAGGCAGGCCCCGAAGCGGCCCGACTGCACGCGGTCGCTGGGGCAGCCGACGTTCAGATTGACCTCGTCATAGCCCCACTCCTCGGCGATGCGGGCGCAGGCGGCGAGATCCGCCGGGTCCGACCCGCCCAACTGCAAGGCCACCGGATGTTCGGCGGCGTCGAACCCCAACAGCCGCTCGCGGTCGCCGTGCAGCACCGCGCCGGTCGTCACCATTTCGGTGTAGAGCAGCGTGTTGCGCGACAGCAGGCGGTGGAAGAACCGGCAATGGCGGTCGGTCCAGTCCATCATCGGGGCGACGGAAAGCGGAATAACGTTTTTCATCAATGACTTACCGTTCTTTTTTCTCTGCCGTCCGCGTTCTGTGCGGTGGAAAATCCCCAACATTTTCAAGCATTCTCCAACATTCCGTTGACGCTCTGCCAACAATGTTGTCCGCTCATACCCCGTGTTGTCAGGGGTGGGGCGATCAATGGGAGCGATCACGGAGCGCCGGAAAAAGGATGGGGGAAAGTCCTATCTCGCGCAGGTCAAGATCGTGCGCGGTGGGGAGATTGTCCACCGTGAAAACAGGACGTTTGACCGTCGGCAAGCTGCGGCGGCCTGGTTGGAGTGGCGTGAGGATGAGTTGCGTGCGCCCGGCGGGTTGGAGCGGGCGCGGGCCGAATCGCCGTCACTGGCCATGGTGATCGACCAGTATGTCGCTGACTATGGCGGCGAGATCGGGCACACGAAAGCGCAGGTTCTGCGTGCGTTGAAGGTGACGGAGCTGGGGCAAAAGCCGATCACAGCCATAGCAAGCGCTGACATCGTGACCATGCTGCGCGGCTTGGACGTCAAGCCCCAAACGCGCGGGAACTATCTGTCTCACCTGTCTGCGGTGTTGTCAGCGGCCCGCCCGGCATGGGGATACGCTGTGGATCCGTCTGTGGCCAAGGACGCGGCCATGGTCGCGAAACGCCTGAAAATCGTCGGCAAGTCTCAAGAGCGCCAGCGACGACCGACCTTGGATGAGCTGGACGCGCTCATGCGGCACTTTGCGGATCGTGAGCGCCGTCGTCCGTCCATGCTGCCGATGACGCGTGTCATCCCCTTCGCGCTGTTCTCGACACGCCGCCAAGAGGAAATCACCCGCCTCGCCTGGGCTGACCTGGATGAGGCTGGAAGCCGCATCCTGATTCGCGACATGAAAAACCCAGGTGAGAAGGCTGGAAACGACGTGTGGTGCGATCTGCCCGGGGCCGCGTTGCGGTTCCTGTTGAGCATGCCACGGGTCAAGGATCAGGCGTTTCCCTATTCCGTGGATGCCATAGGGGCGAACTTCACGCGGGCCTGCCTGCTTTTGGGAATCAACGGCCCAGACACGCCGGATGAAGACCGGCTGGTGTTCCACAGCCTGCGGCACGAGGGGGCGTCTAGGCTGTTCGAGATGGGCCTGACAATCCCCCACGTCGCGGCAGTAACAGGGCACCGTTCATGGACAAGCCTGAAGAGGTACACGCACATCAGAGCGACGGGTGACAAATACAGGGATTGGAAATGGCTGGAAATCGCGGATACGCCGCATCGACCCAAGAAGTCATGACGTTAGGCTTCTGAGTTCCTTTTCCGCTGCCTGTTTCCGCTGGTCGATGTATGCCGCCAGATGTTCCAGAGCAACGCCGCGCGTCGTCTTTTGGCTGTCCGGGTCGATGCGGACAATCGGCAAAGGGATATCGCCTGCCTGGATGCGCGCGACAAGTCGCTGTTCGGACAGGTGCGGAAAATAGTCTTTGCAGACGCGGCCAAGCGGGATGATTGCAAGCCCGTCATACTGGGCGGCGAGAAGAAGTTGCGTGTTCATGGTCAGTGGTCCTTCTTGGCGGCTTCCGCCTGCTCCTTCGACTGGATGAGGTTCCAGGCGTTCCACAACTCGGCCCGCACCTTCTCCATGGCGGTGGCAAGGTCATGATGCCCGATGTCGGCGACCCCTTTGGCTGCGGCATCGATCTCGTCGTACAGCTTGTTGTAGCGCTTCCAGTTCAGCGGAAACTTGCTGGTCTTGATGCTGTGCAGCGGGGTCATCGTCCAGCCTCCGCGTTCGCCGCGTGGTCGACCAGCTTCAGGCGCGACGCGGGGGAGGAAGCAGCCGCCAAGCTGGGCGTCCTCTGTGCTGATGTGGCGGTGGATGCCGCTGACGTCGTGCAGCAGATTGAAGTCGTCGGCGGCCAGCAGCTTTTCCAGATCCAGCGGGCAGCCGTTGGCGTGGCAGGCGGTCAAGCTCATGGCCACGTCGCGGCGGTCGATCTTCGACCCGCCCGCAAGCTGATAAGCGGCGTCCGCGCGTTTCACGATCCTGGTGATGAGGTCCGCGTCACGGGCTGAGACGTCAAACGAAATCATGGCTTGTCCTTTGATTGTGCTGGCGGTTGAACCCGCAGGCGCAGGTTTAGGAAGAAGATGTAGCGATCCGTCCGGCGCTTCAGGCCATGCCGGTCAAGCTGTCTCAGCAGGGTTTCGTAACAAACTGGGTTCCGCGCCCAAGCGAGGTAGGCCGCCCACAGGGCGTCGGCCCGCAGACGCGCGCCACGGGCGGTTTCCGTGCGGTCGGTTAGAAACTGCCCCACCCAATCGGGCGTGTCCTTTTCCTTGCGGGCGGCGTTCAGCGGCGGCAAAGGCGATTGCCGCCACAACCTCCGGGCCGCGTCGCGACCGCCCAGCATGCGGGCCTCGCGGATCATGTCGATCCACAGGCGATAGACCGCTTCAAGATCGGGGTCGCTGGTCTGCGGCGCGGCTGGCAAAGCTCCGCCGTCCGCCGCCGGATGGGGCGTTTCGGTCATGGTCGGGTCCGTGTCGTGGTGGGGCCGTCAGGCCGCGCGGTCGAGGGGGTGGAGCGGCGTCAGCGACGGTTCGTCCAACCCGTCTTGATCCGGTTCGTCTTCCAGGTCCTCATTATCCGCCCCGGCGACGCACAACCGGACAAACGCTTGCGCGTCCAAGTCCAGCAGCAGAAACACTACGACCCGAAAAAGGCATAAGACGGACGGCTGTAATCATCGGCGTCAGGCCGCGACCCGGTTGCCCAGCAGACGGCGAGCCTCGCCGCGCGCGGCGGACCATCTTGCGGGCGCTGGGGTGTAGTTCCGTCGGCGCGGCTTTCGAATGACGGTGCTTCATAATGCCCACTAAACTTACAGGTTGATATTAACTGGCGAGAAACAGCCTAACCGTGACAGCCGATCCGGGTGTTGCTACGATCCGAAATTGACCGCTGCGGACGGAGCAACTCGAATGGGTAAACGGTTACGAGTGGAAGACTATGGAACTGAGTTCGGCGGCCCGACGAAGACCGCTGTCGGGTGGTCGATTCCGGTTCCAGAGGTATTTCGAGCTCGCCTTGATATCGCGCTGACACCGCGAAATGGAGGTGCTCGGTGGACGCAGGGCCAACCTCCCCAATACACCTTCACAACGGGCGATGTATTCTATGATCCGCCGGATGTAAGAAGCATGCGTTGGGGTGATGCCCTTCTCATCCTGCGTCGGATAGTAAAAATAAATGATGCAACACCCGATATCCTTGAAGGGGATCAAGTACGTTCGGGTTCCGTGACGTTCAGTCTCTGTCATTATGCTGACGGGCATGTGGTGGAGACTTTTATCCACACAGTAACGCAGAAAGATTTCGTCGCATTTCTTCGTGCCGGCGCTTTTCCCGAGGCCGTCACCGTTGATAAAACGCTGGTTTCCGCCAAAGCTGGCATGGCTCAAGCCGTCTGTTTGCAATTCGATGATGGTCGGCGCTTGAACGTAATCCCTACGGGAATCATCCGAAAGGATGCTGGTCGCTACGCCTATTTGAACGCGACCGATATAGACGGCTCGCCGAGATCTCCTATTCCGATTGAATTTATTAACGCTGTTGTTGACGGCGACGGCGAGGTTCACGAAATACCTATGGCCTATTTTCGTGGGGCGGCCGGGTTGTCCTTGCCTGAGCCGGGTGGAAATCCTGGGGAGAGGCTTAAGGAAGAGGTGAAACGCGGATTGCGCATTTTGCTGGCAATTGCGAATTCTGATGGGCCGCTTACCGAAAAAAAGCGTGACGTTCTGTTCGACTATGTTCGGACGCGTGCAGATTTGGTGCATGTGCCTGCATCGCCCCTCGCATTGGAAAAGATTGCGGCAATGCTCCCCCGCATGCGTCCGAGCCGCGCTGTTGTTCAGGCAGCCCTGATGAAACAGGCAATGTCCGACCGACATAAGTGGCCGATACACCATGGGCTGCTGACCAAATTGTCTGCCCAGATGGCGCAGCTTTGCTCCGGCGGAAACGGTGTGGACACCATCCTTGCCGATATTGCTGCGGCAACCGATGCGCCAGAGCTTGGCACGCAGGCGCATCGGTAGGGTCACTGGCTTCCATATCGAATCGCCCCGATGCACTGGCACGACGGCTTCCCCTGTGGTCGCGTCAACGCTGAACGAGAGCGTTGACAGGTCTGAAGCGGGCATCATGCTGTCCCCGATGGAAAGCCCCCCGGACGGAAGTGGTCCGTCCGGGGGCAGGTTGGGAGGGCGCTCGCGCTGCAAGCAAATAACGTATACGCATACGCATTTTTATCCGCAACACAAAAATGCGTATGCGTATAGGAAGTTCGGGGCAATCTCGCGGGAGCGGTCGGGTCAATCGCGCGTCATTTACGGACGTGAGTATCGCCGTATTCAATTGTTACAATCTTGAAGCAACAATGGACTACCATTGAATGCGCTGGGGCGATAATATCCCCTGATGCACAAGCTCAAAGTGCAGAAAAGCCGAGACGTGGTGGGGACCGCGTCTCGGCTCTTACGAGGCTCCTACCTCGCCGGGTATTGCCGCCGCGCTCATGCGCATGAGGCGGTAGCTCACTGTCTGCGCCCGATCAGGCAAGGCAGATTTGCATGAGGTGGGAGAAATGGGAAGTTCTTGCGTATCGGGATATGTCCCAATTGCGAGACTCGCCGTGCGTCTCTCGGTTGAAACATACACAGTGACCTATTTTATGAGACTTGGTCCTGTGAAGTGCTGATACGTCTCGGGGGCTTTTGTGTCAGAAGATCAGCTTGAAGCTTTCTCACAAGACTTTTTGCTTTTGCCGCATGATGTGCAGCAAGAGTTGAGGTTCTTGATTATTCGGAAGATTCGTGGCGAGCGCGAACGGATTCGGCTTGCTTGTGAGTGTAATCAAGAAAATTCCTCAGCCATTCCGGGTCGAATGAACGAATGTCCCTCAAATCTCTATTGAGTCGGGCAAGGTCGGCTTCGAGCGAGATGGTTGGTTCGATGCTTTCTGACAATAAGAAATCGTCCACGGTCTGGCCTGCGAACGCCGCCAACGCGATGAGGTTTTCTGTTCTGACGTCGGCCCCCTTCGTCCACCGGTTCACGGTGGGTTGACTGACGCCAATCCTCTCGGCCAGCTCAAGCTGTGTCAGCCCGTGCTTGGTCATGAGGCGGAGGATTTTTGCGGCAAGGTTCACCATGCGCATACGCATATACCCGCGAGGGGTGGTGAGACAAATTCGGGAGCGTATTTTTTCCTTGTGAAAAAATGCGTATGCGTATACGTGTTTTTCATGAGCACGATGCGCCACATCCGCACAGCTATCCTAGGCCTTTCGCAGAAAGAATTGGCCGAAATAGTCAATTGTAAACAAGCCACTGTTAGCAGATGGGAAAGTGGAAAATTCCATCCATCGCTGGATGACCTGAAAAAAATCAGAAATTTCGCCATGTCAAGAAAAGTTGATTCTTGGAGTGATGCGCTTTTCTTCGATGAATGAGTCAAATCAATCTTTATTCCATTTTTGATGCTTGTTGCAAACCCCCAATACGGCAAGCGATGCCACTATGAACCGTGAAATCACTGCCGTCTTGTTCAATTTCAACGCGAGTATCGGACAGAAATGAAGCGCCGCACGCCCCTGTCGCTCGAAGACGCCGTGTTCCAAACCCATGCGGTGCTGGGCGATGCGGGCGTCGAAACTGTCACCGGCAAAAGCGCGCGTCTGGTCCGCGCCTGGTCGGACCCGGACGACGACGCCCACAACATCCCGTTGTTCCAGGCCCTGCGGCTGGATCGCGCGATGGTGGCGCGCAGGGAGACGCCGTTGATCCTCACCGCCTATCGTGCCGATCTGCGCGCGGCGGCGGGGGCCGCCAGCGGCATCACCGATCCGGTGGCGCGGCTGGCGGACGCGATGACGGAAATGGGTGATCTGGCGGGCGAGCTGCGCCGCGCGAGTTGCCCCACCGGCGACGGCGGGCGGCAGATCACGCCCGAGGAGGCCCGCGCCATCCTGCGCGCCCTGACCGATCTGCGCGGCGTGCTCGATGCGCTGGAGCGTGACGTCGTGGCCGCGCTGCCCACCGGCCCGCGACCGGTCGGGGTGGCGTCATGACCGGTCGCGATCTGGATCCCGGCATCGCCCTGTCGGTCGCCTGCGGGCAGGTCCTGATCGGACGCCCGCAGGACGCCGACCGGGATCGGTTGGCCAAAGCGGTGACGGCGGTCCCGGAGCGCCCCGGCCCGGCGCGCGGGCTGGCCCAGGTCGCCGCCGCGTGGCTGGCCGGAGACATGGACGATCACGCCCTGCGCGTCGCCCTCCGCGGCTTCAACGCCCCCTTCTGCGAGCGGACAGCCGGTCGGCCCTATGGCCTGCCGCTGTTCGCCGCCTCAACCCATGCCGCGCACAGCGCGGACGCCATGGAGGATGCACCGTGAAGCGATCAACGATGCGTGATTTTGTGCGTGAGTGCACCGAGGATGGGCCGTGCCTTGGCGTCAAGACGTCCAGCCTCTACGCCCATTATCTGCAATGGTGCGCGGTCAAGGGGCTAACCACCTGCGTCCGCAAGAGCTTTGTCGGAAAGCTGCGTGCGGCGACGGGGCTGAAACCGGTCATGACGCCCGACGGCACGACCATCGTGCCGAACCTGTCGATCCGTCCGGTCGAAGGTGTCCCGGTCGCGCGCGTGCCGCTGCTGGCCTTGCGCCCCGGCCTGACGGCGGACGACGTGGTGGCGCTGTCGCTGGTGGCCGACGAGCTGGCGCGGGTGCGGACGGCGGAAGGGCATTCCGCCGAGTGGGATGACACCTATCCGCCGGGTGTGCTGGACACCGCCGGTGGCGAATACCTGTTCCACGCAGGCTATCACCGCCGCGCCGAGTTTCCGCCGGGGATACCGTCGGACTCCTGGCCCTGGTCGGCGGAGAGCTGGAAGCCGAAAGACCCGATGCGCGACGCCACACGCGGCTGCGCGCTGGGCATCGCCGGAATCGCCCGCCGCCTGCGCGCGGGCGAACAGCCGGTGGGAGGGTGAGAGATGGACGGCGTTGCGATCAAGTTGCTCGTTGATTCTGGGATGTGCTGGCACCTGTCGTTTTACCAATCGCTTGGGTACGACGAAGAGTTCGACTTCAACGTTCTCGCTCATTACCAGATCACTCTTATCGTCAGCCTGGAAGAAGAAGTTGAAGGGTGGGGAAACACTCTTCACGCCGCCGCTATTGATGCTCTTTCAAAGTTGGAGGGCTGACAGCATGCCCCCATCCGTCCGTGCGGCGTTGGACAACGCCCGCCTGATGCGCCAGTTCGGCGACGATCTGCCGAAAATGCCCGCGCTGCTCAAGCGGTATCGCCAGAATCTGGACGTCATCGCTGTCGCGACCAAGCAGGCCGCTGACCGGCGGCGTGTGTCAGGGGCGGGGCCGTGATGGCCGCCTACTACAACGAATTTGATGCCTTCGCGGCGCAGTGGTTGCGCAGCCTGATCGATGGCGGGCTGATCCCGCACGGGGACGTTGATGAGCGATCAATTGTCGATGTTCGACCTGCCGATCTTGCGGGCTATGACCAATGCCATTTCTTCGCCGGGATCGGTGGATGGCCGCTCGCCCTCCGTCTCGCCGGATGGCCCGATGACCGGCCCGTCTGGACCGGCTCCTGTCCGTGTCAGCCGCTTTCGGGCGCTGGACTCCGAAAGGGCCATGCCGACGAACGACACCTCTGGCCCGCTTTTCATCGCCTCATCGCCGAGCGCGCGCCTGCAACAGTCTTTGGAGAGCAGGTTGCGAGCGCTGATGGTCGAGAGTGGCTCGCCGCTGTACGCGCTGACCTGGAAGCACTGGGACATGCCGTCGGGGCCGCCGATCTGTGCGCTGCGGGCGTCGGTGCGCCGCACATCCGCCAGCGGCTCTTCTGGGTGGCCAACGCCACAGGCCCAGGATGGATCGGGCGGCGGACAGGCCAAGCGTGCGACGGGGCCGGATCGTCACGGATCGAATTTGGCCGATTTCGTGATGTTGACGGGGTGGCCGACGCCGACCGTGGGCAACGCGACGGGATCGCAGGCAGCCAAGAATGCCAGCCCGACCGGCAAGCGGCCAGACGGGACCAAGGCAACGGTCAGCCTGAACGCTGTTGCGCGATTGACGGGGTGGAGCACGCCGACCGCAAGGGACGGGACGCGGGGCAGCCTGCCGCCCAGGCCGACCGACACCGGGGTGCCGCTGGACCAAATGGCGGCGTTGAGCGGGTGGGCGCGGCAGTTGGCGGGCTGGCCGACATGCCGGGCGAACGACGGGAGTGGGGCGCAGATACCGCCGGGGAGGCAGGGCGGCGTCGCCCTGAAGACTGCGGCGCTTTGGGCGGTCGGCCCAGCGCGCATCACGGCGGCTGGAACGATGCTGACTGGCTCTTCTGCACAGATGGAAAGTGGCGGCCAGTTGAACCCGGCACATTCCCGCTGGCTCATGGGGTACCCGGACGCATGGGACGCCTGCGCGCCTACGGCAACGCGATTGTCCCGCAGGTCGCCGCCGTCTTCATCCGCGCCGTAGTCGAGGATGCCGCGTCGTGATCGTCAAAACCAATCATGAGCCGCGCATCCGTGCGCGGCGTTCGGGCCGTCGCTCACGACGCGCGGGGCTGAATGTCGGTGATGTCTGTGGCGGTGAGCGCGGCGACCGACAGGTCGTGCCGCGTTTGCAGGTTCATCCAAAATTCCGGGCCGGTGTTGAAATACCGGCCCAGGCGCAAGGCGGTGTCGGCTGTGACCGGCGTTTCCTCCCGCGCCAGTCGTTCGATGCGGGTGCGCGGCACGCGGCACGCCTGTGCCACGCCGTAGGGCGTCAAGCCCAAGGGAATCAGGAACTCTTCGCGCAGGATTTCGCCCGGATGGACGGGCGGGGTGGGGCCGATCATGGTGGTTTGTTCCCCCACCATCGTCACGGCAGCCCGGCGGCGCGGCGCAGGGTTTCGTTGATGCGGGTTTGCCAGCCCGGCCCGGTTTCGCGGAAATGCTTCACCACGTCGGCGTCCAGGCGCAGCTTGATGGCTTCCTTCGTGTTGTCGGATGGCGGGCGACCGCGACGCGCGGGCTTTCCGCCGACGTGCGGTTGGGCTTGTGCGAACCATTCGTCCGTCAGTTCGGGGATTTCGTCGTATTCCTCGGGCTGGATGACATGGGCATCGACCTTGTCCAGGTCGCTACCCAAAGCGCGCTTGTTCTCGCTCATTGGCCTTCCTCATCGAAATGATGTGCCGCGCATCGCCGCGCGGCGTCCACACGACCACCATCATCCGTCCGCGCAGATGTCCGACCGTGACAATGCGGGTTTCGCCGTAATCGAAACGGCCATCCGGTCGATCCAGCGTCGGGCCGCTGAACAGCTCTGCCGCGTCGGCGAAGTCGATGCCGCGTTCGGTCAGGGTCTTGTCGCGCTTGGCGGGATCAAAGGTGATCTTCATGAAAATTATCGTACCCCCGGAAACTCTCCGTGCCAAGTCTTTTTTGGGGGTACGATAAATTGCCGATGGGTTGGGCCGACACAGCCAACCATCTTGACAACGCCGAGTCTCGGGGCCATCGTCTCGCTGGGGCTTGAACACCCCACAGAAAGCGTAGGCGGTTGCCGTAGCCCGAAAGTCGGTTTCCGCTATGTCCAGGGTCCGAGTGCGTATGTCCAGGGGGAAACCCTAAAGGCATTCGGGCACGTCCTACGCCGTGTGTTCAAGCCCTGGACGCCAGCGGTGCGCCTTGAACAGCGCCCGGCAGGCGTCCTTCGCAACGGTTTGCGTAGGAGCACCGCCATGGCTGACATGGGCGACAACGGGCGCGCTTTGCCCGCACTTACCACCACCGATATAACCATCATCGACAACGAGCCGCGCGTTACGGATGTGACGCTTGCGACTGCCTTGGGTTACGCCAAGGTGCAAGACCTGCGTCAGCTTGCTGAGCGCCACCGGGAATCCTTGGAGCGGTTCGGCGGAATTTCGACGCACCGTGCGTCGAAAATCGGGCGGGGACGTCCGAGCGAAGGCATGGCCTTCAACAAAAGGCAGGCGCTCTACCTGGGCGGCAAGACCGATCTTCCGGCAGGCGTCGAGTTGTTGATCGCCATGGTCGAGGTGTTCGACGCCGCGACCAAGCCCGATCACCAAGACCCGTCCCCGCTGGCGCTGCCGATGCCGGGCCAGACGATGACCGCCGAGGCCATCTTTCACCCGGACCTGCTGGCGCAGATCGAACGGCAGGCCCGCCATCTGGCCGAATCGTCCATCCCCCAGTTGCGCGCCGAGCTGGTGCACCGGCTGGCCAACGCCCTGGCCACCGGTCGCCCGTGGCACACGGCGGATGAGGTGCTGCGCGTGTCGATCCTGCGCCGGTACAAGCCGGGGTCGGAGGCCGAGTCGGCGTTCCTGATCGACATGTGGGCCTGGGAAATGGTCCCCGACATCCGCGACATCGCCAAACGCGACGCCCTGGTCGCCGCCATCACCCCCATCCTGCGCGGCCAAGGCCACGCCGCAAAGGCTGTTCCCGCCCGCAAAGCGATCCACCAGATCGGGGAGGCGCGGCCATGACCGAAGTTCCCGGCCCTGAAATGCTGGCCGCCGCGCTGAAGCACGCGGATCGTGGCTGGCGGGTGTTTCCCTGTGTCGAGCGCACGAAACGCCCCTGCGACGCGGTGGGGTTCTTCGAGCATGGGTGCAAAAGCGCGACCAAATCGCCGTTTTGGATCAAGAAATACTGGGGTCGCTGGCCAACAGCCAACCCGGCGGTGGCCACCGGTGCAGACTCGGCGCTGTGGGTGCTCGACATCGACGTCAAGAACGGTGTCGATGGGTTCGATACGCTGGGCGTGCTGGAATCGCTGTTCGGCCCGGTGCCGACCACGTTGGGCCAGAGAACGCCCACCGGTGGCGCGCAGCGCTTCTTCGTGTGGCCGGAAGGCCGCGAGGTGCGGAACCGGAACGGTAAGAAGCTGGGGCCGGGGTTGGACGTGCGCGGTGATGGCGGGTACATCATGGTCCCGCCTTCGATCCACCCGGAGCGGCTTGACGGTCCGCGTTACCGCTGGGACGTGGATCCTGAAACCCAACCGGCGGTTCCCGCGCCCGACTGGCTGTTGCGTTATGTCATCGGTGATCCCGAGGATCTGGATTGGCTGCGGCAGCAGGTTGATGGCAGGGCGCTGCCCGAATGGCTGGCCAAGCGGCTGAAAACAGCGGTTCCGGTGGATACGCCGCCTGTGGCCGCGCCTCATCCGCGCGCCTTGCCGTCCGATGGCATTCATCCCTACGCCCGCAAAGCGTTCGACGATGAGGTGATGAAGGTCCGCGCGGCCCCGCCGGGCCAGCGGAATGAAACGCTGAACGAGAGCGCGTTCGTTTTGGGCGGTTTGTGGGCGGCGGCCTGCTGCCCCACGCCCTGGTCGAACAGCATCTGCACGCCGCGATTCAGTCCTGGCCAGGGGTGCCGCCGGACAAACGGGATCGCGACGCCAAGACGCTGGTGCGGGCGTTGACGGAGGGGATGGCCTCGCCCCGCGACCTGCCACCGCAGCGGGAGCCGCAAGCCCGGCCCGGCCCGCCGCGCGCGGCGCGACGCCCGCCGCCGGGCAATGACGATGTGTCCGCCGCCGGGCGTGCGGCGCAGGCCACGGCGGCGCGGCTGCTGTGGGGGCAGCGTGTCGGCCTTGCGCCTGACACGCCCGCCGCGCGGTTCCTGGGCCGTTATGGCTACAGCGTTCAGGCTGCCGGTGGGTGGCCCATGCTGGGGATGGTTGACCTGCCTGTGCCGGTGTTGCCGGGCGCGGCGGAGTTGCCGCAGCGTGAACCCTGCCTGGTTGGAGCGCTGTTGCGCTGGTCGCCAGACGTTGCGTTGCGTCGGTCTGTGGAAGCTGTCTTTTGCCAATGGCTGACGCCAGCGGGCGACATGGCGCAGGGCATGGACCCTGAAACCGGTGAGTTGGTGCCGTTGTGGCGGTTGGTTGGCGATGCGGCTGGCGCGGTGCTGCCGTTGACGCCGGTCCCCGACGCCGACCGGCTGTTGTTGGTGGTTGGCCTGGATGCGGCGCTGAGGCTGAAACGGGCCTGTGGGGATCGTCGGCCCTTGTGGGCGGCGGCCAGCCTTTTGCACGCTGGGAACGCGGTGGTGCCGCCGTCCATCACCGACGTGACCCTGGTGCTGCCGGATGACACGCCGATCGAGCGGGAGCAATGGGCGGTCCAGCGGCTGGCCGCTGCGGGCCGGGCCGTGCGCTCCGTCCGGCAATCCTGGGGGCAGTCGTTCCGGGCGGCGGTGCGTCATGGATGAGCCATCGGCGCGCCTGTTGGCCTTTGAATTCATGGCGAGGACTGATCGCAGGGCAAGCGACGTCTACCGCATGTGCCGCCGTGTGCTGGGCCATCGCGCCACACGCCGCGACGAACGGGCGGTGTGGTCGGACGCCTTTGACCTGTTGGTGGTTCTGATCGCTGATTCCGAAACATTTGCCGCAGGCATCCGCCGCCGCGTGACCGTGGTGGGGCGGATGCCCGCCAGTTGGGGTTCGACCAAGGTCGAGGCCCAGAAAGCGACCGTCGCATGAAGGCCACTTCTCCCCTTCTCCCCCTCTTTGGCGATTCGCTCGCCCCCATCCGTGAGCGGGAGGTGAGTGCATCGGTGTCGGAAGTCCCAACGTCATGGGTGTGGGGAGACCTTCCGCCCAGGGCGTTCCGGCGTCTGATTGTTGATCCGCCTTGGTTCTTCAAAAACCGCTCTGAGAAGGGCGAGGGCCGAAACGCCGTGCAGCATTACGGGTGCATGCGGTTGGACGACATCCTTGCGCTGCCGGTGCAGCAGCTCGCCCACCGCGATGGGTGTTTGCTGTGGTTGTGGGCGACGTGGCCCATGTTGCGCGAGGCGATTGCCTGCCTGGATGCGTGGCAATTCCGGTATGTGACGGGTGGGCCGTGGCACAAAAAGACCCGACACGGGAAGAACGCTTTCGGCACCGGATACGTCCTGCGTTCAGCGTCGGAGCCGTTTTTGATCGGGGTCCGTGGCGATGTCCCATATGGGCCGGACGCACGCCGGGTGCGTGGGTTGATCGAGACCAGCGAGGATGTTGATGATTCCCTGCTGATTGAGGCGGTGTTGCGCGAACACAGCCGCAAGCCTGATGAGCAGTATCGCATGTTGGACATGCTGGTACCGGACGTGCCAGGGGCGGAGTTGTTTGCCCGCCAAACCAGACCGGGCTGGCGGGCTTGGGGCAATCAATCAAATAAATTCAATGCAGTGGAGGCGATGGAATGAGCGTCTCCGCATCCGTTTGCCTGTGTGTGGGTTTTCCCCCGCACCCCCAATTGAGAGTTGTGTTGACGCGCCTGCATGCCCGCAAAGCCCCGCCGCGCGCGACGGATGGCCATCCGTTTGGGGGTGTCGGGGGTTGGCTTTCCGGTGATTGCGCTGTCTGGCTGGTGCGCCATGCCTGATGATGTTCGTTCGCGCATGACAGGGGATGATGACGCCGCCCTGCGCGCGGTGATTGATGGCGCGCCGGTGCGGGCGTCTGGCGATGGCGGCAGCTTTGCGGCGGCAAGCGCAGACGATCCTGGTGAGTGCCCTGTTGTTGCCTTGGGCCATCATGATGGTAAGTATTTTTTCCTTTCCGCCAGCGGCGAAAAGCGGGTGATGGCCGTGCGCGACATGAGCGCGAACGGGCTGTTGAGCCTGTTCGCGGGTGATAGCGCATGGTTGGTTGCGCACTATCCGGCGGTGGATCGGCATGGCAACGAGGTTGACGATTTTTCGGCGCGGCTGGTCCTTGGTTATCTGATCCGCGCGTGCGAGCGGGCGGGCGTGTATGACCCGGACACGCGATTGCGGGGGCGCGGGGTTTGGCGCGGGGTGGCGGGCGGGACCGGGCGTCCCGTGGTGATTGCCCATCTGGGCGACCGTGTTTGCCGTGTGGATGACGGGGTAACGACCTGGCACCGCTCTGGATGGCGTGAGGGGTCTGCTGTGTATCCGTCGGCCCCACGGATGGAACCGCCGAACTTTGATGCGGCGGCGACGGCGGATGATGGGCGCGTGCTGTTGCAGCACCTTCGGCTGTGGTCCTTTTCAGACCCGGCGGATGTGGATCTGCTGTTGGGGTTCGTGGCGGTTGCGCTGTTGAGCGGATACCCCAAATGGCGAGCGCACGCTCAGATCGCGGCTGAGTTTGGGGCGGGCAAAAGCGCGCTGTGCGAGCTGATGGAAGCGTTGTTCGGCCCGATGGGTGTGGGCATGAACGGCTATTCCGAAGCGGGCGTTCGACAGGCGTTGAGCGATGAGGCCCGTATCGTGGTGTTGGATGAGGCCGAGGGTGACGCCACCGGCGCGATGCAGCAGGTGATCGGCCTGATTCGCCGCATGTCCGGCAGCACGGGGGCGAACATTTCCAAGGGCAGTCCGGGCGGGCTGGTGCAGAAGTTCACCGTTATCGGCTGCGCCCTGATGGCTGGGATCAATCCGCCGCCCCTGCAACCGCAGGACCGATCACGCATTCTGCGGTTTGACCTGCGCAAGGCCACCGCCGATCCGGCCGCAGCGGCCCGGGTAGAGGCGGCGACGGCCTGGGCGCGGTCTATGAGTGGCCGCTTTCGTGCGCGTGTCCTGCTGGGGGCGCAGAGGTTTGCGGGGGCCGTTGACGCCTACAGAGCCGCCCTGATGGCCGCGCGTTGCGACGGGCGGCAGGCCGACGTCTTGGCGGTGGCTCTCGCGGGGCGTGATCTGCTGCTGCATGACACGCCGCCCGACAGCGACAGTATGGATGAACTGGTGGCGTCCCTGGGCGCGCGGATCGGTGCCATGCGGGCCGATGACGAAGAGGACAACGATGCGCGCCAGTGCATGAACCACCTGATGACGTTCGTGCCGGATCACTGGCGATCCGGCACGCGGGCGACGTTGGGCGACCTGATTGCGGTGGCCAGAGGTGAGCCGGGTGGGGCGGGTGAGAATGGGAAAACTCTCCGCACCTATGGCCTGCGCCTTGAGATTGAGGACGACGGTCCGGTGCTTTTGGTTGCAAACCGCCATGGCGGCTTGCGGCGCATTTTCCATGGCACGCGGTGGGCCGAAGGCGGCTGGGTTGGCACGCTGCGGCGATTGGGTGACGACGTGGCGTCCACCGATGATGCGTGGCGTTTTGCTGGTGGTGTCAGCCGGGCAACCCGTTTGCCCGCTCAATACCTGCCGGATGTTGAGAGCTATTCCGAAGATTGATGGAGGTGTGTCTTGTGCAACCGAATGTATGGTTTCTTTGTTTTTCAATAGGTTAGGCGTAACGGGCGTAACGCTGGCGTAACATCGATGTGTTACGCGCAAACGTCTGTTCTGATTGAGTTTTTTCGTGGTGTAACGCTGTAACGGTTCATTTTCTCTCTATATGCGGGCGCGCCCGCATATAGGCCATATCTGACCGTTACACCGTTACAAAGTCAAATTGTTCAATTTTATCAGAGGCATAGGCGTAACAATCGGGTGTTACGGTCGCGTTACACCGTTACGCAGGTCGACTGATGCCGGAGAAGGGGGAGTATCGGACATGGCTATGCGGTCTGCAACCCAGGTCAGAGATGGGGTGGCGGTCACGGGGCGTCTGCGCGATCTGCCTGAACGGGGCGACCCGGTGGTGCCGGGGCTGGTCTGTGGGCGCGGATGGGTGGCGCTGATGTACGCCCGTGGCCGCATGGACGCTGGTCAGGTCGCGGCGGCGGTGGACATCGGGCGCGGGCTGATGGTGGACGCGGTGGTGGCCAGCGGCCTGCGCGCGGTCGATCCGGCCCGGCTGGTGGTGGATGGTGGCAACCGGACCACGCCCCCCGACTTTCCGGCGGGCGGCTGGTCGCGGGCGGGCGGGTCGCCGTCGTCGCGGCGGGTGGCGGAGTGGCGGGCGTCCTGTCGCCGGGCTGACCGGGGCGGGCTGCTGCGCGGTCGCCGTGGCTCGCTGTGGGTGGATGTGGCGGTGGTGCAGGTGCTGATGGGGGATGTCTCCCCCAGCGCCCTCGATGAGCGGCTTGGGTTGCGCAAAGAGCGGGTGCGGGACGCGGTGCTGGTCGCGCTGTCCGGGTATAACAACACTTTCGGTCTCCATGTTCCGAAAAAAAGCGCTTGACGGACACGGGGGTGTTTGTGTCAGCGTGTCGGCTAGATTGCGATAGTGCGCCCGGCGAAAGAGTTCCTCCCGCCGGGCTTTTATTTTTTGCGGAGACATGTTCAGCCTCACCACACGCGGCAACCCGGTCAAAGTGTTCGGCGACATCGCAGATGCCGCTGGCTTTGCCGGGATCGTCGCCTTGACCCGTACCGGACAGGCGGTCAAGGCTGCCTTGACCACGGAGATGGGGCGTGTCTTCGACCGTCCGACACGCTACACCCTGAACAGCCTGCGGCTGCAACCGGCGACGAAGGCTCGGCCCGATGCGACGGTATGGCTGCGTGACGATTGGGCGAAGGGCACGCCGGCCGAACGCTATCTGCTGCCGCAGATCAGGGGCGGTGCCCGCGCCGACAAGCGGTCGGAGAAGCTGTTGCGGCAAGCTGGCGTGCTGCCGCTGGGGATGCAGGCCGTGCCCGGCGTCGGTGCGCGGCTGGATGCGAACGGCAACATGAACCGGGGGCAGATCGTCGCCATCCTCAGCTATCTGCGGGCGTTCAACAGCGCTGGTTTCACCGCGAACCGCTCGCTTGATCCGGCGGCCAAGCGGCGCGGCAAGTGGCGGCGGCACGATTGGTTCGTCATCAGCCGGGGCGGTGGCAACCTCCCCCCCGGCGTCTACCTGACCGACGCTCGGTCGGGCCGGGCTGTGCCGGTCCTGAGCTTCGTCCGGCAGCCCAGCTACCGCGCCCGCTTCGATTTCTTCGGGGTCGCCCGTTCCACCGCCGCCGCGACCCTCCCTCGAGAGCTGGTCCGCGCCCTCGCCGAAGGCCATGGCCGACCTCGGGCCTGACCGGGGAACGGGTCCCTCCGGACCCACCCCCCGAATGCGGTAATTCGAGCCGCTGCGGTTGGCTAAAGTGTTGGAATTTCAAAAGGCTAAAGTCGCTTAAGCGCTTAAGATGCTGGTGTCTAAAAGTAAATTCGCGGAGATGGTCGGGCGCACGCCTGCCAGGGTCTCGCAGTGGGTCACGGAGGGGAAACTGTCCGGGGCGCTGGTGGGCGCGGGGCGTGCTGCCCAGATCGATGTCGATGTCGCGTTGGCCCAGCTCGGCCTCACGCTCGACCTGTCGCAGCAGCTCGCGTTGGCCGCGCCGATCCTCGCGGCTGCTCCAATGCCGTCGGCGGCTCTCCCCCTCGATCCGGTGGCGCAGAACGATCAGCAGCGCTTGTTGAAGGCCAAGGCGGATCGCGAGGAGCTGGCACGCGCGCGTGAACAGGCGGAAGCGGAAGAGCTGTCCGGCAACTGGCTGGTGACGGCTGACGCCGAGGCCGTGTGGACGGCGGAGCTGACCCGCCTGCGCGCGACCATCGAAAGCTGGCTGGGGTCCGACGCGGCGGCGGCATGCCGGGCGCTTGCCGCCAGCGGGACCGCCGATGAACGGGCGTTCGCCGTTGCCCTGCGGAAAGGTTTCACCGACCTGTGCGCCCGTCTGTCGGCCGAGGCGGGTGCCGCCCCCGGAGACGGCGCGTGACCGTTTTCATGGCCGATCCGATGACGGTGGCGCGGCGGGTGATGGCGCGGGTGCTGTCGCCACGCCCGGCCCTCGACCTCAACGCGTGGGCGGTCCGCTTCATCATGTTCGGCAAGGAATCGCCGTTCCCCGGCCCCTACGATCCAGACAAGTTTCCGTTCTTCCATCGGATACTTGAAGTCTTGTCGCCCGAGCATCCAGTCACGCTGGTGGTGCTGCGCAAGTCCGCCCAGCTTGGTGGCACAGTGCTGGCGCAAATCTGTGTCGGCGGTGTGCTGGACCTGTCGCCGATGCCAGTGTTTCTGGTGTTTCCGAGCGACGGCAACGCGAAGAAATGGAAGCGCAACAAGTTCGCGAAGATGGTGGCGGGGTCCGGCACCCTGTCCCGCATCATGCAGCCGGAAGGTGCCCGTCAGGGCAATAGCGCCATGTATTGGTCGCGGCGGGACGGTGCCGGTTACTTGCAACTGGCGGGCGCCAACAGCCCCGGCCAGCTCTCCATGGAGAGCTACCCATATGCCGTCCATGATGACATGGCGAAGTGGCCCGCCGACAACGGGGCCGGCGATCCCGAACAGCAGGCGGACAGCCGGTCGAAGGCGTTCATGACCACGGGAGGCAAGGTGTTCAAGATCGGCACGCCGCTGGTGGAGCCGGGCTGCCGCGTCACCGCCGCGTGGCGGCAGGGCACGCGCGAAAAATTCCACATCCCCTGCCCGCACTGCGATGTCTACCAGCCGTTGGAATGGGCCAACATGCTGGCCTGCCTCGACGACGCCCGCCCGGAGGAGGCCCATTTTACCTGCGTCGCCTGCCATGGCCGGATCGAGCAACATCACCGGACGGAGTTCAACCGCCGGGGCCGGTGGGTTGCCGAGAACCCCGGCGCCCATGTGGTGTCATTCGACCTGTGGGCGGCCTATTCGCCCTTGGAGCGCTGGGAGAACATCGCGCGGGCCTGGATTCGCGCCAAGGGAAAGCCGGAAGCCGAACAGGTGTTCATGAACGACGCCGTCGGACTCCCGTACCAGACCGCGACCGAGGCCCCGGATTGGGAGCGGTTGGCAGCGCGGGCGGAGGCCGAGGCCCTGCCGCGTGGCGTGGTGCCCGATGGTTATTACATCGTCACCATCGGCATCGACTGTCAGGTGGATCGTGTCGAGTGGCAGGCGGTGGTCTGGGGGCCGCGCCTGACCCGCTGTGTCATCGACCGTGGTATCATCCATCATCACATTTCGACCGAGGCCGCGTGGCGTGACCTCGACGCCTTGGTGGCCCGGTCCTGGCCGGACGTGCGGGGGATGCGGCGGACCGTTGACCAGACCGCCATCGATGCGGGAGCCTGGAAGGACGATGTCTTCGGCTGGGCGAAGCGGCACCCGCAAGCCAAGGTGATCGTCATTCGCGGCGCGCGCGGCGACACCGCTCCGCCCCTGATGCGGGTCAAGACCGAACGGCGCGCCGACGGCACGTTGATACGGGCGCAAAAGAGGTGGTTCCAGGTCGGGGTCAGCGGCATGAAGGCCTCGCTCTACGCCTACATGCGCAAGGACGATCCGCTGGAATTCGGCTACATCCGCTTCGCCGATGGGCTGGGCGACGATTACTTCCAACAGGTGACATCCGAGACCCGCAAATCGGTGCGGGGCCGCGACGGCACCGTATCGTGGCGGTGGGTGCCGAAACAGGGTGTCGCCCAGGAAATGCTGGACACCCACCTCTACGCCTGGGCGGCGGCGATCCGTGAGGGCATCGCTTCCAAGTCGGATGAGCAGTGGGAAGCCCTGCGGCTGAAATTCGAGGGCGCGCCCGACGGCTCCGGCCCCGACCTGTTCTCGGCCGCCCTGTCCCGCGTCGTCGATCCTCTTCCTCCCGACCCACTGGCCCCCGAGCGGGTGTCCACCGCCCCGAATTCCGTCCGTCCCGTCCCCCGGCCGACGCCGCGCCCGGCGACCGACTATCCGCCATCGAACAGCGGGGAGAGCTACCTGTGACCGACATCGTCGCCCTGAAGGAGCGGTTGGCCCGCTACGAGGCCCGCTATGATGAGCTGCTGCTCGGCCTGACCCCCCAGGCTCTTGGGTCCGACCGCGAAACCGTGACCTTCACCCCGGCGACCCCGGAGCGGCTGCGCGCTGAAATCGAATCGCTGCGCCGTCAGATCGCCACCGCCGAAGGGCGGCGCTTGCCATCCGGCGGGGGGTATCTCCATGTCCGTTGATGCCCCGGTCGGCCGGCCCGCCCTGGTGGCGGCCGACGGCGTGACGCCGTTGCGTTTGCCCGCGCGGCCCGCCGCCAACGCCTTGGGCTGGGGCGGCGGGGCCTGGGTCGCGGCCAGCGGTGTTGCGCCCGAGCTGCGCGACTGGTTGCCCGTCGCGGGGTCTCCCGATGGCGAAGCGGAGGGCGAGCGCGGGGCGTTGGTTGCCCGTGCCCGCGACCTGGAACGCAACGAAGGTCTGATCGCGGGCGCGACCCAAAGCCTGAAGGATCAGGCGTTCGGTCTCGGCCTCGACCTGCAATCCATGCCCGCCGCCCGCGTGCTGGGGCTGTCCCGGCAACAGGCGCAGGATTACGCCAACCGGATCGAAGACGTGTGGCGTGAATGGGCGGACGATCCTCTGGCTTGCGATGTCACGGGGCAATCCACCTTCGGCCAGCTCACGCGCATGACCGGCGGCAATGCCCTGATCGCGGGCGAGGGCTTGGCGCTGCCGCTGTGGCTGCCGGAGCGGCAGGCGTCACGGGGCAGCCGCTTCGCGACCGTGTTGCAGGTGATCGAACCGGATCGTCTCAGCAATCCCAACGATCAGCCCTCGGGCGCGACCCTGCGCGACGGGGTGGAAACCGACGCTTATGGCGCGCCGGTCGCCTACCACATTCGCAAGGCGCACCCCGGCGATGCGCTGCTGGGCTGGCCCTCCGCCGATCTGATGGCGTGGGAGCGGGTGTCGGCGTGGGTCGGCGACGGCGTCCGGCGTCGTCAGGTGCTGCATGTGTTCGACCAGAAGCGCCCCGATCAGCATCGCGGAGTGTCGTGGCTGGCCCCGGTGATGGTGCCTCTCAAACAGGGCGGCCGCTACCACCGCGCCGAATTGCAGGCCGCCGTGTCCTCGGCGGCCATCATGGCGGTTTTGGAAACCCCGCTCGACGGCCAGACGGTGGAATCCCTGTTCGGTGATGGCAAGCTGCCGCTGGACACGGTGCGCGACGGTCGGCCGGTGTCGCTGGGGATCGGCCCCGGCGGCCATATTCCCCGACTTCTGCCGGGTGAGAAGCTGACCGGCTTCAACGCCGGTCGCCCGTCGGTGGGTTTCGACGGATTCGTCACCTCGGTCGCCCGGCACATCGCCGTGGGTCTGGGCATGACCTACGAAACCTTCGTGCGCGATTTCAGCAAGACCAACTATTCCAGCGCCCGCGCGAGCTTGCTGGAAGGCTGGCGCTTCATCCTGTTCCTGCGCCTGCTGCTGACCACCATGTGGTGCCGACCATCGCTGGAGCTGGTCTTGGAAGAGGCGGTCTGGCGCGGCTACATCGACCTTCCGGGCTTCGTCGAGAGCCGGGCCGCGCGGCGTGCGTGGCTGCGCGGGGTCTGGCGCGGCCCCGGCCGTGGTTGGGTCGATCCGGTCAAAGAAATTCAGGCAGCCGCGATGCGGGTTCGCTTGGGCCTTTCCACCCTGCGCGACGAAGCCTTCGAACAGGGCCGTGATTTGGACGAACTGCTCGATCAGATCGCCGCCGAACGGGAGGCCCTGGCCGAACGGGGCATCGTCCTTCCCGACGTCTCCTTCTCCCCCCAGCCGGACCCCCGCGAGGGGCAGGCATCCCAGGACTGACCCCCCATGTCCATTCCGACCTTTGACCGCCCGGTGCTGATGGCGCCGCAGGCGCAGATGGCGGCTGCGCCGCATCTGGCCCGTTACCTCGCCGGCCGGGACCCCGAAGGCCCCTCGGCTTCCCATGTCAGCAGCTTCGGCGGTCGCGACCGCCGCCCCTACGCCGTGGTGGATGGGGTGGGAGTGATCGGGGTGTCCGGCCTGCTGGTGCCCCGCTACGCCTGGATCGGCGATCCCTGGATCACCGGCTATGACGCCTTGTCCTGGCAGATCGCCGCCGCGCTCGCCGATACGGAGGTCGCGGCGCTCTGCCTGGAAATCAACAGCGGCGGCGGCTTCTCGGAAGGCTGTTTCGACCTCTGCGACTGGATCATGACCGCCAAGGCGGCGGCCCGGAAGACCGTCGCGGCGATCTGTTCGGAGACCGCCTATTCGGCGGCCTATGCCATCGGCAGCGTCTGCGACGGCATCACGGTCCCCCGCACCGGCGGCTTGGGCTCCGTCGGCGTCTGGACCATGCATGTGGACTACAGCGCCGCGATGGAAAAGGCGGGCGTCGCCGTCACTCTCATTTCGGCCGGCAGCCACAAGGTGGATGGCCACCCCTACGCGCCCCTGCCCGACGATGTGCGGGCTGACCGTCAGGCGTTGGTCGAGGATCTTCGCCGTCTCTTCGCGGAGACGGTTGCGAAGGGCCGATCCCTGTCCGTCGCCGATGTCCTGGCGACCGAAGCCCGTTGTTACGACGGCCCGCGCGGCACGGCCGAGGCTGTGCGCCTCGGTCTGGCCGATGCCGTGGCCTCTCCCGCCGACGCCTTCGCCGCCCTGGCGGCGCAGGTCGCCGAATCCGCCACCATCCACTGACCGCCAACCGGAGAAAAACCATGGCGAAAAACCCGTTTGCCCACCTGTCCCTGTTCGGTCGCCGTGGCCGGGCGGAGGAGCCGCCCCCCAAGGATGAGGGGAAGAAGACCGAAGACGGTCAGACCGAGGACGAGGAAAAGGCCGAGGACGGCCAGACCGAAGATGAGAAAAAGGCCGAGGACGACGAAACCGAAGACGAAGAGATCGAGGACGAAGAGGCCGAAGACGATGAAACCGCCAAGGCGGCGGTGACGAAGGAGCGCGCCCGTTGGGTCGGTGTCCTGTCGGCCAAGGTGGCGGCGGGCAATCTGCCGCTGGCCTGCCATCTGCTGTCCGCCACCGATATGAGCGGCGCGGGCATTCTCGGCGCGCTGGGCGCCGCCGGCTCGGGTGGCAACAAGGCCCCCAAGGGCGACCGCCTGTCCCTGGCCCGGATGGACGCCGCGCTGCAACCCAATGTCGGGGCCTTCTCCTCGTCCTCGCTGGACGCTCTCGACGCGGCTCTGGCCCGCGTATCCAAGCCCACGAAGTGACGGAGACTGCGTCATGTCCCTACCTGTCTACACCACCGCCCCCGACCGTCGTCTGGGGCAAGTCCTGGGCGATGTGCTCGCCTCGTCGTTCAGCTTCGGCACCGTCACCCTGAAGGCGGCGACGGGATCGCCGGTCGATCTGGTCGCCGGAACCGTGCTGGGCTTTCGTCTGTTCGGCGCCCCCACCATTGCCGCCGAGGTCGGAAACACCGGCAATGGTGCTGCCGGTGCCGTGACGCTGGCCGTCCACGCGATGGCCGGCGGCTACACCCTGCGGTGCGTGAGCGCCGCCGCCAACGGCGGCACCTTCGCGGTGTTCGCTCCGGCTGGCGGTCGGCTGGCGGACCTGACGGTGGGCCAGCCCTACAACGGCCATTTCGCCGTCACCATCGCCGACGGCAGCGCCGATTTCATCGTCGGCGACAGCTTCACCGTCACCGTGCCGGATGGCGATGGGAAGGCCGTGCCGCTCGACCTCGACGCCACCGATGGCACGGCGGTCGCCGCCGCCATCCTGGCCGAGAACAGTCAGGTTCCGGTCGGCGCCGACCAGTTCGCCACCGCCGTGACCGGCTTCGCCCACGTCAAGCCGGGCGGCCTGATCTGGCCCGCCGGCATCACCGACGGCCAGAAAGCCTACGCCCTGCGGCGGCTGGCTGACCGCTTCATCACCCCCCGTCAGGAGGCCTGACCCGTGTCGTTCAATTTCCGCTACACCGGGACGCAGTTGACCACGCGCGTCAACCGAGTGCCCAACACCTACGGCCGGATCAACGAGCTTGGCTTTTTCGGGGCCGGGCGCGGGTCGAATTCGACCAACATCGAAATCCCCACCGCCGACTTCGCCACCGCGATTCTCGGTCACATGCCGCGTGGGGGCGATGTGCCCTTTCTGTCCGATCCGGCCGAAGGGTCGATCATCCTGCCGGCCCCCTATTTCCCGGTGATGACCTCCATCACCCCCGGCGACATCCAGAACCAGATGGTGATGGACGCCGGCCCCCGGCCGAAGACCCTGGCCGACGTGCTGGCCGAAAAGATGCTTCAGCTCCGCCGGTCCCACGCGCTGACGCTGGAATACCTGCGGATGCAGGCCCTGAAAGGCAAGCTGATCGACGGGAAGAACAAGACCCTGCACGATCTCCATGCGGTGTTCGGTATCGAAAAGGTCACGGTCTATTTCGATCTCGCGAACGAGGACATCAACGTCAAGGAAAAGACGAAGGAGGTGGCGCGGCTGATCGAAACCAACCTTCGCGGCGAGACCTATACCGGCGTGCACGCGATGGTCAGCCCCGAATTCTTCGATCTGCTCGAAGAGCACCCCAGCGTCAACCGATACTTCCTCAATCAGGCCGCCGCCAGCGGCAAGGGGACGGAAGACCTGCGCAAGGGTTTCCGCTTCGGCTCGATCCTGTTCGAGGAATACAACGCCATTGCCGCCGGTATCGACGGGCAATCCCATCGCTTCATCGAACCGGGGATGGGCCATGCCGTACCTCTCGGCACCACCGATACCTTCCGGTCCTATTTCGCTCCGCCGCACCAGATTTCCAGCGCCAACCTGCCGGGGATGGAGCTGTACATCAGCCCCTACATCCTGCCCCACGACGCCGGGGTGGAGCTGAAGTCGGAAAGCAGCCCTCTCCCGATCTGCGTGCGGCCCGAGTTGCTGATCGAGCTGTCGGCCGCGTCGGGTCCGTGATGACTACCCCGGCCGACATCATCGCGTCATCCCTGTTCGGCAGTCTTCTTGCCCGTCCGGCGGTCTACACGCCGCCGGACGGCGGGCCGGCTGTTCCGTGCCGTGCCGTGCCGGCACCGGCACCGGTGGACTCGGCTTATGGCGAGACCGTGATGCGGGCGGGGCTGTCCGGTTACAAGCTTCTGACCACCACCGTCCCCTTGCCCGAGGACGGCGGGCGTTTGGCCGTGGAGGGCGTCGATCACATCGTGGTCGGTGCCCCCGCCGCCGCCCTGCAAGGTCGGCTGTGGCTGGTGACCGTACGGACGGCGTAAGGCTCTATTTGGGTTGAGGTGGAGGTGGCTTTCTGGCCGGCCCGCTGGGCGTTGTCGGCGGGCTTGGTGTGTTCTGGCGTTCATACCGTTCGGTCACGGCGCGCCGTTCCGCTTCGACAGCCGCCCGTGACCGGTCCCACGCGTCGATTTGGCGCGGATCCATTTTCATTACCGACCAAGTCATGGCGGCCAGCACGGCCAGCACCACGAAAAGCAGACATCCCAGCCCTCCGGCGAACCCCTGCATCACCGCCCGCAAAAAACCCATCGCACCGTCTCCCCGTCTGTATCGGCGGTGGTGATGATCGTTGCAGCCCTTAAGCGAGTCGAGTCCAATCATGACAACCAAACGCGAAGCGGCGCTGTCGGCGCTCGCGGCCCTGTTGAACGCGGTCGCCCGCGTCGAGCGCAATCCAGTGGCCGCCTTGCCGTCGGCGATCCCCACCGGCGGGCTGATCGTGCTGCGCGACGGCGACCCCGGCGACCCCGATGTGGTGCTGTCGCCACTCCGCTACACCTACGACCATGCCACCCAGGTCGAGGTCTACGTGCCGCCGTCGTCGGCCGGCGGGGGTGATCCGGCCCGCGATGCCTTGCTCGCCGCCATCGGCGCGGCGCTGGAGGCCGATCCGCTCTTGGGCGGTGCGGTCGATGGAGCGGTGCCCTCCGCGCCGCTGGTTCTGCACGGCGCGCCGGGCGGCGGTGCGCCGGTGGCGGCGGTGCTCGCCGTCACCCTCACTTACACCACGTCTTCCCCCCTGGCCTGAGAGGCATCATCATCATGGCTGGCAAACGCGCTCAGGGTGCCAACGCCTCGCTGTTGGCGGCGTTCGAATCCGTCTACGGCAATTCCCCCAGTGACGGCTATGTCAAGCTGCCCTTCGTCTCGTCCACGCTGGGGGCTGACCAGCCCCTGGTCGAGGACGACACGCTTGGGTTCGGCCGTGACCCGCTGCCGCCCAGCTACGGTCCGCTGACGGTCGATGGCGAGGTGCCGGTGCCGCTGGACCTCCGGTCGATTGGCGTCTGGCTGAAAGGCTTGCTGGGATCCCCGGCCACCACCGATGGCGCGGGCGGAGCCGCCGGGGCCAAGGTCCACGCCTGGTCCAGCGGTGCGACCGAACTGCCGTCCCTGACCTTCGAGGTTGGCAACCCCGAGGTGCCGTCGTTCCGTCGGCATTTCGGCGGCATGGTGGGAAGTTGGAAGCTGCCGATCCAGACCACCGGCACGGTCACCACCTCCTTCACCGTCCTGGGGCAGGGGGAGGCGTCCGACGATGAGACCGTCGATGCCTCCCCCTCGTCCTATGCCTACCAGCGGTTCCAGGCCGGTCAGGGTGCCGTGCTGCTCGACGGCGCGTCTCTTGGCTCCCTGACCGGCGGGGAACTCAACTATACGAACAACCTCGACGCCTTCCGGCCCGTCCGCGATGACGAGAAGATCGAGGGCGTCGATCTCGGCAAGACTGCGTGTTCGGGCACGATCAAGGTGCGCTTCGCCACCACGACTTTGCTCGACAAGGCCACCAGCAAGACCCCCGTGGCCCTGGCGTTCCGCTACCGGATTTCCCCCACCGCTATGCTGCTGGTGACGGTGCCACAGGTCTATCTGCCCCGCCCCCGCCTGTCGATCCAGGGGCCGGGCGGCATTGATACGGATTTCGCGTGGCAGGCCAGCCGGACCACGGCCGGTACGGCGATGATGACCGTGACCTTGACCAACGACGTGGCGGAGTATTGATCATGGAAGGCTATTGCGTCGGCGAACTGCCGACGGGACTCCGCGCGCTTGATCTGCCGAACAAGGTGCGGGTGACGGTGATCCCCTGCGATACCGTCGTGTACGAGGCGGCGCGGGCGAAGATGCAGCGGCTGCTGGCCGATTTCCAGCGGCAACAGGCCGAGGCGATGGCCGTCGGGGTGGCCCTCGACGGAGTGCCGGACCTTTCCGACCCCGACATTCGCAACGGCTTCGCGCAATACCTGTTCGTCGTGGCCCTGGCACAGGCGGCCATCGTCGAGTGGTCGGGGGTGGTGGTGCGTCGCGCCGCCGCCCTGGCCTCCACCCTTGTCCAGGACTGGCCGGAGGAGGCGGGCAAAGACGGGGCCGTGCCCGTCGTCCTTTCGGTTTTGCCGGAGGACGCGCGCGCCGCCGCCATCGCCGCGATGATGCGCGATCCCGCCATGGCCGACAGTTTCGCCAGCCTCTACACCCGTCCCTACCGGGATTTGGTGACGGAGGGAAACGCATCCGCGCCCGCGCCGCATGGGTCCATGGCGACGGGCGCGAATACTGCAAGCGTTGCGGCGACCAAAGCCCCCGCGCCTGCGACGGCCCCCGTGGGAGCCGTTGCCCCATGAGCGTGAACGCGCCGCAAACGGGTGTCGGTCGGCATGCCTGGGACATTGGCGAACGCTGTTGGGGGCAGATTCGCACCGCCGGTCTCGGCCACCCGCTGGGGTTGGACCTGACGCCGGCCTTGACCCTGGCTGGGGCCGAGGGTGCGGACATGCGCGCCATGGCCGTGCTGCTGCCGGCCTACTCCGACGGCATGGCCGAGGGCATCGCCAAGGTGATCGCGCGCAAGCGGGGTGACGCCGCCGATGAGTGAGCGTCAATTCGAGATTACGTTATCCCTGAAGGACGCGGACAAGGTCCGCGCCGCGCTCAAGGGGCTGGGCGAGGATGGCAAGTCGGCCTTGGATGCGTTGGAACGGCAGGCGGCGCCGGCCTCCCGCTCGATGGATGTGCTGCATTCCGGCATCGGCCGGGTCACGGTCGGCTTGGCCGAGATGACCGTCCAGTCCAGCGCCATCGGCATGGCCATGGCCGGTATGGGGGCCGGCAGCTTGGCGGCTGGGGCGGCCCTCACTGTCTTGGTGATCGCTTTGACGGCGGCGGTCGGCAAGGCCCGTGAGGCGGTCGAGACCTTCGACCAGATCGGGGAGGAGGCCGAAAAGATCGGCATTACGACCGACGCGCTTCAGGAGTTGCGCTATGCCGCCGACCTGTCCGGCGTCGGGGCCGACAACATGGACAAGGCGCTGGAACAGCTCAATATCCGCGCGGGAGAGGCCGCCGGGGGGGCTGATGAGGCCAAAGAAACGTTTGAACGCCTTGGTATCTCCGTCACCGACGCGCAAGGCCGGATCAAGACCGCCGATACCATTCTCACCGAGTTGGCCGCTAGATTTTCAGAAATCGAGTCCCCTGCGGAACGGGCCGCGACCGCCTCGAAGCTTTTCGGCGAGGAGGTCGGAGCCAAGATGGCCGCCGCGCTCGCGAAGGGCACGGCGGAGATGGAGAAGCTGCGCCAGGAAGCCCGCGATCTCGGCGTGGTGGTGGATGAACATGTCCTACGCACGGCGGCCGAGACCGCCGACAAGCTCGACAGCATGAGCCGGGTCATCGACATCAACCTCAAGAAGGCGATGGTGGACCTCGCCCCCACCCTGATCGACATGGCGATGGCGTTTGCCGAGCTCGCGCGGTGGATAAGCGAGGTGCGTGACGGCTTTCGCGACCTGGAAAAGATGAGCGACCGTGGTTTGCGCAGCCGTTTGGAGGTGCTGAAAGCCGATCGCGCCGCAACCGTACAA
This sequence comes from Azospirillum sp., assembly GCA_027486405.1. GTDB lineage: Bacteria > Pseudomonadota > Alphaproteobacteria > Azospirillales > Azospirillaceae > Azospirillum. The sequence continues at coordinate 14,539 of JAIXPD010000011.1, read as the reverse complement.
TCCCGCGAGGAAACCCGCTCGCAAGCGCCGGCTCCGCTGGTCGCCAACCCCATTCGCGACCTGGGCGAACCTCAGAACAGTGGCTCGGATCGCCTGCAAACGGTGATCCTGGGCGATCAGGACCGCCGGATCAGCGCGCTTGATGCGCAGATCGCCGAGATCGAGAAAATTCTCGGGGAGCGGGATCAGAATCGGCAACGCCCGGAGCCCGCCGCGCCAGTTTTGCCGAGCAAGGGCGGTTTGGAAAAGTCGGACAATTTCGATTCGGACAGCCCGGATCGCATGGCCGAATATCTGCGCGATCTGCGCGACAAGGTGTCCGTGCTGGGCCAGGAAGAGGACGTGCGGCGGCGCATCGAGGCCATCCGCAAGGCCAGCGACATCGTGATGCAGCAAAACCGGCTGCTGACCGAGGACGAGCGCAACGAGATCATCGCGCTGACCGATTCGATGACCAGCTATGAACAGGCTGTGGCATCGGCCACCGAACAGCAGCGCAGCATGCAGCAGATCGGCCGGAAGGTCGGCACGACCCTGGCCCAGGGATTGACCGAGGCGGTGATGTCCGCCGAAAATCTGGCCGACGCGCTGTCGGGTGTGGTCAAGCAACTCGCCAAAATTGCCTTGACCGCCGCTTCCACGCCGCTGACCAACGCCCTGTCCGGCTGGTTCGGTGGTCTGTTCGGCGGCGGTGGCAGCGGTGGCGTGACCGCCGCCAGCCTGACCGGGGCTGTGCCCGGCATGACGCCGCTCGGCATGTGGCAGGGCTTTCACACCGGCGGGATTGCCGGTGGGGCCGCCACCTTCAACCGGGACCTGCCGTCCCGTCTGTGGGACACCGCCCCGCGCTACCACACCGGTGGCATTGCCGGCCTGATGCCGGGCGAAGTGCCTGCGGTGCTGAAGCGCGGCGAAGGCATCTTCACGCCGGAGCAAATGGCCGCGCTCGGCGGTGTCGGCGGGCAGACCGTCGTCAACAACGTCGTGAACGTCACCGTCAACCGCAGCGGCGGCAGCGGTAACGCGGCCGAGGACAAGGCCATGGCGGCCGAGGTCGCGCGTCAGGTGCAATCCAGCCTGCGCGGGCTCGTGGCGCAGGAGCTGCTGTCCCAAAGCCGCCCCGGCGGTCTGTTGTCCCGTTCCACCATCGGGTGATCCCATGCCTCATCCCCTGTTCACGCCGCCGCGCGCTCCCAGCGACCGGACGCAGACGAACCGCCAGCCGACCGTCCTTTCCACACCTTTCGGCGACGGCTATCGCCAGCGGTCGCGCGCCGGGCTGAACGGCGACCTGACCAAGGCGACGCTGATTTGGGTCGGCCTGTCCCGCGCCGACGCCATCGCCATCGAAACCTTCTTGGCCGCCCGAGGAGGCGTCGAGCCCTTCCGGTGGACCGCGCCTTGGGAGGATACGGAGCGGCTGTGGCTGGCGACCAAGTGGGGGCGCGGCTTCGACAAGCCGACCGCCACCTTCCAGGCCGAAGTCGAGGAGGTGCCCGCCTGATGGCCGCGACCCCCATCACCTCCGCTGTCCAATCGCTGACGCCGGGCACGCTGGTGCAGCTCTTCCGCTTGGACGCCCGCTCGCTCGGCGGCAGTCTCTATCACTTCACCCCGTCGGCGGCGACCGAACTGACCTATCAGGGCGTCGTCTACGCTCCCGTGGACATCGAGGCGGAGGGCTTCGAGTTGACCGGCACCGGCAGCCTGCCAACCCCGAAGCTGCGCATCACCAACGTCACCCGCGTCCTGGCCGCCCTGGTGGCGACGGCGGGGGATTTGCTGGGGGCCGAGGTGGTCCGGCTGCGCACGCTGGCCGATTATCTCGACGATGGGCCGGACCCCGACCCCACCATGCATTTTCCCCCCGATCTCTACCGTGTCGAGCGCCTGACCTCCTTCTCCCAGACCGTCATCGAATGGGAACTGTCGGCGGCGCTGGATCAGGAAGGGCGCAAGCTGCCCGGACGGCAGGTGCTGCGCGATGCCTGCACCCACCGCTACCGCCGTTGGGACGCGGATACGGGCGGGTTTGACTATGCCGCCGCGACGTGCCCGTGGGCGGGCACCCCTTACCGCGATGCCCTGGGGCAAGTGGTGGATGACGGGGCGCGCGACCAATGCGGCAAGCGCCTGTCCGATTGCCGCGCCCGTTTCGGGGCGGCGGCGGTTCTGCCCACCCGTGCCTTCCCGGCCGTCGGCCGCACCCGCGTCTGAGACATCCCCCATGCCGATCCCCGCCTTGATCCCCTCGGCGTTGGCCGCCATCGCCGCCGACGCCCGCGCTCGATATCCGCAGGAATCCTGCGGCTTGCTGTTGTCCGATGGCGGCTATCTCGCTTGCCCGAATGTGGCGTCCGACCCCCGGACGGCCTTCGTGATCCCGGTCGACTTCTGGACCGCGCATGCCGGACAGGTCGCCGCCGTGGTGCATTCCCATCCCGATGGGCCGGACCATCCCACCGCCCGCGACATGGCCGGACAGGTCGCCACGGACGTGCCGTGGGTGTTGGTCGCCACCGATGGCGAGACGGTGTCCGCCCCCATCGTCTGGGGCGGCGATCCCCCGCCGCTGCTCGGCCGCTCCTTCGTGCATGGCGTCACGGACTGCTACGCGCTGATCCGCGATTGGTATCGACTGGAGCGCGGTGTCACCCTGCCGGAGTTTCCACGCGACGCGGAATGGTGGTTCTCCGGCGGCGACCTCTACCGCCAGGGTTTCGCCGTGGCCGGCTTCGCGGCGGTCTCCCTGGACGACGTGCGGCCGGGCGATGTGGTGCTGATGCAGGTCCGCAGCCCCGTTCCCAACCATGGCGGCGTGCTGCTCGACGACGGGTTGCTGCTGCACCACCTGACCGGCCGGCTGTCACGGCGGGAACCTTATGGACCGTGGCGGCGGATGGTCACGCATGTCCTGCGTCATGAGCGTGGGGAGACCGCGCCATGCTGACCACCGTCCATCTGCATGGTCATCTGGGCCGTGAGTTCGGCCGCACCCACCAGTTCGCGTTGCATCAGCCGGTGGACGCGGTGCGGGCGCTCGACGCCGCCTTCCCCGGTCGTTTCCTGCGCGCCTTGCGGGAAGGGGAATACCGTGTCGTGCGCGGCACGCCCGGTCGGCATGGCCGTGATCTCGACATCGGGATGTTGACCATGGGGCTGTCCGGCCAGCCTCTCCACATCATCCCCGTCCCGGCCGGGGCCAAGCGCGGCGGGGCCGCCAAGATCGTGCTGGGCGTGGTGCTGGTGGCGGCGGCCATCGCCTTCGCCCCGGCCGGTGCTGGGATGCTCGGGGCCAATCTGGGAGCCGAAGCCTTCTCGGTGTTCGGATCGTCGATCTCCTTTGGCAACATCGCCCTGTTCGGGGCCGGCATGGCCTTGCAGGGGGCCGCGCAAATGCTGTCGCCCCAGCCCAAGGCGGCGGGCAGCCTGGAAACTGCCGACCGTCGGCAGTCCTCGCTGTTCAACGGGGCGGTGACCTCCGTCGAACAGGGTGGTGTGGTGCCGCTGGTCTATGGCCGGGTGCGCACCGGCGGCACCGTCATATCGGCCGGGCTTTCCGTGGAGGACGTGCCCACGTCATCGGCCGCAGCGGATGACGTGGGCACGGGCGATGACGGGGGCACGGAGGAAGAATCCGGGGACGGCGCAACGGATGGCGACTTCCCCGACGACGGCCCCAGCGGTGCGGGCGGCGGGGGCGGAAAGGGCGGCGGCGGATCGGGCCGGGTGGCCCAGGAAGATCCCAACACCCTGACCGCCAAGTCCACCGCCCGCATCCTCTATCTGGTTGGCGAAGGCGAACTGGAGCTGGTGGACGGGGCGAAGTCCATCTATCTCGACGATACGCCCCTGATGGCCGCCGATGGCACATGGAACGTCGAGGGGGTGTCGTGGGCGTGGCGGACGGGCCTACCCGACCAGCCCCACATCGAAGGTTTCTCGGCCGCCGAAACCGAGGTGACCGTGTCGGCGGAGGTGAAGAAATCCGCCGCTGTCACCCGCACCATCACCGACACCAACGCCGATGCCGCGCGGATCACGGTGCAGGTGCCGGCGCTGACGACGCAGGACGGCGATGACGGCGACCTGCACGGCGGCACGGTCGGCATCGCCATCGATGTCCGCCCAGCCGGCGGTATCTGGCAGGAGCGTGTGGCCGCGACCATCGACGGCAAGACCACCTCGGCCTATGAGCGGGCGTGGCGGGTTGAACTGCCATCCGGTGGCGCGCCGTGGGACGTGCGGGTGCGGCGCACCACCGACGATCACACCGACGATGTGAAGATCCAGGACAAGACCTTCTGGAAATCCTTCTCCGTCATCGTCGATGGAAAGTTCACCTATCCGGATTCGGCTCTGCTCGCGCTGACCTTCGCGGCCGATCAGTATGGCGGGCGACTGCCCACCATCGGTGTGGACGTGCGGCGGGTCGGGTTGGAGATCCCCAGCAATTACGACCCCGTCGCTCGGACCTACACTGGCATCTGGGACGGCACATTCAAGCCGGGGGCGACCGAAAATCCCGCATGGGTGTTGTGGGACGCGCTGACCAACCCGCGCTACGGTCTGGGGGACGTGCTGGGCGGGGCGCGCGTGGACCGCTGGCGGCTGTACCAGATCGCCCGTTACTGCGATCAGATGATCCCCAGCGGCTTCAAGGACGCCGCCGGCATCCCGATCCTCGAACCCCGTTACACCTTCAACGGGGTGCTGGCGACGCGCGAGGACGCCTTCGCCACCATACAGGCGATCTGTTCGAACTTCCGGGGCATGGCCTATTGGGGGTCGGGGTCGGTCCACGTTACCGCCGACATGCCCGACGATCCGGCGCAGCTCGTCACGCGGGCCAACGTGGTGGACGGCGTCATCAGCTACGCCGGCACCGCGCGCAAGGCGCGGCATACGGTGGCGAAGGTGTACTGGAATGACCCGTCCGACGGCTACCGGCAGACGGTGGAGGTCGTGGAGCTGCCCGACCTGATCGCGACCCATGGCTGGAACGAGACGGAAATCACCGCCTTCGGCTGCTGCCGCCGATCCCAGGCCCGGCGGATGGGGTTGTGGCTGCTGCTGACCGAGCATGCCGAGACGCACACCGGCACCTACACCGCTGGTCTCGACCATATGCAGGCGGCACCGGGTCAGCTCGTCAATGTCGCCGATCCTGCCTTCGCCGGGGTGCGCATGGGCGGGCGCCTGTTGGCTGCCACCGACAGGACCGTGACGTTGGACGCCCCGGTCACCATCGAAGCCGGAAAAGGGTACGCCCTGTCGGTGGTGCTTCCCGACGGGTCGGTGGCCGAACGGACGGTGCTGGCCGATCCGGGCGCGTGGGATGTGCTGACGCTGGCCGAGCCGCTGCCGACCGTCCCCACCGTCCTGGCCGTATGGGTGCTGACGGCGTCCGATCTGGCCCCGCGCCCATTCCGGGTGCGCGCGGTGCGGGAACTGGCACCGGGCCGTTTCGAGGTGACGGCGCTGCTGCACGATCCGACGAAATACGCGCGGATCGAACAGGGCTTGGCGCTGGACCCGCCGTCCTATGTCCGCGACGACGCCGTCCTACCCGCACCCACCAACCTGAGCGCGGTCGAGTCGGTCTATTGGGTGAACGGATTGCCGTCGGCCCGCGTGTCGGTCAGTTGGACGCCGGCCGCCAACCCCACGGTCACCGGCTACGACGCCCAGGTGATGACGCCCGGCGGCCAGTGGCAAAACTGGAAGGTGTCCCGCTCCAACGGCCTCGATATCGAGCCGGCGGCGGAGGGCAAGCACGTCATCCGCGTGTCGTCGGTCGCCTATGACGGGCGTGTCTCGCGCCCCGCCGAAATCACCATCACCGTCAGCGGCAAGGGCACCCCGCCGGGCCAACCGACCGCCCTGGCGACCACTGGCGGGGTGCGTCAGATCACCCTGACCTGGGGCAATCCCGCCGACACGGACCTGTCCCATATCGAGGTGTGGGCCAGCGAGACGGACGATTTCCGGGACGCGGCCAAGTTGGCGGAGGTGAAGGCGACAACCTGGGTCAACGCCGGCCTGCCTGGCATCGTCACCCGCTGGTATTGGGTGCGGGCGGTTGACCTGGGCGGAAACGTCGGCGACTTCAACTCGAACCTCGGAACGCCGGGCACCTCGCTGCCGCTCGGCGTGGATGACATCGCCACCAGTGTCTACAGCCGGTGGAAGGATGACCTCGTCACCGACTTGCCGGGTATCGACTTCACCTTCCTCGACAGCTTCGTTGCCCGCAGGATCGACGACAGCGCCTTGGCCGAAACCGTGTTGCGGCTGACGGCGCAGTCCTACGACCGGTTCGCCGAGATAAAGCGGGAACGCGGATTGACCGACAGCAAGATCGCGGTGGTCGATACCAAGATCACCGAAACGGCGGACTCGATCACCGGGGCCTTGGCCGAACAGATCACCACGGTTGCTTCCGAGTTCGACGACAAGCTCGCCGTCGTCAACACCTCGCTGACCACGCTGGCGACCAACACCTCGGCGGTGGCGACCTCGGTCGAGACCCTGCGCGTCGATCTTGGCGACAGCATCACGGCGGCGGTCGCCAGCGAGCGGACGGCGCGGGTGACGGCGACCGAGGCGGTCGCCAACGCGGTGCAGGCCCTGCGCACCGACTTCAACGGCAACACCGCCACCGTCGCCAGCGAGCTGCGGGCGCTGTCCACCGCGACCAGCGCGACGGCCACGCTGACCGATACGCTGGTGACACGGGTCGGCGTGGCCGAAGGCTCGATCCAGCGGGAAATCTCCTCGCGCACCACCGCCGAAGGCATCTTCAACAACGCCTTCACGGTGATGCGGGGCGACATCGCCAACGCCTTCGGCCTGATCCAGGCCGAGACGGCGCAGCGGGTCAGCGCCGAAGGCATCTTCAACAACGCCTTCACGGTGATGCGCGGGCAGGTCGGTCAGGCCCAGGCGGACATTCTCAAGGAGATTTCCACCCGCACCACCGCCGACAGCGCCTTGGCGGCCGATATCAGCCAGCTGCGCACCCGTTTGGACGGCAACAACGCCTCTGTCGCCACCGAGCTGAAAGCCTGGGTCGACAATCGGTCGGCCACCGCGCAGTACACCCAGCAGCTGCTGACCACGGTGGGTGCCCACCAGACGGGCATCCAGACCCTGGCGAACTCGCTGAACGGCCTCTCCGCCCATTACGCCGTCACCATCGACAACAACGGCTATGTCGCGGGCTTCGACCTGATCTCCAAGCCGGTCGGTGGGTCGCCATCCTCGGCCTTCATCGTCCGTGCCGACAACTTTCAGGTGGGGATGCCGGGCTACGGCGAGGCGACCCCGTTCACCATCGCGCCGGTCAACGGCACCCCCACCGTCGCCATCACCAACGCGATGATCCAGGACGCCGCGATCGGCACCTTGAAGATCCAAAACCAGGCGGTCGGGGTGTCGATGGGCATCTTCGGCACTGGTTTCCAGAATGTCTCAAGCGGCAGCAGCATTCTCGACGGCACCATCACCATCGCTTCATCCTGCACGCTGGTCGGCACCTTCATCGGCACCCACTCCAGCGCGGCTGGCTCTTCCTTCAGCTATCAGGTGCGCGGCCCTTATGGCGGCAGCAGCGACGCCCTGTTGTTTGACAGCGGCACGATGAGCGGCGGCAACAACGTGATGGCCGCCAACCTCTATTACGCGCTCGGCCCCGGTGCCCACCGCTTCTACGTCAAGATGCACCACGACGGGGCATCGGGTCACTCCTGCAAGAACCTTGGTCTTAACCTGACGGCGTTTTACCGATGACCGACCTCAACTATCGAAACTTCGCGGTTTACGAAACTGCGACTGGCCGTATCCTGCGCTACGGGGCCTGCCCCGCCGAACAGGTGGGGCTGCAATCCCGCGTCGGGCAATGGGCCTTGCTGCTTCCGCCCGGCTCGCCGTCGCCAGTCGGGCATTACGTCGCGGACGGCGTTCTGGTGCCGCAGACGGTGCTGCCGGGCTTCGACACCCTGACCATCGCCGCCGATGGCGTGGCGCGGGCGGTCATGGTGGTGCCCGACCCCTGCGAGGTGTGGATCGACGACGTCGCGCACACTGTCACCGGCGGGTGGCTGGCGCTGACCTCCGACCACCCCGGCGTCTACGACGTGCTGATCGACCACCCCCGTCACGTCCCCTACCGAGCAAAGGTCACCGCGCGATGACGATCCGGCTCCAAAAAACGGCGGAGCGGGTGGCGCAAGACCGTCGTGCCGCCTACCCCGACGTTGGCGACCAGCTCGACGCGGTCTTCAAGCTGGCCCTGGCGTTGCGCGAGGCCGGCATCCCCCTTCCACCCGAAACGCTGGCGTGGCTCGACACGGTTGCCGCCATCAAGCGCGCCCATCCGAAACCGGTCTGACCCTGGAGTTCATGATGCTTGGAGCTTGGTACACGGCCGGTACGGTTACCCTCGTCACCGGCACCACCACGGTGGTCGGCAGCGGCACGCTGTGGCTGAGCCAAGTGCAGGTCGGTGCCGTCTTCACCACGGACAACGACACGCTCTATATGGTCGCCGCCGTGACCGACAACACCCACCTGACGATCTCCCCGCCCTGGGCCGGGACGAGCGGGGCCGGTGTGGGGTATTCCATCATCCGCAACTTCGCGGGGACCACAAACGCCCAGATCGCCGCCCAGATCGCCGCTTTGGTTGAGCAGTGGCAGGGCCGCGAAGACGAGATGGACGATTGGCTGGGCGGGGCGCATGACGGCGGGCCGGGCGGCGACGGCAAATACCCGCTGACCGACAGCGCCGGGGTGACCCGGCTAGTCGAAAGCCCGGCCCGCCTGCTGCAACTGCTCGACGATGGGGTGGCCGCCAACGCCGCCGCCATCATCGACGCCATCGAAGACGACGTCCTGACGGCGCGGCAGGCGGCCGACACCGCCACGGCGGCAGTCGGCCTGATCGGCGACGCCCGTGATCAAGCGGTGGCCTCGGCGGCGGCGGCGGCCAGCGACCGGGCCGTGGTTGCGACCGACAAGGTCACGGTCGCCGCCGACAGGGCCACGGTGGAGGGCACCAAGAACACGGTCGTGGAAAAGGCGGCGGTGGTTGCGACCGACAAGGACGCGGTTGCTGCCGACAGGGCGGTGGTCGCGACCGACAAGGCCACGGTGGAGGGTGCCAAGAACATGGTCGTGGAAAAGGCGGCGGTGGTGTCGGCCGCCGTGGCGACGGTGACCGGGGCGGCGACCGCCGCCGCCGCCCTTGCCGCCAAGGATCAGGCGGTTCCGGCGGCCATTAGCGCGGGCGTGGCGCAGATCGCTGCCGAGACGGCGCGCGACAAGGCGGCGAAGTGGGCCGACGAAGCCGAGAACACGCCGGTCGAAACCGTCGACAGCGTACCGCGCTATTCGTCACGCCATTACGCGCTGAAGGCGGCGGCGTCGCTGGCAGCCTTGGAAGCCCAGGTGGACGTCATCGAAGTGGCGGTGCTGCAAGCCGCCAGTGATGTCGCTGCCGCCCAGACGGCGGTCGCCGCCATCGGGGCACAGGTGACGGTGGCGACCGACGCGGCAGAAGCCACCGCTGCCGCCCGCACGCTGACCGAAACCGCCCGCGATCAGGCTGGGGCGTTCAGTGCGACAGCGAGCGGACATGCGGTGTCGGCTCTGGAATCGGCCGGCGCGGCGGCGCAATCGGCGACCGCCGCCAACCTGTCGAAGCTCGACGCCCAGTCGGCGTCGGGCGGCTCGTCGCTGTCTGCGGCGTCGGCGGCGCAATCGGCGACCGACGCTCTGGCGGCGAAGGTCGATGCCGTCAACGCCCGCGACATCACCAACAGCTATCGTGATCTCGCCGCCTCCTACAAGATCGCCGCGCAAGCCTGGGCGGTGACGCCGTTCGGCGTGCAGATCCCCGACGCCCCCGGTTACTACTCGGCGCTGCACCATTCCGAACAGGCCCGGCTCTATAAGGAAGCGGCGGCAGCCATCGTCGGCGGCAACAACTTCGGCCTGATCGGCGACGGCACCGCCCAACGCCTCGTTGCCGGGTCGCCCGCCTCGATGATCAACCTCATCGGCACCAACGGCGTCCAGATGGTCTACGACCAAGCGACGCTGACGGTAACTTTCAAGGTCAACGCCGCCAACGTGCCGATCACCCCGGCGGGCGGCGTCACCGCCGACAAGATGCAGACGGCGCTGTACGAGTTGGACGAGCGCATCACCGGCTTTGTCAGCAGCGCCTACATTCCGGCTGGTCAGGTCCTGCCGTTTGCCGGATCGACCCTGCCCCCAGGCGTGCTCTGGTGCGACGGTGCCGCCTATTCGCGGGATGCCTACCCCAGCCTCTTCGCCGCCATTGGGACGACGTTTGGTGTGGGTGACGGCAGCACGACTTTCAACGTCCCTGATTTTCGCGCGCGCGTGGCCGTCGGAGCGGGCGACCCTGGATCTTTGCTGACAGTTGGGTCTGATCGGTTTCTTAAGCTGATGCGCGATGGCGTGATGGCCGACATTGATCCTGTCACCACGACGCAGGTCAACGCGCTGGGCGTCCGATACATCATCACCATCGGCCCGACTCTGCCTTGGACTGGTGATCCCAGCGATCTCGCTCCGGTCGCCCACACCGGCCATTTCACGGATTTGAACGATCGACCGACGACGGCCGCCGGATATGGCATCGCCGACGTCTACACGAAGGGCGAGGTGGACGCGGCCCTTGCCGGTCTTGCCGACCTGTCGTCAAGCAGCATCAGCCAGGGCGGCGGTTCGGTGGGAGTTGATGAGGTCGGGGCTGTTGAAATCGTCTCGGGCGGTGGGCAAATCGCCCGCTACAACGGCCAGGAAATCCTGACGACGGGCAGCGCCTACACCAAGGCGCAGACCGACAGCGCCATTTTTTCTGGGGTGACTGCCGGTTTCGCCGCCTTTGTCGATGCCGCCCCGGCGGCGCTCGACACATGGGCGGAGATCACCGCCGAGATGACGAGCCAGGGGAACGCGCTGGGCGCTCTGGTCGCGACGATCGGCGGCAAGCAGGCGTCCGACCCCACGTTGACGGCCCTGGCCGGGCTGGATGCCGCCGTCGGGCTGGTGGAGCAGACCGGTGCCGACACCTTCGCCAAGCGGGCCATCGGCACCGGGTCCAGCGATCTGCCGACGATGGGCAGCGTCACCGCCGCCATCGCCGCCGCCATCGCCACGCTGTCGCCCAATTCGATCAGCCAGGGCGGCGGATCGGTCGTCGTCGCCAGCGACGGGGCGGTGACGGTCAACGCCCCGGTCAACAAAACCATCGCTTTCGTCACGTCGGGGGCCGGGGCGGTGACGATCAACGGCGGAGCCGTCTGGCACGGTGGAAACTTCACGCCGTCCAGCAAGCTCGACGTCACCGCCACCGCGACGGCGGCAACCAAGCTGGCCACCGCGCGGGCGATCAACGGCGTCGCCTTCGACGGCTCCGCCGACATCACCGTGTCCGATGGTACGAAACAGCCTCTCGACGCCACCCTGACGGCCCTGGCCGGGCTGGACGCCACGGCGGGCGTCCTGGTGCAGACCGGCGCCGATGCCTTCGGAAAACGCGCCATCGGCGTGGCGTCCAGCCCCGACATTCCCGACCGGGCGGCGGCGGACACCCGCTATGGCCTGCTCGATCTGTCCAACGTGGCCAACGCCCATTTTTCTGCCAAGGCGACCGCCGCCGGTGTCGGGGCGGTCGCGGCGACACAGCCCGAAGTCAACGCCGGCACCGTTGCGACGAAATTCGTCAGCCCATCGACCCTGGTCAGCCACCTGACCGGCGGGGCCGCCCGCTTGGCCGGCTTCCGGGAAATCGTCGCCGCCCGGGCGGGGACAGGTAGCGGTCTCACCCTAACGCTCGCCACGGTCCAGCGCTACACCGTCAACGCCAGCACCGTGCTGACGCTGCCGAACGTCGCTCTCGCGGGCGACGACGCGCTGACTATCACGGTGGAGCTGATCTTTGCCGCGACCTCCTACACGGTCAGTTGGGCGGCACCCAGCGGTCAATCCATCGACTGGAACGGCAGCGCCACCGCGCCGACGCTGAACACGGTTGCGGGCAAGCGCAACCGTGTGACCTTCGTCCTCCTCGGCGGCGAGACCGTGTGGACGGCTGGCGTCACACAGAAGAGCGCTTGATATGATTGGCGTTTCAAATGCCCTGCTGGCCGCCAAGCCGATTGGCGACTACAGCTTCGCCGCGAACGGTGGCTTGATTTTGCGCCGTTACGACGGCTACCACGCGGATAACCCGGCCTTTGAACTCGACAAGGCACCGACCAAGACCAAGACCGTCACCAGCCTCTACGACCCGAGCGACCTGGACCTGACCGTGCCTTGCACCGTCGTGTGCGCCGGCACTTTCCGACCGTTCACCTCGGGCCTCTACACCTTCCGGCTGATATCGGATGACGGCTCCTATCTGTGGGTTGGCCCGAATGCGGCTCACGACAGCCGCACCACCGCCAACGCGTTGATCAACAACGGCGGCGGCCATGGCATGCAGTCCGTGGCCGCCGCGTTGACCCTGACCGCTGGGGCGAGCTATCCGCTCTATCTGCTCTATGGCAACAGCGGCGGCAATGCAAACGTGCAGTTTCTGGTGACGCCGCCGTCATCGCCAGACCGCTTCGAGATGGGGATATTTCTCGGTGTTCCGGGCACGCGCACCATCGACTATGAGCTGTGTGGTGGTGGTGGTGGTGCCGGTGGCGCTGCTGTGAGCGGCGATTATGGTGGCGGCAATGGGGCTGGGGCATCAGCAACCCGTGGGCGTTTTTCGGCAACGACCGGCTCGGTGCTGGCCCTCGCCGTTGGACAGGGCGGTCCTGGGGGGTATCGCGGCGACCAGCCAACCCAATCGCCGGATTGGTCATTCTTGGGCGGCGGGCAAGGCGGCGAAAACAAGGGAGCTGGTGGTGGTGGCACCGGCGGCGGTGCGACCGTCTTGCTCCTCGACGCGACGTTGATGGCCGCTGCTCCCGGCGGCGGCGCGGGTGGTGGTGGCGCTTATAACATCACCACCAGCCAGTCCGACGGCAACGACGGCTATTCCGGCGGCGGCGGTCTGGGATCGACATCGGGGTTTCAGGGCAGCCCTGGCGGCACCGAGAGCGGCTATGATGGATCGGCTGGCAGTGGTGGCGGCGGCGGTGGCTACCCCGGTGGCGATGCTGGCCTATCCGGCATGCCATACACGGCCCCTGTTGGCGACCGGCGACCGGCACGCGGTGGCAAAAGCGGCGTCGCCTACACCACCCCCTCTGTCACGGCTGGCGGCTACAACAGCGGTCGCAATGGCGTTGGTGGCGGCGCGCGCAATTACGCGCCACAAGCCAACCGTGGCGAGGACGGCTGGGGCTTCGTCTGGATCGACGGCGTCCGTGTCCCCGGCGTTGTCGGCGCTTGGACCCACATCACGATTCCTTGAGTTTTGAAAGGCCCCAATCATGAATTACGCGTATTTCCGACCAGAGGATCGGCGGCTGTTTCGGGCGGTCGATCTGCCTGCCGCCTTTCCCAACACCAGTTGGCCACCCGATCCCGACGACAACGCGCTGTCCCTGCACGGCTTGGTGCGCGTCATACCCACCCCGATCCCGACGACGACGCCCGGTTCCTGCGTCGCGCAGGGAGCGCCCGCGCTGGACGAAGAAGCTGGCATCTGGCGACAGACCTGGATCGAAAGGCCGATGTCGCCCGAGGAGCTGGCCGCCGAATTTGATGCTGCGCGGCGCACCGTCATCGCTGACATCAGTGCAGACCGGGATGCGCTGCTGCGCCTCGGCGCGCCTTACGGCGGGAAGCGGGTTCAGGTTGATGAAAGAGCGCGCGCCGATCTGGCGGGCTTGGCTCTCGCGGCAGTGTTGGCACAGACCGATCCGGCGGCTTGGAGTGACGGCTATTCCACCGGCTGGATCACGATGGACAACACCCGTATCCCGCTGCCGACTCCGGCGGAAGGCAGCGCGTTGGCGGCGGCTGTGGGCGCTTGGTACGCGGCAGTGATCCAGGCCGCCAGAAACGCAAAAGATGCGGCCCTCGCCGTGGTGCTCGACCCGCTCGACCCGGCTATATCGCGCGCGGCGCTGGATGCCTCTCGGACTGGAGCGGCGTGGCCGCCATCCAGCTGAATCCACTGCGCGACAACACTCCAATTACAACCGCCGCCCGGCCAAGCCGTGGCGGCTTTTTTCATAGCCGAAAGAAAGGCCCTGCACCATGACCACCATCGCCACCATCGTCCAGCAGGTCGCCCCGCGCATCAAGCCGAACTACATGGCCGCGTTCCAGCAATGCGACGCGCTGTTCGCGCAATTCGGCATCACCACCCCGCTGCGCATCGCCCATTTCCTGGCGCAGATGATGCGCGAAACCGGCGGCGGCACGGTCCTGTATGAAAGCCTCTATTACACCACCGCCGACCGGCTGCTGGCGATCTTTGGTGTCGGCAACCATTCCGCCGCCATCCGGCCCGACGAGGTGGATGGGCTGCTGCGCAACGAACAAGCGCTGGCCGAGCGCG
>JAIXPD010000023.1 GCA_027486405.1 Azospirillum sp. | reverse complement strand
CGGCGGCCAGCACGATGCTGTGGGTGGTTGGGGGGGGGGGTGGGGTGGTGGATGGGGTGGGGGTGGTCATCGCCGCGTCACTCCATCGGGCCGAAGCGCTTGCGCGTCAGCGCCAGCACCATGCCCATGCCAAAGCCCAGCGCCAGCAGCGACGAGCCGCCATAGGAGATGAAGGGCAGCGTCATGCCCTTGGTCGGCATCAGATGCAGCGCCGACCCCATGTTGATCGCCGCCTGCAAGCCGAACTGGATCAGCAGGCCAGCGGTGGCGAGCAGCACGAAATAATTGCTGTCGTTGAAGACGCGGGCAAAGCCGCGCAGCACGACAAAGGCGAACAGCGCCACCAGGAACAGGCAGAAGATCAGGCCCATCTCCTCCCCGGCGACCGCGAAGATGAAATCGGCGTGGCTGTCGGGCAGGGAGAATTTCACCGTGCCCTGACCGGGGCCGGTGCCGAGAAGACCGCCGTTGGCGAAGGCCTCCATCGAACGGTTGACCTGATAATTGTCGCCCGCGTGCGGATCGAGGAAGCGGTTGATGCGGCTGGTGACGTGCGGCAGCAGCAGATAGGCCCCGAACAGCCCGGCCACGCCCGCCCCGCCCAGCGCCATCACCAGCATGATGTTCAGCCCGGCGAGAAAGAATTGGGTGAACCACACCGCCGAGACGACGAAGGTCATGCCCAGATCGGGTTGCAGGATCAGCCCGGCGGTGGTCACGCCGTAGAGCGCCATCGACACCAGCGAACCGGGGAAGCCGGGCAGGGTGCGCGACAGCGAAAACAGCCACGCCGCCACGACGGCGAAGGCGGGCTTCACGAACTCCGACGGTTGGATCGACAGGCCGGGCACATGGATCCAGCGGCGCGCGCCCTTGATCTCCACCCCGACGACCAGCGTGGCGAACACCAGCAGCAGCGCCACCAGGAACACGCCCAGCGCCAGCCGCCGCACCCCGCGCGGGCTGAGCAGCGAGACGCCGCACATGATGGCGATGGATGGGACCAGCATCATCAGGTGGCGTTCGACGAAATGGAACATGTTCTGGATGCCGATGCGCTCGGCCACCGGCGGACTGGCGGCGGTGATGAGGACCGTTCCTAGGAACATCAGCAGGGCGACGGCCCCCAACTGCCAGCGGTCCACCGTCCACCACCAACGGCCGAAGATCGATTGGTCGGTGCGGTCGAAGGTGATCATTCGCCCTCACTCCCCTCCGGTTGGCGCGCGGCGGCGATGGCGGCGGCGTAGGTGGAAAAGGCCTCGCCCCGCTTTTCGAAATTGGCGAACTGGTCCCAACTGGCGCAGGCGGGCGACAGCAGCACACAGGCCCCGTCCAGCCCCTCGGCCAGCGCCAGACCGGCGGCCTTGGTGGTGGCGATGTCGAGCGTGCCGCAACGGGTGTGCGCCACCCCCTGCGCGGTCAGCCACGCGGCGAATGGCTCCTGCGCCTCGCCGATCAGGAAGGCGTGGCGGACCCGGCCCATATAGCCTTCCAGCCCGGCCAGCCCGGTGTCCTTGGCCTGCCCGCCCAAAACCCAATAGATCGGGTCGAAGGTCGCCAACGCCTTTTCGGTGGCGTCGGCGTTGGTCGCCTTGCTGTCGTTGACGAAGCGCACGCCGTTCACGGTCGCGACCAACTGCTGGCGGTGGGCCAGACCGGGGAAGCTCGTCATCGCCTGGACGATGGTGGCGGTCGGAACCCCGACGGCCTTGCAGGCGGCGTAGGCGGCCGCCGCGTTCTGCCAATTGTGCGCGCCCAGCAGGCTGGGGAAGCTGGCCAGATCGGCCACGCGCTCGGCCCGCCCCTCGGTGTCGTCGATCAGCCCGCCGTCGGCGGCGTAGACGCCCCCGGCGACCGGGCCGCGCGCCGAGATCGGCCAAACCCTTTGGGCGCTGGCGGCGGTGAGATTGGCGGCGGTCAGATCGGCGAAGACGCGGCGGCTCGGCTCGTCGTCCACGCCGATCACCGCCGTGTGTCCGGCGCTCTGGCCCCGGAAAATCAGCCGCTTGGCCGCGACATAGCCGTCCATGCCGCCATGGCGGGCGAGATGGTCGGGCGTGACGTTCAGCAGGATGGCGACGTCGAAGGTGATGGAGCCGGTGAGTTCGAGCTGATAGCTCGACATTTCCAGGATGTGCGTCCCGCCGCCGCCCAACGGATCGAAGGACAGGACCGGCGTGCCCAGATTGCCGCCCACCCGGATGGGCCGCCCCGCCGCCGCCATGATGTGGCCGATCAGGGTGGTGGTGGTGGATTTGCCGTTGGTCCCGGTGATGCCGATGAAGGCGGCGTCCTGTTCGGCCCGGCCCAGCAGATCGACGTCGCACACCAGATCGATCCCCGCCGCGCGGGCGCGCTCGGCGACCGGGTGCGGGGCCGGGTGGGTGTGGGGGATGCCGGGCGACCAGACGACGGTCGCGAGAGCGGACAGATCGGCGGTGGACAGATCGACCACCTGAAAGCCATCGGCCTCGGCCTTGGCGCGGCTGGCGGGGTTGTCGTCCCACACCCAGACCTCGGCCCCGCTGAGGCGCAGGGCGGCAGCGGTCGCCAGCCCGGATTTCCCCAGGCCCATGACCGCAACCGGCGTTCCTTTCAGGCGTGACAGGTCGATCATCCCGGCCTCACCGCAGTTTCAGGGTGGACAGGCCGACCAGCGCCAGGATCGACGCGATGATCCAGAAGCGGATGACCACGGTCGGTTCGGCCCAGCCCTTCTTTTCGAAATGGTGGTGCAGCGGGGCCATGCGGAAGACCCGCTTGCCCGTGAGCTTGAAGGACAGGACCTGCACGATGACCGAAACCGTCTCCAGCACGAACAGGCCGCCGATGATGCCCAGCACGATTTCGTGCTTCGTCACCACGCTGACGGCCCCCAACGCCCCGCCCAGCGACAACGAGCCGGTGTCGCCCATGAACACCATGGCGGGTGGTGCGTTGTACCAGAGGAAGCCCAGCCCCGCACCAACAAGCGCGCCGCAGAACACCGCCAGTTCACCGGACCCCGGCACATGGTGGATTTGCAGGTAGTTGGCGAAGATGGCGTTGCCGGTCAGGTAGGAGATCAGGCCGAAGCAGGCGGCCGCGATCATGGTCGGCACGATGGCCAGCCCGTCCAGCCCATCGGTCAAATTGACGGAGTTCGAGGCCCCGACCATGACAAACGCCCCGAACGGCACGAAGAACCACGACAGTTGGACCAGATAATCCTTGATGAAGGGCACGGCGATGCCGCCCGCCAGCGGCGGGGCCGACACCCACATGATCAGCGCCGACGCGGTCAGGCCGATGCCGATTTCCCAGCCCAGGCGGAACCGGCCCGACAGCCCCTTGGTGTTGCGCTTGGTCAGCTTGAGATAATCGTCGCCGAACCCGATCAGGCCATAGCCGATCGTCACCAGCAGCACGATCCACAGATAGGCGTTGGTGACGTCGGCCCACAGCACGGTGCTGACCGTCATGGCGATCAGGATCATCAGGCCGCCCATGGTGGGCGTGCCCTTCTTCTTGAAATGGCTTTCCGGCCCGTCGGCGCGGATGGGCTGGCCTTCCCCCTGCTTGCTCTTCAGCCACGCGATCAGGCGGGGGAAGAACAGGAAGCTGATGACGAGCGAGGTCAACACCGCGCCACCCGTCCGGAAGGTCAGGTAACGGAACAGGTTGAACGGCGAAAAGACATCCGCCAGCGGAAAGAGCAGGTTGTAAAGCATCGGTTCCCATCAGCCTCGCGGACCGTTGGCGGTGTCGGGCGGATTTGCTGTGTTGGTCGTCGCGGGGGTTTTAGCAGCGTTTTGCGCGGTGTCGAGCGTCAACAGCGCGTCCACGATCAAACCGGTGCGGCTGCCCAACGATCCCTTGACCATGACCACGTCGTTCGCGCGCACCGCGTCGGCCACGATGGGGGCCAGATCGCGGCTGGTTTCGGTCCAGGCCCCGCGCCGGTCCGGCGGCAGCCGGTCGAACAGAACCCGCATGTGCGGGCCGCAGGCGTAGACGCGCTCCACCCCGGCGGCGAGCAGCGGTTCGGCCAGATCGGCGTGCAGCGCGTCGGCGGTGTCGCCCAGCTCGCGCATGTCGCCCAGCACGGCGATGCGCCGACCGCCCTCGGCCACCGGCAGATTGCCCAGCACCCCCAGCGTCGCCGCCATCGCCGCCGGGCTGGCGTTGTAGCTTTCATCGACCAGGGTGAAGGTCCCGCCGTCGGCCAGCGTCACCGTCTTGCGCACGCCGCGCCCCTTGACCGGGTTCAGCGTGGCGAGCGATTGCGCCGCCTGCGCGGCGTCCCCGCCCAGCGCGGCGACGGCCAGCAGAACGCCCAGGCTGTTCATCACCCAATGCCGTCCCGGCATCGCCACGGTGAAGGACAAGGTTTGACCATGCACGCGCGCGGTCGCCGCGCTGCTGGTCGCGCCCAGCGTCAGATCCAGCAGTTGGGCGTCGGTCCCGTCGGTGGTTCCGAAGCTGTGGATGCGGCTCAATCCGCGCGCGCGGGCGGCGGCGGCCAGGCGGTCGAACTGCGCGTTGTCGCGATTCAGGATCGCCACCCCGTCGGGGGCCAGCCCGTCGAAGATTTCCGCCTTGGCGTCGGCGATGGCGGCCACCGAGTCAAAGAACTCCAGATGCACCGCCTCGACGTTGGTGATGAGCGCGACGTGGGGGCGGACCTGCCGGGACAGCGGCCCCAACTCGCCCGCGTGGTTCATGCCCAGCTCGAACACGCCGAACCGGCTGTCGGCGGGCAGGCGGGCCAGCGACAGCGGCACGCCCCAATGGTTGTTCAGGCTGCCTTCGGTGGCGTAGGTCGCCCCCTGCGCGGCCAGGACGTGGCGCAGCGTCTCCTTGGTGCTGGTCTTCCCCACCGAACCGGTGACGCCGACCATGCGCGCGCCGCAGGCCGCGCGGGAGACCTGACCCAAGGCGGCCATGGCGTCGAGCGTGTCCCCGTCCACGATCAGCAGCGGCGTGCCGGCGGGCACGTCGTCGGGCACGCGGGAAACCAGGGCGGCGGCGGCCCCCGCCGCCAGCGCGGCGGCGGTGAAGGCGTGCCCGTCGAAATTCGGCCCCTGGATGGCGATGAAGAGATCGCCGGGCGTGATCTTGCGGCTGTCGATCGACAGGCCGGTTGCCGCCCATGGCCGGGTGGCGCGTCCGCCGGTGGCGGCAACGGCGCTGGCGTCGGTCCACAGGATGGGCAGGGGGGACGTGGTCATGATGCGATCTCCGCAACCGCTTTGCGGGCTTCCTCGGCGTCGTCGAAGGGGCGGACCTCGGTCCCGACGATCTGCCCCGGTTCATGGCCCTTGCCGGCGATCACCAGCACGTCGCCGGGCTGAAGGCCGCGCACCGCCGCGCGGATCGCCTCGGCCCGGTCGCCGATCTCCTCCAGCCGTCCGGCGAGGTCGCCGGTGGCGGCGGCCAGGATTTCGCCGCGCACGAAGGCCGGATCCTCGGTGCGCGGGTTGTCGTCGGTCACGATGGCGCGGTCGGCCAGACGGGCGGCCAGCGCGCCCATCACCGGACGCTTGCCCCGGTCGCGGTCGCCGCCGCAACCGAACACGGCGACCAGATGGCGTTGCGCGTGGCCGCGCAGGGCGTTGAGCACGGTGTCCAGCGCGTCCGGCGTGTGGGCGAAATCGACGTAGACGGTCGCCCCGTTCGGGTGGGTGGCGACGTGCTGCAACCGGCCCGGCACGCCCTCCAGCGTCGGCAGGGTGGCCAGCGCGGCGTCCACATCCCCGCCCGATCCGATCACCAAGCCCAGCGCGCACAGCACGTTCCAGGCCTGGAATTGACCGGCGAGCGGTAGATCAACGCGGACCTCGCGGTCCAGAACACTCAGATCCAGCCGTTGCCCGTGGGCCAGCGGGGTGACGGCGCGCACGCGCAGCTCCTCCCCGGTCAAGCCGTAAGACAGCACGCGCAGGCCGCGCGCCCGGCTGGCGGCGGCGAAGTGCGGATGGTCCGGCGAATCGGCGTTCAGCACGGCGGCCGCGCCGGGCGGCAGGACGCGGCTGAACAGCAGCGCCTTGGCGTCGCGGTACGCCTCCATCGTGCCGTGATAGTCGAGATGGTCGCGCGTCAGGTTGGTGAAGCCCCCGGCGGCCAGCGTCACCGCGTCCAGGCGGAATTGGTCCAGCCCGTGGCTCGACGCCTCCATCGCCAGATGGTCGATGCCCGCGTCGGCGACGGCGGCCAACTGGCGGTGCAGCGCCACCGGGTCGGGCGTGGTCATCGCGCCGTAACCGCCCAACCCCGGCCCGATCAGCCCCAGCGTGCCCAGGCTGGCCGCCGCCATGCCCATCCGTTCCCAGATTTGGGCGGCGAATTGGACGGTGGAGGTCTTGCCGTTGGTCCCGGTAACGGCGATGACGGTTCCGGGCTGGCGGTGGCCGTGGAAGGCGGCGGCCATGCGAGCAAAGGCCAGGCGCGGCTGTGGATCGGTCAGCAGCACGGCGGTTCCGGCGGCGGTTCCGGCGGCGTCGGCGGGCAGCTCGGTTCCCTCGGCGGCCAGGATGGCCACGGCCCCCTTGTCCAGCGCGTCGCGGATGAAGGCCCGCCCGTCGGCCTTCGCACCCGCCAAGGCCGCAAAGACAAAACCGGGCCTGACCGCGCGGCTGTCGGCGGTCAGCCCGGTCACGTCCGGGTCGGCGGGCGCGCTGGCGCTACCGGGTTTTGGCAGGAGCTGGGACAGACGCAACGGTGCTTCCCTTCGGCGGGTTCGGGGCGGCGGCGGTTGGGGTGTTCGGCGGTTGCTGCGCCCAGTTGGTGGACCCAGCGGCGTTCAGATAGGTGGCGCTGAGAATCTCCGGCGCGCTTTCGTCCACCGTCGGCACGTCCAGCAACGGGCCGATCTGCTTGATGATCCGGCCCACGGCGGGCGCGGCGACCCAGCCGCCGGTCGCGTAGCCATAGGTCTTGGCGGTGGCCTGCGGCTCGTCGATCAGCACATAGACGATGTAGCGCGGGTCGTGCATCGGGAACGCGCCCAGAAACGACGACATGCGCGAGTTCTTCTGATAATGGCGGCCCTTCTGCTTGTCGGCGGTCCCGGTCTTGCCGCCGACGACATAGCCCTTCACCCCCGCCGATTTGCCGGTGCCTTCCGTCACCACGAAGCGGAACATGCGCCGCATCATGTCGGAGGTCTGGCGTGACACCACCTGTTCGCCGGGGATCGGCGCGCCGGGTTGGCGGCGCAGGATGGTGGGGGGGTGGAACACGCCGCCGTTGATGACCGACGCGGCCGCCGCCACCGTGTGCATCGGGCTGACGGAAATGCCGTGGCCGAAGGAGATCGTCATGCTGTTGACCTCCCGCCACGGGTTGGGAACCAGCGGCCAGCCGCTTTCGGGCAATTCCAGCGCGGTCGGGCGGGTGAAGCCCATCTTGGCCATGAAGGCGCGCTGGGCGGCGATGCCGACCACCTGCGCCATCCGCACCGATCCCAGGTTGGAGGAGTGCTGGAACACCTCCGCCACCGTCAGGGCGCGGCGCAGATTGTGGTAATCGTTGATGGTGAAGCGGCCGATTTTGATCGGGTGGGCCGCGTCAAAGGTGTCCGTCACCCGGATCTTGCCGGAATCCAACGCCAAGGCCGAGTTGAAGATCTTGAAGGTCGATCCCATCTCGTACACGCCCAGCGTGGCGCGGTTGAACAGCGTTTCCGGGTTCAGGCCGGTCGGGTCCTGCGGATCGAAATCGGGCAGGGAGGTCATCGCCATCACCTCGCCCGTGCGGACGTCGAAGACGATGCCCGCCGCACCGATGGCCCGGAACTCCTGAATCGTCGCGATCAGCTCCTTGCGCAGCACATGCTGAAGCCGCAGGTCGATGGACAATTGCAGCGGGGTGGCCGGATCCTCGTTCAGCTTCTTGCTGAATCCCTGCTCCAAACCGGCCAAGCCGTTGTTGTCCACCCCGGTGAAGCCGACGATGTGCGAGGTCAGGTTGCCCGCCGGGTAGAAGCGCCGCTCCTCCCGCTCGAACGACATGCCGGGGATGCCCAGGCGATGGACCGCGTATTGCTGCTTGGGCGTCAGGTTGCGTTTCAGCCAGACGAAGCGCTTTTCGCCGCTGAGCTTGCCGTAGACCTCTTTGTAATCCAGTTCCGGCAGGGCCGAGACCAGCTTGCGCGCCGCCTCGTCGGGGCGGGAGATCAGCTTGGGATCGGCGTAGAGCGACTGCGTGACCAGCGAGGTGGCCAGCAGGTTGCCGTTGCGGTCGATGATGTCGGCGCGGTTGGTGGTGGTGCTGTCCAGTTCCAACGCGTGATGCTGGCGCGGTTCGCCGCCATGGCTGAACAGGGTGGCGATCACCAGCTTCACGCCGATGGCCGAAAAGACGGTGGTGACGACCGCCGCCGTCACCATCAACCGGTAGCGCGTCTGCTCCATGGCCGCCGTCGCCGACGGCTTTGACCGGTGGGTCAAAGCGGCGAACGCGCGGTGCAGGATCAGGCCGAGCGGCGGCAGGGTCATCGGTTCGCTCCCAACCGGGCGACCAGCATGCCCAGGCTGTCGGTGGCCTTCGGCTGTTGGGCCTTGGCGGCCGTGGCGGCGGCCGAGGGCGTGGGCGGAACCGGGCGGTTCGCGATGTCGGTCGGCCGGTTCAGCGGCGGGATCGGCGCGTTGGGGGCCATCTTGCCGGGCGGCAGGGCGGCGGGAACGGGCTGCGGCGCGGGGGCGCTGGTCGCGGGCGCGGCGGCGGGGGCCACCGGCGGGGCCGGCGGGGCCTTGGCGGCGGCGGGAATGAGGGTGGTCGGCTTGATCGGCGCGGTCTTCACCGTCGGGGCGACGGGCAGGGCGGCGGGCACGATCACCGGGGTCTTTTCCAGCGCCTTGTCCATCGACAGCTTGGGTGCCGGAGCTGGCACGCGGGCGGCGCTGACGGTTTGCGTCGGCTGGGCCGGGGCGGGAAGACGGGCGGTGGCCATCGTCGCCGCGCCCGAAACCGGCGGCGCGCTGGCGGCCACCGGCACGACGCTGGCGGGCAGCGCCGGATTCACGCCGCGACCGGGCAGGGGGGCGGGGGCCGCAACCGCGTCCGGGGCCTGGGCCGGGCGCATCGGCAGGCTGTCCAGCGCCACGAACTGGCGGGCCTCGGTCGGTTGCAGGGCCAGATGGGCGCGGGCCAACTCTTCCAGCTTGGCCGGATCGTTCAGATAGCTCCATTCGGCGCGCAGCACCTGGATGGATTCCTGTTCGGTCACGATCTTGCGGTTCAGCCCGGCCAGCTTTTCTTCCAGATCCTGGACGTCGTAGCTGGTTTGGAACAACACGGCCCCGGCGGCGGCGATCAGACCACCCCAGAACAGCCAGGTCTTGCCTTTCATGCGGCCTCCTTGCCGGACACCGGGAAGGCCGGTGTCGCAGTGCGTTCCGCCGCGCGCAGCCGGGCGGACCGGGCGCGCGGGTTGTGACGGGCTTCGGCCTCGCTGGGGGCGACGGGCTTGCGGCCCAGCAGGCGGAAGGATGGCGGATGCGCGGCGGCCGCAGCCACCGGCGTGTGACGGGACGGGGCGGGCGGCGGGGACGACCGGTCCTTCAGGAAGGTCTTGACCTCGCGGTCCTCCAGCGAATGGAAGGAGACGACCGCCAGCCGACCGCCGGGCGACGCCAGCAGCGATTCGGCGGCGGCCAGACCGCGCCGCAACTCGCCCAGCTCGTCGTTCACATGGATGCGCAGCCCCTGGAAACTGCGGGTGGCCGGGTCGATCATGTCCTTGCGCCCCTTCGGGACCACCGACCGGATCAGTTCGGCCAAGTCGCGGGTGCGCAGGATCGGGGCGGTCAGGCGGGCGGCGACGATGGCGCGGGCCACGCGGCGGGCCATCCGCTCTTCCCCGTAATGATAGAAGATGTCGGCCAGTTCGGCTTCGCTGGCGTGGTTGACCACATCGGCGGCGGTCGGTCCGCTCTGGCCCATGCGCATGTCCAGCGGCCCGTCGAAGCGGAAGGAGAAACCGCGCTCCGGCTCGTCGATCTGCGGGGAGGAGACGCCGATGTCGAGCGCCACGCCGTCCACGCTGGTCACGCCCTGGTCGGCCAGCAGGCGGTCCATGTCGCCGAAGCAGCCCTCGACGATGGTGAAACGACCGGGATAGCGATCGGCCAGCGCCCGGCCGCGCGCGATGGCGGCGGGGTCGCGGTCGATGGCCCAGACGTGGCAGTCGGCGGCTTCCAAAATCGCGCGGGTGTAACCACCGGCCCCGAAGGTCCCATCGACATAGACGCCGCCGTCGCGCGGGGCGAGCGCCTCGATCACCTCGGCCAGCAGAACGGGGATGTGGGGGCTGGTGGTGGTCTGGTCGGTCATGCGTCGCCTCCGGTCCGGCTGGAGGCCCCGCGCGCGGCCTTGGCGACGATCTGGCTCAACGAAATGTCCTTGCGCACCACCTGTTCGCGCAGGGCGGCTTCGTGCGCCTTCAGGGCGTTGGGTTCCCAAATCTGGAAGGTCTTGCGACGGCCGATGAAGGAGGCTTCCTCCTCGATCCCGGCGAATTCGGCCAGTTCGCGCGGCAGGACGATGCGGCCTTCGCCGTCCATCGGGACCGGGATCAATTTGCCGAAGATGAAGGTTTCGATCATGTCGCGTTCGTCGGCGTCGAGGTCAGGGGATTCCAGGCTTTCCGAGAGAACGTCGAGATAGTCCTGATCGGCCCCTTCCAGGGCCTGATGGTTGAGCGACGGCCAGAGATAGACCGTGCTGGGTGCCGAGGTTTTGGCAAGCGACTGCCGGAACTGTGCCGGGATGGACACGCGCCCTTTCCTGTCAACCTTGTTGACGTATGTGGACAGGAAAACGGCCATCGGCCTGGCGATCCCCCAGCTATCCCCCGCGCGGTTCCCGCCCCGCGCCAGCCCCTCTCACCCCCTCCATCCGGACCCGCTGGTGTTAACCAAATCGGGGTCCGAACCCCCATCGGATTGGGCAATCATGGGATAGCATGGGACGGTATGGGCGTCAACGGCGGCCCCAGTATTCGGAGGGGGGTGTCAAGAGTTTCCGAATCGGCTGTGGCTTTCTCATCAATTGTTCAAGAGACTCGGCGAGTCGCAGCAGTAATTCAAGGTCATGCGTGGGTGTGGATAACGGTGGCCACAGAGGTTCGGCGAATGTTCCCTGCATTTTATGAAATTCATGCGAGTTATAATAGTTCCAGGTGCCGAATCGCCGATTCCATTTGGCGTATTCTTTGGCGCTCTGACCGTGGGCTGGGCATGGGATGGCATGGGAAATGGGCAAAACTTATCCACCGCCTGTGGATCGTTCTGGGGGTAAGCGGTGAAAAACGGCGGAAACACTGGGGGTCGGTTAAGATTTGACAGCACTCGGACGGTGGAAAAGATGGGGACGAATCGGGGCGTGCTGATGGCACAAGGTTGTCGCAACCGATACGGTTTGAGGCCGTGGGAGACACCGCGTCCAAGACTGCGAAACGGCGCGCCGCCGTGGGCTGGCATGGGATGGCGCGCCCCGCCAGGGGCGGATTTGGGACCGCATGGGCGGATGGGGCACAGGCGGGCCTGAGGGGGGGAAGCCGGTCGACCGGAAAAGCCGTGTCGATGGGAAAGCGCCAGATGGCCTGTAAGCCGGGTTTTGTGTCCCGAACCCGAAGGTTCAGGCGATGGCCATTCGTCTGGGACGCCGGTTGCCCGGACGCCTCGCGCGACCAACCCGAGCGGCGGCGCGGAAACGCGCTTGACCCCATGCCGTCCCAAAGGACGGGTGATCGGGCCGCTCCTATTCGGTCTTGCTCCCGGTGGGGTTTACCGTGCCGCCCCCGTTGCCGGGGTCGCGGTGCGCTCTTACCGCACCCTTTCACCCTTACCGACGGCGAACCGTCGGCGGTTTGCTTTCTGTGGCACTGTCCCTAGGGTCGCCCCCGCCGGTCGTTAACCGGCACCGTGTTTCCGTGGAGCCCGGACTTTCCTCCCCCGGTCGAAACCGAAGGCGGCCATCCGGCCATCTGGCGAGGCTGTTCTTATAGAGTTGTCGCGGTGGGGGCAAATCCCAAATCGCGCGGTTCGGCAACTTGGAACGACGCTGGGGAACGGCGCACAGCAAAACGCCCGCCTCTCCGGGGAAAGGCGGGCGTTTGTGCGGAAACGAAACCGGCGCTGTTACGAGAACAGGCTGGACACCGACCGCTCTTCGCTGATGCGCATGATCGCTTCGGCGATCAGCGGGGCGATGGTCAGTTGACGGGTGTTGCGCGACACGCGCACCGCCTCGGTCGCCTGGATGCTGTCGGTGGTGACGAGCTGTTCCAGCGGCGACACGGCGACGCGGGCCACCGCACCGCCCGACAGAACGCCGTGGGTGCAATAGGCGTGGACCGACTTGGCCCCGGCCTCCATCAGCGCGACGGCGGCGTTGCACAGCGTGCCGCCCGAATCGACGATGTCGTCGACCAGGATGCAGCGGCGGCCTTCGGCGTCACCGATGATGTTCATCACCTCCGACACGCCCGCGCGTTCGCGGCGCTTGTCGATGATGGCCAGATCGGCGTCCAACCGCTTGGCCAGCGCACGGGCGCGCACCACGCCGCCGACGTCCGGCGACACGATGGTGACTTGGTCCATGTGATCGCTGAAGGTGTGACGGATGTCCTTTTCGAACACCGGCGCGCCCATCAGATTGTCGGTCGGGATGTCGAAGAAGCCCTGGATCTGACCAGCGTGCAGATCCATCGTCAGCACGCGGTTGGCACCGGCCTGGGTGATCAGGTTGGCGACCAGCTTGGCCGAGATCGGCGTGCGCGGGCCGGTCTTGCGATCCTGGCGGGCGTAGCCGTAATAGGGGATGACCGCCGTGATGCGCCGGGCCGACCCGCGCCGAAGCGCGTCGATCGTGACCAGCAGTTCCATCAGGTTGTCGTTCGCCGGGAAGGAGGTGGACTGGACGACGAACACGTCCTCGCCACGCACATTCTCCAGAATTTCGACGAACACCTCCATGTCGGAGAAGCGGCGAACGCTGGCCTTGGTCAGCGGCACCCCCAGACATGTGGAGATCGCCTCGGCCAGCGGACGGTTGCTGTTGCCGGCAAGCACCTTCATCGGAGTCGGCTCTCTTTGCAGGGAAACGGCTCAAGATGCGCTCGCCGCTTGCGCGCCGTCGCCCCTTGAAAACGGGCGGGACCATAACAGGGGGGCGTGCGTGTGTAAACGTTCCATGACGTTCGGGCTGCCCCGGATCGGGAATGCCCCCCTGCACCGGGGGCATAGCCGGTTCGGCCATGACCGCTTTGATTGAGCGGTCTTGCGTCCGGTTCCCTCATCGGGCGAGGGCCTTCATCACGGTGGGGGTTTTGGCGATGTGAAGCTTGAGCGGCAGGTCCGCCCGCGTGAAATGTTCCAGGAACCAATGGGGCAGGAGCTGGTCGGTCTGGGTCTTGATATAGCTGAACGGAAACACCGATTCCCGCGCCTCCACCTGTTCGATGATCTCGCTGAGCAGAACGATCATCCGGCGGTGCTGGGCGCTGTGTTCGTTCAACAGCGGGTAACGGATGGCGACCTGAACCTTTTCTTCCCTCATGAAATGCTGGATCGACAGATCCCGCAGCCGTTCCAACAGCGCGATGGCCTTCAGCCTCTGGTCATCCTCCGCCGGAAGCGCCAGAAAGCGGCGAATCAGCTCGTGCGTCCTGTGGTGATCGTCGTCCAACACGCCATGGTCGATGACCATGTCCGCGTTCCAATCCTGCATCGGCCAGCCCCTCCTTGTGCCAAGGATGGTGTTGCGGCGTCGCGGAACGAACCGGATGTTGGGTCGCCGCACCGGCGGGCCGCGCAACCGATGCTGTTCCGGCATCATCGCGCGAATCGCGTCCAACGGCAATTGCTTCAAATCCGAACGATATCGGATCGAGCAATCGATGCGGTGCTTTCCCGGTCAGCTTTGCAGGACGATGGCCGACAGGCCCCGGCCGTAATCGTCTTCCCCGCGCAAACAGGACCGGCGGTAGCTGAAAAAGCGGTCTTCCTCGGCCACCGTGTCGTTGGGGCAGCGCTGGATCATCGCGACTCCGGCGTCGCCCAGGCGGCGGGTGACGTAGGCGGGCAGATCGAACAGGAAGTGACCAGGGCGGCGGGCGGGGGCGAAGTAATCGCGGTTGCGCTCGTCCTCCGCCAGGAAGGGGGCGGGGAATTCCGGGCCGACCTCGTAGGACCGCTGGGCGATGCAGGGGCCGATGCAGGCGACGATCCGGCTGGGGTTGGCCCCCAACGCCACCATGCGGGCGACCGTCGCTTCCAGCACACCGCCCTTGGCCCCTTTCCACCCGGCGTGCGCGGCCCCGATGACGCGGGCCTTGGTGTCGGCGAACAGCACCGGCGCGCAATCGGCGGTGAGGATGCCCAGCGCGATGCCGGGCGTGTTCGTCACCATCGCGTCGGCTTGCGGGCTGGCGTCCGGCGTCCAGGGCGTGTCCACCACGACGCAGGTCGGGCTGTGAATCTGATAACAGGTGACGAGGCTGTCGGGCGTCACCTCCATCCGCGCGGCGGCGCGGGCGCGGTTCTCCCGGACCGCCGCCGGATCGTCCTTCGATCCCAGCCCGCAATTCAGCGAGGTGTAAAGCCCGGTGGACACGCCCCCATTCCGCGTGAAAAAGGCGTGGCGGATGTGGGTGATGTCGTTCAGCGCGCCAAGGGTAATCACAAACACCATCCTGTGTTGGTCAGGCCCAGCCCCTTAGACTTGCGGCTTGCGCCCGACGGGTCAAGGGCTTCCGTCGGATTCCGTTGGCGTCCACAGCCGGTGGAAACCCGCCGGAGCGCCGCCGTCGGGAAAGGCACCGGGGGAGGTCAGGGCCAGCAGCTTGAACAGCCGTCCCATCTGGTCGGCGTCCACCAAACGGGCCAGAGCCGACCGGATGTCGGCGGCCTGGGCAGCGTTGGCCTTGGCCGACAGCGCGGCGGCGCGCTGGCGGATGCCCAGCGCGGCCAGCCAATCGCCCTGCTCCACCGTGCCGAACGCTTCGGCCCCGGCGCTGCGGGCGGCGGCGGCGAGCGCGGCGAAATCGACGTGGGCGGTGATGTCGGCTTCCCCCGGATCGTCCAGAACCGGGGCGAAGGCGTGCCGCCGCAGCGCTTGCAGCGTGTCGCCCACCGCCGGGCCATGGCCATAGCCATAATCGATGAACAGCGCCGCGCCGGGATGGGCGGCCAGGCGCGCGCCGATCAGGCGGGCGACGGCGCAGGACACCGGCGACACCTCCACCACGCTGCCGACGGCGGCGCGGTCGCGCAGCATCACCGGGACCAGCCGGGTGCCGGAACTGCCGAAGGCTTCCAGCACGAAGCGGAAGCGCGGCGCGTCCTCCGTCCCCGCCGGGTCGAGATCGACCAGACGTTCGAACCAGCCATGGGCGGTCTTTTCCACCTGACGGATCGGCAGCGCGTCAAAGAACTCGTTGGCGACCAGCAGGGTCGGGCCGTCGGGCACAGCCTCCAACCGGTCGTGCCAGTGGATGGCCATGCCGTTGCGCTGCGCTTCCAGCATTTCCCGCTGGCGCGCGCGCAGGGTCAGGCTGGTTTCCACCAGATGCAGCGTGGCGTTGGCCTGGAATTGCGGAACCACGGCGGCGGCGCGCAGGATGTCGCGCATCAGCGTGCCACGACCGGGCCCCAGCTCCACCAGATGGAAGGGGCCGGGTCCGCCCATGCGCACCCAGGAATCCACGCACCACAGCCCGACCAGTTCGCCGAACATCTGGCTGATTTCCGGCGCGGTGGTGAAATCGCCAGCGGCCCCGAACGGATCCTGGCGGGTGTAATAGCCCAAACGCGGATGGCCCAGCGCTTCGGCCATGAAGGCGCTGACCGGCAGGGGGCCGTCCAGCAGGATGCGGCGGGCCAGCAGGCGGGCGAGCGTGTCATCGCTCATAGGGGCGGTCTCCCCGGATCAGGCGGCGGGCTGGGCGGCGCGCTGGCCGCGCAGCATCAGCCACGCGCCGACCAGCAGCATCGGCAGCGACAGCAATTGCCCCATCGTCGCCCCGGCGAACAGGAAGCCAAGCTGCGGATCGGGTTCGCGGAAGAACTCCACCGTGATCCGGGCCAGACCATAGCCGACGAAGAACAGGCCGCTGACCATGCCGGGGCGGCGGCGGATGGCCGGGCTGCGCACCGCCACCGCCAACAGAACAAAAAGAACGGCCCCTTCCAGCGCGGCTTCGTAAAGCTGGCTGGGGTGGCGCGGCGTCTGCAACGGGTCGCGCGGAAACACCATCGCCCACGCCACATCGCTGGCCGGGCGGCCATAGAGTTCGCCGTTGATGAAGTTGGCGATCCGGCCGAAGAACAGGCCGATCGGCGCGCAGGCGGCGATCAGGTCGCCAAAGACGAAGGCCGACAGCCCGCGCCGCCAGCAGAACAGGGCGATGGCGACCAGCACGCCGGTCATCCCGCCATGGAACGACATGCCGCCGTGCCAGACCTGGAGCGCGTCCAGCGGGTTGGCGGCGTAGTAGGGCAGGTTGTAGAACAGCACATAGCCCAGCCGTCCGCCCAAAATCGTGCCGATCACCGCCCAGGTCAGGAAATCGTCGAAATCCTCTGGCGAGGGGCGCTGCCCGCTTTGCCGCGCCAGGGCAAGGCAATAGCGCCACCCCAGCACGAACCCGGCCAGATAGGCCAGCGCGTACCAGCGGACAACGAGCGGCCCAAGGCTGAACGCCACCGGGTCGATGGAGGGAAAGGCCATGGCCATCGGATCAGGCTCCGCTCAACGGTACGGGTCGGGTTGCGACAGATGATCCTGAACGTACCGCCGCACCCCATCCTCCAGGCTGGTGAAGGGGCGGTCGAATCCGGCGGCGCGCAGGCGGTCGGTGCTGGCCTGGGTGAAATACTGGTATTTGCCGCGCAGATGCTCCGGCATGTCGATGTAGTCGATCACCGGATCGCGGTTCAGCGCGGCGAAGGTGGCGAGCGCCAGATCCTTGAAGCTGCGCGCGACCCCGGTGCCGACGTTGAACAGGCCGCTGACGTCCGGGCGGTCGTACAGCCACAGCATCACGGCGACGCAGTCGTCGACGAAAATGAAGTCGCGCAACTGCCCGCCATCCTCGAACCCGTCCTTGTGCGATTTGAACAGGCGGGCGGGCTGACCGGCGGACAAGACCGGGTGCAGCTTGGCCACCACGCTCATCATATCGCCCTTGTGCGTCTCGTTCGGGCCATAGACGTTGAAGAATTTCAGCCCGGCCCATTGCGGCGGCAGCAGATCGGCGTCGGCCACCGCGCGGGCGATCCGGCGGTCGATCAGATGCTTGGACCAGCCATAGGCGTTGAGCGGGCGCAGCCGCGCCAGCCCCTCGCACGACCCGTCATCCTCGAACCCGGCCGACCCGTCGCCGTAGGTGGCGGCGGAGGAGGCGTAGATCAACCGGCAGCCGCGCCACGCGCACCAGCGCCACAGATCGAGCGTCAGCGCGACGTTGTTGGCGACGATCTTGTCGACGTCGCGTTCGGTGGTGGCGGAAATCGCCCCCAGATGGAACACCGTGTCGATTTCGGCGGCGTGCTGGTCGAGGAACGCCATGGTGTCTTCGGGGCGGACCAGGGCGGCGACCTCGCGCTTGGCCAAATTCTGCCATTTGTCGCCGTCGCGGAAACGGTCGATCACCGCCACGTTGGTCAGACCGCGCGCCGCCAGCGCCGCGACAAGGTTGGAGCCGATGAAGCCGGCCCCGCCGGTGACGACGATCATTCCGATGCCCGCTGTTCTGCCTGACTGCTGAGGCTCTTATAGGCCGGTGCGGTGCGGCGGGGCAAGGTGCCGCCCAAAAATGCAACACCCTCCCACCGCCGGAGCGGGGGAGGGCGTTGTGGGCCGACGAAGGAACGCAGGCGCGTTACCGGATCGCCCGGTTCGCCGCGCTGACCAGGGCGCGCAAGCTCGCGGTCACGATGTCGGCGTCGATGCCCACGCCGAACAGGGTGCGCCCGTCGCTGGTCTTGACCTCGAAGTAGGAGCAGGCTTGCGCGTCCTCGCCCTCGCCGATGGCGTGTTCGCGGTAATCCAGCACATGCAGGTCGATGCCGCAGCCCTGGCGCAGCGCGTCGACGAAAGCGTCCACCGGACCCTTGCCGCTGCCCTTGATCTTTTCGGTCTTGCCGTTGCGGGTGACGACCGCGCTCAACACACGGGTGCCGGAGTTCGGGCCGCGCGGCTCGGTCGCGTGTTCGATCAGGGCCAGCGGGGTGTCGGCGTCCAGATACTCGGTCTTGAAGGTCTCATAGATGTTGACCGGCGACAGCTCCTTGCCGGTTTCGTCGGCGACGCGCTGGACGATCTTGGAAAACTCGATTTGCAGCTTGCGCGGGATTTGCAGGCCGTAATCCTTTTCCAGGACATAGGCGATGCCGCCCTTGCCCGATTGGCTGTTGATGCGGATCACCGCCTCGTAGCTGCGGCCCAGATCCTGCGGGTCGATGGGCAGATAGGGAACCTCCCACTTGCCGCTGTTCGACTTGTTCAGCGCCTTCAGCCCCTTGTTGATCGCGTCCTGGTGCGATCCGGAGAAGGCGGTGAACACCAGCTCACCGGCGTAGGGGTGGCGCGGGTGGACCGGCAACTGCGTGCAATATTCCGACACGCGCACGATCTCGCTGATGTCGGTGATGGTCAGGCCGGGATCGACGCCCTGGGTGAACAGGTTCATCGCCAACGTGATGACATCGACGTTGCCGGTGCGCTCGCCGTTGCCGAACAGGGTCCCTTCGACACGGTCGCCCCCGGCCAGCAGGCCCAGTTCCGCCGCCGCGACGCCGGTCCCACGGTCGTTGTGCGGGTGCAGGGAGATGATGGCGCTTTCGCGGTTCTTCAGCGTCTTGCAGAACCATTCGATCTGGTCGGCGTGGATGTTGGGCATCGACATTTCGACCGTGGCGGGCAGATTCAGGATGATCTTGCGCTCCGGCGTCGGTTGCCAGACGTCCATCACCGCTTCGCAAATCTCGACCGCGAAATCCAGCTCGGTCCCGGTGAAGCTTTCCGGCGAATATTGCAGGACGATCTCGGTGTCCGGGGTCTCATCGGCCAACTGCTTGATCAGCTTGGTCCCGGCGACGGCGATGTCGATGATGCCCTGGCGGTCCAGCCCGAACACCACGCGGCGCTGCAACTCCGAGGTGGAGTTGTACAGGTGGACGATGGCGCGCTTGGTCCCCTTGATGCCGTCGAAGGTGCGGCGGATCAGCTCCTCCCGCGACTGGGTCAGGACCTGGATGGTGACGCCGTCGGGGATCTTGTTGCCGTCGATGATCTCACGGCAGAAATCGAAATCGGTCTGCGACGCGGCGGGGAAACCGACCTCGATCTCCTTGAATCCCATTTGCAACAGGGTGTCGAACATCGCGCGTTTGCGGTCCGGCCCCATCGGCTCGATCAGGGCCTGGTTGCCGTCGCGCAGATCGACCGAACACCACATCGGGGCCTTGTCCAGCACGCGCGACGGCCATTCGCGGTTGGTCAGCTTCACCGGCGGGAAGGGGGTGTATTTGTCGGCGGCCTTGACGGTGGTGGCGGCGGTTTGGGCGGTCACAGCGGTCATCGGTGTCTGGCTCCTGTGGTCCCGGATCGCGGCGCGGCTCAGGGCGCTCGGCGGATCGGACGGGACGGTGTTTTCAAAGCGGGTGCGGTGCGGAACCGGCGAAGCTACGGTCGTGGAGCCGCCGGTGTGGCTCAACGACCGCTGCTAAGTCGCAGCCCCGGCCTCGGCCGGGAAACGGCGGGTTCAGCGCCGATGCAAAAACCACTCATGGGAACAGACACTTCGACCGATGGGCAAGGATATGCGAACGCGTTGACCCGGACGCTTCAAAGCGCCGGGTTGGCAAGTCGAAGAAGGGCGTTCATGCGATCGGTCGTCATCATGGGGCGCACTGTGCGCAGGTGCGGCATGGCTGTCAAGCCCCGGATTGCGGTGCGGGCCAACCATTGGGCGAAAATCGGCGGCCCCTCACCAAACGATGCCCCTCACCACAGGGCAATCGCTTGAACGAGTGATCATCGTCAGGCAAGCAAGAATGGACGCGGATTTCACGGACAAAATGAGGGATTGCGCGGATGTTCGACCCAAATTGCATCCCGCATCCCCTCACGGGGTTGATCGCGAACGGATGGCTCTGAGACGCGTTCCGCGAAATCCGTGGCAACTCTTGTTCCGGCCGATCGCACGATGCTTCAAGCGATTGCCCTGCCCCTCACCAGAACAGGCGATACAGGGTGGGCAGCAGCAGCGCGGTGGCCAGCCCGTTCAACCCCATGCCCAACCCGGCGAAGGCCCCGGCCACCTCGTTGACCTGAAGGGCGCGGGCGGTGCCGATGCCGTGGGCCGCCACCCCCATGCCAAAGCCGCGCGCCCGCCAATCCGTCACCCGCGCCAGATTGAGAACCCAGGTGCCGAAGGTGGCGGCGATGATGCCGGTCAGGATGACGAACACGGCGGTCAGCGATGGCAGCCCGCCGATCTGTTCCGACACGCCCATGGCGATGGGGGAGGTGACGGATTTCGGGGCCATCGAGCGCAGCGTCGCCGCCGACCCGCCAAAGGCCCAGGCCAGCACCACCGCGCTCAGGGCCGAGGCGGAGGAGCCGACCAGCAGGGCCACGATCATCGCGCGGGCCGATTGGCGCACCTGCTGAAATTGGTTGTAGAGCGGAACCGCCAGCGCCACCGTGGCCGGACCCAGCAGGAAATGGACGAACTGCGCCCCGGCGAAATAAGTGCGGTAGTCGATGCCCGACAGCGTCAGCACCCCGGCCAGCAGCAGCACGGCGATCAGCACCGGGTTCAGCACCGGCCGCCGTCCGCAGCGTTCGAACACCCACAGCCCGGTCTGATAGGCCACCAGCGTCATCGTCAACCCGGCGAGCGGGCTGGCCGACAGATAAACCCAGATGTCGCGCAGTTCAGCGTTCAGGCCGTCGGTCATGACGCGCCTCCCGGTGTTTGGCCGCCGGTGGTGTCGGGCGCGGCAGGGCGGGCGAGGAGCGCCATCACCTTGGCCGTCACCGCCACCCCGAACAGCGTGCTGCCGAACAGGGCGATCACGATGGGGATGGCCTCGCCGCTCAAGCGGTCCATGTGGGCCATCACCCCGACGCCCGCCGGGATGAACAGCAGCGACAGGTGGCGCAACAGCCCGCCCGCCGTCTCCTGGACCGGGCGCGGCACACCGCCCCGGATCACAAGACCGCCAAACAGCAGCAGCATGCCCAGGACCGGGCCGGGAATCGGCAGATGCAACAGGCGGGCGATCAGTTCGCCGACCAGTTGGCAGAGCAGGAGAATGGTTAACGTTCCAAGCATCAGGCGGTCTCCGGCGGCGCGGCGATGGGTGGGGCGGGGACG
Organism: Azospirillum sp.; assembly: GCA_027486405.1. Lineage (GTDB taxonomy): Bacteria > Pseudomonadota > Alphaproteobacteria > Azospirillales > Azospirillaceae > Azospirillum. Next base: position 54,726 of record JAIXPD010000023.1, on the reverse strand, counting down.
GGGAGAGGATAGCGCAGGGCCGGAGGATCGGGCACGCATCGGCTTCGCTGGTCGGCCCTGCTGGAACGCGGGGCAGGGGGTGTTACAGCCGAAGGTCATAGGGTGATGGTCTGAACAATCGGGGAGGCGCGTCATCGGTGGAATGGTTGTCAACAGGGCACAGGTGCAAAGCTTTTGCGGCGCGGAGCGCGGGGTGTGCAGAATCCGGTTGACACGGGTCGGTGGGATCGACTGGAGCAAAAAACCATTTGCGCAGTCCAATCAATGACTTGACTGATATGCCTATTTTTTGTGCAAACACCCTGCGGCCGTTGAAAGCGCTTGGCCGAATCGGACATGCTCCAGACTTCTCAACACACTTATCCACAGACTCTGTGGAGAGTGCGCGGCGATGCCCGTGACCGGCGGCCCATGACCGGCGTTGGGCGACGAAACGGTTGCCGATGGGGGGCGGTCTGCGTTTAATGGTCCGGCCTGTGGCGCATCGGCCCGGCGCAACGGGGGTGGATCAAAGCGATGGGCCTGTTCGATTTTTTGAAGATCACGGTTAAGGACAAGAAGTTGGCGAAACCCGCCCCGCGCGCCGCTCAGACCTCCGCCGGACACAGCGTGATCGAGTTTGACGGTCGCAGCTTTCCCATCGCGGCCCTGACCACCAAGGGGTTTGCGACCAGCGCCTTTGATGGGTCGCTCATCCAGGGTCAGAACGCCCGCGTGACGGTGAAGGTCGATGATCCAGCCGGGAAATTCACCTTTTCCGCCACCGTCACCGTGGCCGACGCCAAGGATGACCGCTTGATCGGCAACTGGACCATGCTGCCGACCGAGGTGGAGGACGTGATCCGCAAATACGCGCAGATCCGCGCCAAGCAGAAGCCGACCGCCAAGGCGTGAGGACCGGCCCGTGATGCGGCGGTGACGACCACCGCCGCATCAACGGGACCGGCCACATCACTCAGTTGCGTGCGGCGGGCGCGGCGTTGGTGGCCGGTGGGGTCGGCATCCCGGCGTTGACGATCTTCGGCAGCGCCAGATCGCGCATCCGTTCCAGCCATTCGGTCAAGGTGACGAATTGGCAGCCCTTGGCGCGCAGTTCGGCAATCACGCGCGGCAGCGCCTCCGCCGTGGTCGGGTAGGTCGAGTGCATCAGGAAGACGCTGCCCGTCCCGGCGGCGGTCTTGATGTGCTCCACGATCTTGTCGGCGTTGCGCACCTTCCAATCGCGGGTGTCCACCGTCCACAGCACCGAATTCATCTGCTCGTTCCGCGCGACCCCGAGCAGGCTGAGCGAATAGCGGCCATAGGGCGGGCGGAACAGCACCGGGTTGGCTCCGAAGCTGCGCAGGATGCGGTTGGTTTCCGCCACCTCGAAGCGTTGGGCCTCCACCGGCATGGCGCGCAGGTCGGAGTGGGTCAGGCTGTGATTGCCGATTTCATGCCCACTGGCGACGAAATCACGGATCAGATCGCCCTGATGCTGCGCGACGCGCCCCACCGGGAAATAGGTCGCGCGCACCCCTTCGCGGTTCAGCACATCCAGAATTTGCCGGGTGACGGTGCGGTGCGGCCCGTCGTCAAAGGTCAGGGCGCAGAGGTTCCACCCTTCCCGCTTCAAGGTGGCGGGCATCACGTCCACCCGCGCGTCGGGAACCACCGAGCGCAGACGGCCCTTGGTGCGACCGGTCTGCTCGATGTCGGCCATCGTGCGGGCGTCTTCCTCGGTGTAGATCACCGTGCCGTCGAGCGGCGGAACGGCGGCCATCACGCTGGGCGGCGGCACCAGCGGCGCGGCGGTGGCGCTGGCGATGGGGGCGAGGATCGACGACGGGCTGCCCGGCGGCGGCGCGGTGGGAATGGGCGCGGTGGCGGTTTTGGCCGGGGCATCCGTTCCCGACGCGGCGGCGGGCGCGGAAGGTGCCATCGGAACGGTCATCGTCAGCGAGGACGGCGTTGCCGGGGCGGAGGGTGGCTGGACCGGCGCGGGCAGGGCAGCCGTCACCGCCGAGGCCAACGGCGTCGGTGGCGATGCGGGCGGCGGTGCCGCAACGGGTGGCGATGCGGCGGCGGCGGCGGGCGTCGCGGTGGACGATCCGCTGCGGGCAGCGTCGGCGCTTTTGATGGTTGACGTCGTCGCGCTGGGGGGCGACCCGCTGGGGGCCTCCACCATCATGCAGCCAAAGCCCGCGCCGACGATCCGGCGGCACAGCCGTTGCGCGTCCACATCGCCCGGCGTGGTGGCGCGCAGCACCGCCCCGCTCGACTCGTTCTTGCCATCCAGGAAGGAGACGGAGGCTTTCAGGTCGCGCGTCAACTCCGGCTGGCGGCGTTGCAGGCTGTCCCAGGCGTACCAGGCGTCGCTTTCGCGCGAGTAGAGGCCCAGTTGCAGCAGCGGCGCGGCCGGGTTGGCGGATGGGCCGTTCGTCGTCTTGCTGGTTCCGCCAGCGGTGCCGGAGGTCAACGTGGTCGCGGCGACGGCACCAGCCGCGCCACCGGTCAACGCACCGGCGATCGCCGCCTTGTCTCCAAAGGCCGGAGAAGAGGACGAAGAGGCGGGGACGGTCGCTTTGGCGGCGGTGGTTTTCCCGTCCTTGCCCTTGCGGTCGCCGGTCGCGGCTTTGGCGTTCGTTGGCTTGGCCTTGCCCGCCTTGGATGTCGGCAAGCTCGCCACTTGGGAACGCTTGCCATCGCTGCGGCTTTGCGCCTGCGCGGGGGAGGAAAGCGTCAGCCCGATCAGGGACAGCGCGACCGCTTGCCCAAGGACACGCCACAGGAGCCGACGGTGGGACGGGCAAGCGACGGGTCCGGGCAAGCTCAACATCTCGTGTTCCGTGTTTGGCCCAGCCACCAGCCGCAGGACCGCTCTCAGCCTGGGCTGAATAGCATTGGAAAGACCGTATTTCAAACGGCAAGCGGGGACATTGGGAGAGAATGTGGCAAATTCTGGGCCTGCGTGGCCAAAGTGAAACGCCGCCGTTCCATCGCTGGAACGGCGGCGTTGTCTGGCCGTGACGCGCGCTTTGGCTTAGGCGCGTGAGGCGGCGGGAGTGGCGGTTGCTTCTTCCGCGCGGTCATACACGTCCTGGTGGAGATGAATGGCCCCGGCCTCATCCACGGTGGCCGTCCAATAGACGAACTGCACCGGAACCGGGGTGGGCAGCTTGACCCATTGCGGTTCGGGCTTGTCGAGCATCCGGTTGATTCGGTCGGGCGTGACCGTGGTGTCGGCCAGCAGGGTTTCGGCCATCTTGCGGGCGTCTTCCAGGCGCACGCAGCCGGAACTGATGGTCCGCACCTCCCGGTCAAACAGATACTGCTCGTTGGTGCCGTGCAGATAGATGTTGTACGGGTTGGTCAGGTTGAAGCGGAAGCGGCCGAGAGCGTTGTGGTTGCCCGGTTGTTGAACGATGCGGACGCGGCCCGGCGTGACCGTGCTCCAATCCACCGTTTCCGGCGCGACCTCCACCCCATCCAGATAGACGATGGCGTGCTGGATGCCCGGCGACCCTTTGGAACGCAGCAACGGCAGCTTGTCTTCCTTCAGAACCGTGGGCGGCACGGTCCAGGTCGGGTTGACGATCACATGGGTGATCTGGTCCTGAAGCAGCGGGGTGGAGCGCGACGGGCGGCCGACGATGGCGCGCATCGACAGGGTGGCCTCGCCGTTGCGGACCAGGGTGGTGGTCTGGTCGGGCAGATTGACCAGCAGAACGGTGTCGGGGGCGGTGTCGCGGAAGCTTCGCATGGCCGTCGCGCTCTGGCGCATCTGCGCGGCGGCGTCCGCCGGGCTGCGGTCCATCGCGGCGCGGGTGCCGCCGCCAACCAGCCCGTCGGCCCGCATCCCCTGGGCGGTCTGGAAGGCGCGCACCGCCTCGTCCACCGCGCGGGTGAATTGATCGGTCGCCTGATCGGCGGGCAGATGGCCCAGTTCGATCAGGCGCTGGGTCAGGCGGGCGACCCGCTCACCCGAGCTGCCCTTCTTGAGGGTGTTGCCCTCGCCGATCCGGGGGCTTTTCAGGTCGGGCTTGCCGTCCATCTCCGTCGCGGCCGCGTCCAGACGATCAGCCCACTGGGTCAGGGTGTCGCGGTAGGGTGCAGCGTGGGCGGACGGGGCAGACGTCAGCAGTCCAAGGGCGATTCCGGCGACACCGGCCAAGACGGCGAGCGAGCGGACCGGAGAGAACAGCCAGGTCTTGCGGGTGGCGGCGGCTGTGGACATGCGGACAATCCTTTTGAACGCTTGCGCGATTCCCGTTGGGGCTTCCATGCGAGAACTGTGATGAAGCAATTTATGCATGGGAAGTGGGGAAGGCGAGACGTGCGTCGTGTGACGGACAATTCGTTTCCTATGTGTGACCTTCCTGCCAATCCCATGCCAGTCAGGGCCAGAATTCCTGTGCTTTTTAGACACAGTCGCGGAATTTTTCGATTGCGTGGGGCGCAACCGTTCCCTATACGGATAACCGTCCGGGAAAGATTACCAGAATTTGGAACGTTCCGGATCGGCGCTGGCGGTCGGTCGCAGATCGGTTGCGGGTGCCAAATGACTCGCCAGTCACGCACAGCCAAAGAGGTTTCGGGATGCTTTTTGGGGATAACGAGCGTGCTGCTCCGGATATGGGGCGGCGCGGGTTCCTGAGCTTTGCCGCAGCGGCTCTTTCGGCAGCGGCGGTTCCGTCTTTGATCACCGCCACCGTTGCCCCGGTGGTCCTTGGGTCCTCTCCGGTGGAGGCCGCTCCGCTGGCCGGTTCGGTTCGTCGGCTCGCCCTGCACAACGTCAACACGGGCGAAAGCTTTGACGGCGTCTATTGGGCCGACGGCAATTACAAACCTGAAGCGTTGAAGCGTCTGGACGTTCTGCTGCGCGATCACCGCGCCAAGCAGGTCTGCCATTACGACCCCCGCCTGTTCGACATGCTGGCCCGTGTGCACGCCAGCATGGAATCCGACGCCCCGTTCGATGTCATTTGCGGCTACCGGTCGCGCAAGACCAACGCGATGGCCCGTCGGCGCTCGCGCGGCGTGGCCAAGGAAAGCTACCACACCCGTGGCATGGCCATCGACATCCGCCTGCCCGACGCCTCGCTGCGCGGTGTGTCGGAGTTGGCCAAGTCGATGCAGGCGGGTGGCGTCGGTTATTATCCCCGCAGCGGTTTCGTCCATCTCGACACCGGCCCGGTTCGCACTTGGTAAAGAGTCGCCAATCAGGGAAGGCCGAACCGGGAACGACCGGACGGGACCGTTCCTGATGGCGCGCTGACGGTGACAAAGCAAAGCGCCCGGCCCGCGATGACGCGGCCGGGCCTTTTGCTGTCGGTGCCATGTTGTTTTGGCTTGGTTGTTTTGGCTTTGTTGTTTTGGCTTGTGCCGTTGGAGGGGGGGGGAGCGTGCGCGGGCGCTACTCCCGGTTCTGTCCCTTGGTGGCGCGCACGATGTCGGCGGGATCCCACACGGCCCCATGGCGCCGCCGGGGTTTGTTCAGGTCTGCTTTCGGCGTTTTTGGCGCTTTTGTGGTTCCATCGGCGTTGCCCTTCAGGCGGGGCGAGGATTCGATGTGGGCGTGGCTGCGCGCAACGGTTTCCGTGATGGGCGTTTCCGATGGGGGTGTTTGGCTTGCGACGCTGCGCTGCAGCCCCGGATCCAGCGGTGCCGCCCCATCTTCGGCAAAGCCCCCCGCAATCGGTTCGCCGCCGTCCTGCGGCTCGCGCAAGCCCGGTGACAGGGATGACAGCAAGGACAGCAACTCGTCCGACACATGGGTGGGGGCGGCGCGCCACAGGCGCAAAAGCCGCGCCTCCCGGCGGCTGATCTGGCTGTCGGACATCAGGCCGTTGTCGTCGCGCGGCGCGGCGCGGCGCGGCGAGTCCGGATCCTCGTAGCAATCAAAAAAGAAACTGACCGGAACATCCAGGACTTGCCCAAGCCGGTACAGCGTTCCGGCGGAAATCCGGTTGGATCCGCGTTCGTATTTTTGAACCTGCTGAAACGTCAGGCCAATGGCTTCGCCCAATTTTTCCTGGCTCATCCCCAACAACGTCCGGCGCATGCGAACGCGCTGACCAACATGGGCATCAACAGACCATGATTCTGGCGATCCGCGTCGCCCTCTTTTGCGCGCCGTCGATCCCGTCATTTCAGATGGTCTCCAATGCTTCAAATGGCTCTTCAAACGTGGTTTGCTTTTGAGGAAACAAAGAGATTGTTTGCACGTCTTTTGTTACGATTCAAGAGAAAACTTTTTAATATTCCAGTCTATGCGTCATATTCCGATAGGTCTTGGCTTGAGTGTCAACATTCGGTGGTTTAATTTATGTTACAAAATTGAATTGTTTTGCATTTTTGGCGTTGAAAGGGTGCTTCGGCGTTGCACGAAGAGAATGGAGCTGCCTCTTCTTTGTCCGATCTCTCTGCGATTTTGATGGATTCTGATATATCCTTTGCCAAATTGCGAAAGAATTTTCGCGGAAACCAAAATGTTTTAAGTAGAAAATAAAATATCTTTTCGCGCTGAAGGGCATGTTGGAACAATTCAAGACAATAATGCCCTTTTTCGTCGGTTGGAAATGCAGGGGCATTGCGCGCAACACGACGCGGCGCGCGCGGGACGTGCAACATACGACTTTGGTCTGGGGTGGTTAAGGTTTGAACAACCATACAAATGCATGGTGTTACGGTGTGTGCCACCTTCGCTGACGGACCCGGCCGATGCGGGTGGACCAAGTTTTTTCGCAGCGGTCTTCCGCCGCCTCGTGTTAAAGCAACGTCCGGTCGGATCGGTTGCCCTTGCGGCGCGGTCCGGCGTTGTCCGTGGATCTTGGTGATCCGGCGGACCCTTGACCCACACCATGCGGGACACCCCTTGGTCATGACCCCCAGGCAAGCCCTTCACCAGCGACTCGCCGCGTTGGACGCCCATTTGCGCGCGGAAAATCCGAATCTGCTGCCGGTTCTTCCGACCTTTCGCGCCTTTGACCGGCTGCTGGCCGGGTTGGGGCTGATCGGTCCGTATGAATCGCTGACCACGCGGATTCCCTGGTGGCCGATGGTGGCGGTGCTCGGCACCTTCTCGGCGGGCAAGTCCACCTTCATCAACGGGTATTTGGGCGAGGCGCTGCAAAACACCGGCAACCAGGCGGTGGACGACAAATTCACCGTCATCTGCCACGGGCCGCAAACCCGCAAGGAGGCGCTGCCCGGCACGGCGCTGAACGCCGACCCGCGCTTTCCCTTCTACCGCATCGCCGACGAGATCGAGAAGGTGGCCTCCGGCGAGGGCAAGCGGATCGACAATTACCTGCAATTGAAGGCGGTCAGCGGCGACCGCACCAAGGGCAAGATCTTCGTCGACTCCCCCGGTTTCGACGCCGACGACCAACGGCGTTCGGTGCTGCGTCTGGTCGATCACATCGTCGATCTGTCCGATCTGGTGCTGGTCTTCTTCGACGCCCGCCACCCCGAACCGGGGGCGATGCAGGACACGCTGCGCCATCTGGTCGCCAAAACGGTCAACCGGGCCGACGCGCGCAAGGTCTGCTACATTCTCAACCAGGTCGACACCACCGCGAAAGAAGACAATCTGGAGGCGGTGTTCGGGGCCTGGCAGCGGGCGATTGCCCAGGCGGGGTTGGTGTCCGGCCGTTTTTACGCGATTTACGACGCGCAGTCGGCGGTGGCGATCGAGGACGACGCCCGCCGCGCCCGCTACGAAACCCGGCGCGACGCCGATCTGGCCGAAATTCACGCCCGCATCGCCGAGGTCGAGGTTGCGCGCGCCTATCGCATCGTCGGCTCGATCGACAGTCTGGTGAAGGAGTTGGAGGGGGAGGTCATCCCCACCCTGACCAACGCGGTGGCGCGCTGGCGGCGCGGCGTGCTGATCGGCGACGCGGTGTGGCTGCTGGGGCTGATGGGGCTGGTCGGCGGCGGAGTCTACGCCCTTGGCGGCTCGCCCGGCGCGGTGGTGGAGTGGCTGATGGAGTCCCGGCCCGATTGGTTCAGCGGCCAGCCGGTGCGGGCGGCGGCGGCGCTTGGCCTGTTTGCGGCGGCGTTCCTGGCGGGCCATGGCTGGCTGCGCGCGCTGGTGGCCCGGTCGGTGGCGGCGACGCTGCCGGAGCGGTTCGGCGATGTCGATCTGAACCTGCGCCAAGCCTTCCTCAAGAGCACCCGCTTTTTCCGCAGCCTGTTCGTCAAGCGCCCGGCGGGCTGGAGCGGCCGGGCCAGAAAGCGCATCTTCGCCATCCGCGAGGCGACGGCGGTGCATGTCCAGCGCCTGAACGACATCTACACCGACCCGGCCGGTCGGCGGGACAAGGCCGGAACGACAGCCTAAGGGCGAGTTTGATGACCTCAGAAGAGACTTTACAGGGTCCTTGCGAACCGCCTACACCATAACGATATCCGAATATTCACTGTGTGCACCGGCGCGCTGGCGCCGGGTCGGAGGGTGTGGGCGATGAGGCTTGGGTGGGCCACGGTCCTGACTGGTGCCCTGGTGGCCGCCGGGCTGTCGGGGGTGACGAGCGTGGCGCGGGCCGATGGCGCGGCCATGCCCGAGCTTGTCACCGGCCCCGGCTTCGCCCCCTTCACGGGGGAGGAACTGCCGCAGGGCGGCTGGATGTCCGAACTGGTCCAGCGCGCGTTCAAGGCGTCCGGTCGCGGCTATGAGCTGCGCTTCGTGCCGTGGAAACGCGGGGTTGACGGGGTGGTGTCCGGCCGATTCATTGCCACTTTTCCGTTTCCCCGCACCCCGGAGCGCGAACGCGACGCGCTGTTTTCCGATCCGCTGATCGAGGTGCGGCAATTCGTCTACCTGTCCGCCCACACGCCGATGACCTTCACCGGGCCGGAGGATTTCCGGGGCCGGGTGGTGTGCGCGCCGCTGGGCTTCAGCCTGCCGGAGGCGTTGGAGGCGATGATCCGCCAGGGCGACTTGCGGCGAGACACGCCGTCCGACCTGACCGCCTGCGTGCGCATGGTCGCCACCGGGCGGGCCGACGCCTTTGTGCTGGACGAGTACACGGGCAGCGCGGCGATCATCAACGCCGGGGTCATCGGCGACATCCGCGTGGCCGAACGCCCCTACGCCACCATCACCCTGCATTTGATGGTCGGGCGGGCGACGCCGGACGCGGCCGCCATCATCGCCCGTTTCAACGACGGGCTGAAAAACCTGAAGGACAGCGGCGTCTATGATGATTTGCTGGTCCGTCACACGGCTTTGGCCCCGCGCTGAACGATTTCCGGCGCGATGACGTGCCGTCACCATGGACAGAGCGGCGCGGCGTGCTATAAACGCGCGGTTTCGATTTTGGAAAAGGGGCGCGGGCTGTGGCCATCGACGCGTCGGTTCTGGTTCTCAACGGACCCAATCTCAACATGCTGGGAGTGCGCGAGCCGCAGATTTACGGCTCGATGACGCTCGACGATCTGGAGGCCGCCTGCCACGAGCGGGCGGAGCAGTTCGGCTTGACCGTCGATTTCCGGCAGTCGAACCACGAGGGCGAGTTGGTGACGTGGATCCAACAGGCCCGCACGGAGCATGACGGCATCATCATCAACGCCGGTGCCTACACCCACACGTCGGTCGCCATCATGGACGCGCTGATCCTGTCAGAGCTGCCGGTGATCGAAGTGCACCTGTCCAACATCTTCAAGCGGGAACCCATCCGCCATCATTCCCACATTTCGCCGGTGGCGAAGGGCATGATCTGCGGGTTCGGGCCGCACGGCTATCTTCTGGCGCTCGACGCCATCGCGAACATCATCGACCGCGATTAAGGAAACGGGAACGACTGACATCATGGCGAGCTTCGACATCGACGGCGATCTGGTCCGCAAGCTGGCGGAACTCTTGCGTGAAACGGGCTTGAGCGAGATCGAGTTCGCCGAGGGCGAAAAGCGCATCCGCGTCACCCGTCCGACCGCGCCCCAGGCCACGGCGGTTCACGCGCCGGTGGCGGTTGCGGCGGCTCCGGTCGCGGCGGCGGCCCCTGTGGCGGCGGCCAAGCCGGGCAACCATCCGGGCGCCGTCACCTCGCCGATGGTCGGCACCGCCTACACCGCGCCGGAACCCGGCGGCACCCCCTTCGTGCGCCCCGGCGACGTGGTGAAGGCCGGTCAGACCGTCCTCATCATCGAGGCGATGAAGGTCATGAACCCGATCAAGGCGCCGCGCGGCGGCACCGTGGTCGAAGTCCTGGTCGGCGACGCCCAGCCGGTTGAGTTCGGCGAAGTCCTCCTCATCATCGAATAAGCGGAGCCATTCCCTTGGCGATGTTTGAAAAGGTTCTGATCGCGAATCGTGGTGAAATTGCCTTGCGCATTCACCGCGCCTGCCGCGAAATGGGTATCCAGACCGTCGCGGTGCACTCCACCGCCGACGCCGACGCCATGCATGTCCGGCTTGCCGACGAAAGCGTGTGCATCGGCCCGGCTTCGGCGCGGGACAGCTACCTGAACATTCCGGCCATCCTGTCGGCGGCGTCGATCACCAACGTGGACGCCATCCATCCCGGCATCGGCTTCCTGTCGGAAAACGCCACCTTCGCCGAAATGGTGGAGGAGCATGGCTTCACCTTCATCGGCCCCACCCCGGAGCACATCCGGATCATGGGCGACAAGGTGACGGCCAAGAAGACGGTGATGGAACAGGGCCTGCCGGTGGTCCCTGGCTCCGACGGCCCCGTCACCACCGTGGAGGAGGCGGAGGCCATCGCCCACACCGTCGGCTATCCGGTGCTGATCAAGGCGGCGGCGGGTGGCGGCGGCAAGGGCATGAAGGTCGCCCGCAACCCCGACCAGCTCCGCGAAGCCTACCAGTTGGCCCGTGGCGAGGCGCGCGCCGCCTTCGGCAACGACGAAGTCTATCTGGAAAAATACCTGGGCCGTCCGCGCCACATCGAAATCCAGCTTCTGGCCGACACCCACGGCCATTGCGTGCATTTCGGCGAGCGCGACTGCTCGGTGCAACGCCGTCACCAGAAGGTGATCGAGGAAGCGCCCAGCCCGGCGCTGACCCAGGCGGAGCGCGTCTTCATCGGCGATCTCGCGGCCAAGACCACGGCGGCCATCGGCTATCGCGGCGTCGGCACGATGGAGTTTCTCTACGAAGACGGTCAGTTCTATTTCATCGAAATGAACACCCGCCTTCAGGTCGAACACACGATCAGCGAGATGATCACCGGCGTCGATCTGGTGCGCGAGCAGATCCGGGTGGCCGCCGGTGAGGCGCTGGGCTATGGGCAATCCGACATCCGGTTCGAAGGCCACGCCATCGAATGCCGGGTGAACGCGGAAAACCCGGAGACCTTCATGCCGTCGCCGGGCAAGATCGACGGCTATCACGCGCCGGGCGGTCTGGGCGTGCGCGTCGATTCGGCGCTGTATGACGGCTACCGGGTGCCGCCCCATTACGACAGCCTGATCGCCAAGCTGGTCGTGCATGGGACGACCCGCAACGAGTGCTTGATGCGGCTGCGCCGGTCGATTGAAGAGTATGTGATCGGCGGCATCCAGACCACCTTGCCGCTGCACGAGCGGATCATCGCCGAACAGGCGTTCAAGGATGGCCAATACGACATCCATTGGCTGGAACAGCTGATGGCCAAGGGCTGAGACCGGACACGCGGTCTTCGGCCGCACGGTTCACGCAACGGAAAGCCCCTCGTCCCCCAGCGGGACGGGGGGCTTTTTGTTTGGCGCGGCTTGCGGGGCTGAGTCAGCCCGTTCATGCGAGATATCTAATTCGACATGCGTGTTGCGCAGATTTGATCTGCGTCAGTGCGAGGGGTGGGCGCGCGGCATAGAGAGCCTGCGGATTTTGGAGTGGGCGTCCCACAACCGGCAATCGTCGCTTCGGATCCGTCCCGTCGCCGCCTCTGCCCTGTCCACCTCGACCTTGCGAGTTCACGACCATGCGCCTGAACGAACCGATCACCACCCGCGAAGTCGAGATGGCCGATGGCGTCCTGCTGGTGTCACGCACCGACACCGGCGGCCGCATCACCTTTGTGAACAAGGCGTTCGTGGACATCAGCGGCTATGCCGAAAGCGAGCTGATCGGCGCGCCCCACAATCTGATCCGCCACCCCCACATGCCATCGGCGGCCTTCGCCGATCTGTGGGCGACGGTGAAGGACGGACGCCCGTGGGAAGGGCTGGTGAAGAACCGGACGAAGGACGGCGATTTCTATTGGGTGCGGGCGAACGTGACGCCGGTGATCGAGGACGGGCGCGTCACCGGCTACATCTCCATCCGCACCAAGCCGTCGCGCGCGCAGATCGCGGCGGCCGAAGCGCTCTACGCCGATCTGCGCGAGGGCCGTGCGCCGCACCTGCTGGTGCGTGACGGGCAGGCGGTGCGGCGGGGCACGGCGGCGACCATGGGGCGGTGGACGCGCAGCGTGTCGGGTCGCCTGACCCTGATTTTCGCGGGCATGCTGACGGCGACCTTGACGGTGGGCGGGGTGACGCTGAAGGGCATGGCCGATTCCAACGCCTCGCTGAAGGCGGTGTATGAGGATCGCACAATTCCGGCGGTGCGGATCGGTGACGTTCTCGACCGGATGCGCGACCAGACGCAAACCCTGCAACAGCTGGTCATCGACCTGCGCGACGGCGCGGCGGCGGGGGTGCGCGATGGCCGGACCGCGCGGCTGCTGGCCGACAGCACGGCCATCGACTCGCTGTGGTCGGAGATCCCGACGTCGGCGTTGACGGCGGAAGGGCGGGCGCTGGCCGAACGGTTCGCCAGCCAACGCACGGCGTTCCAGAACGAGGTCGTCGTTCCGGCGCTGGGCTTGGCCAAGGCGGGCGACGCCCTGCGTCTGGAAGGGGTGCTGCGCGACAAGGCCCCGGCGCTGTTCGACGCCGCCCGCACCACCAACCGCGCGCTGCTGGATGTGCAAATCCGGGGGGCCAAGGCCGAATACGACAGCGCGGTGACGGATTTCCAGTGGCATCTGGGGTTCAGCGCCCTGGCCGGTCTGGCCCTGGCCCTGGCGTCGGTGATCTGCGGCCTGATGCTGCTGCGCACGGTGCGCCGCCCGCTCGACCGCTTTGCCGTGGATTTCGACGCCATCGCCCGCAACGACCAGACCCACATCATCGAATTGCCGCCCGCCGCTGAATTTCACCCGCTGACCTGCCATCTGCGCGGCCTGAAGGCCCGGCTTGGCTATGCGGTGCAGGAGCGGGTCGAGCGCGCCCGGCAGGCGGACGAAGACCGCCGCCGCGCCCTGGAAACCATGGCGTCCACGGTGGAGCGCGAAGCCGGGCGCGCGGTGGAGGAGGTGGCCGCCCGCACCGGCTCCATGGCGCACGACGCCGAAGGCATGTCGGGGTCGGCGGAGCGGGTCAGCGTCAACGCCCAGACGGTGGCGTCGGCCGCCGGGCAGGCGTTGGCGAACGCGCAGACGGTGGCGGCGGCGGCGGAAGAGCTGGCCGCGTCGATCCGCGAAATCGCCTCGCAGGTCGCGCATTCCAGCGCCATGACCCGGCGCGCGGTGGAAAGCGGTCTGGCGACGCAGGGGACCATCCGTTCCCTGTCGGAAACCGTCGGTCGGGTTGGCGAGGTGGTGAACCTCATCCAGTCCATCGCCGGTCAAACCAACCTGTTGGCGCTGAACGCCACCATCGAGGCGGCGCGCGCGGGCGATGCGGGCAAGGGCTTTGCCGTGGTCGCCAGCGAGGTCAAGAATCTGGCCAACCAGACCGCCCATTCGACCGAGGAGATCACCCGCCAGATCGCCGCCATCCAGATGGTGACGTCGGACGCGGTGTCCGCCGTCGAGGAGATCGGGCGCACCATCGCCGAAATCGACCAGGTCGCCGGGTCCATCGCCGCCGCCATGGAGGAGCAGACCGCCGCCACGCAGGAAATCAGCCGCAACGTGATCGAGACCTCCACCGCCGCGCAGGAGGTGTCGCGCCGGATCGCGTCGGTGTCGGAAGAGGCCGACCACACGGGCGCGCAGGCCAGCCAGGTCAAGCTTGGGTCGAACGACGTCGCCCGCGCCATCGAGGAGTTGCGGCAGGTGCTGGTCCGCATCGTCCGCACCTCCACCGGCGACGCCGACCGCCGCCGCAAACCGCGTTACCGGGTGGACGAGCCGGGCGGGCTGATGGTGGGCGGGGCGCAGCACCTGGTGGCCATCCACAATCTGTCGACCGGCGGCGCGATGATCGCGCCGGTCGCCGGGTTGGCGGTGGGCGCGCGCGGGGTGTTGCGGCTGGAGCGCTTCGCCGTGGGTGCGACGGTGTTCGTCAAGGCGGTGGAGCACAACCGTGTCCATCTGGCCTTTGACAGCGATTGCCCCGACGATTTTGTGCGCGCGATCGATACGATCACAAAAGGTCTTGCTCCGATTGATGTTGCCGCGTAGCGGTTGTGGAGTCGGTTGCTGATCACCACCCGTCCTGTGACATTTTGCAGGCTGTGGTGGTGATCGGTGCCGACTACAATGCCGTCGACATTCATGATCGCACGACGGCGGCGTTCGGCTTCGCCGCGCGATCATGGCGCACAGATAGGCTTGGATCATGGCCGTCACCCACCCGGTTTGCTTCCGGCCCAGCGCGCTCCCGCCACGCCGCTTGCGCTTCACCAGCGGTGTTGCGCGCCGCCGCCCATCCCCTGCCAGCCCCCAGGCCCTGATCGACGCCATTGGCGACGGCTTTTGGGATTGGAACCTCGAAACCGACGCGCTGTCCGGCAGTTTGCGTTGGCTTGAGATGCTGGGCTTTGCGGCGGGGGAGGCGGACTCCAGCGAGCGCTTTTTGTATGGGCGTTTCTGGGCAAGGCGCTTTCATCCCGACGACCGCCGACGGGTGCGCGAGGCGCTGCGCCGCCATCTTGACGGGCTGACTCCGACCTACCAGTGCGACCATCGGGTGCGGACCAAATCCGGGGCGTGGCTGTGGGTGCTCAGCCGGGGCCGGGTGGTGGAGCGCGATGCGGCGGGGCGGGCGGTGCGCATGATGGGGGTGTGCGTGGACATCACCGCCCGCAAGCAGGCCGAAGCGGACGCGCAGGAAAGCCGCCTGCAACTGAACGCGATCCTGGACAACGCGCCGGTCGGTGTCCTTCTGGTGGACGCCGAGCGGCGGATTCTGCGGGCGAACGACGCGATCACCCGCATCTTTCAATGCGCGCTGGACGACCTGATCGGGGCGAGCGCCCGGCGGATTTACGGCGACGACGCGGTGTTCGAGGAGATCGGGCGGCGGGCCTACCCGGTGTTGGAGGCCGGTGGGACCTTCGACGAGGAAACCATGATGCGCCGCGCCGATGGGGCGAACATCCGGTGCCGTCTGATCGGTCGGTCGGTGGCGTCGGGCGATCCCGCCATGGGCTACATCTGGGTGATCGAGGATGTCACGGTGCGCCGCCGGGCCGAACAGGCGCTGAACGACCGCGCCAGCTTTCAGCGGGTGCTGTTGGACACGGTTCCGGTTCCCATCTTCGTTCAGGACGTGATGGGGCATTATGTGGACGCCAACCGCGCGTTCGAACGCTGGATGGGGATGGATCGGCAGGCCCTGTTCGGCAAGACCATTTTCGATCTGGCCCCGCCCGACCTTGCCGCGACCGACGAGGCGGCCGACCGCGCCTTGTTGGCCGATCAACAGCCGCAAAGCTATGAAACGCAGATGCGCTGCGCCGACGGCGCGCTGCGCGACGTGCTGTTCTCCAAGGCGGTCTATTGCCGGATTGGCGGCAAACCGGCGGGAATCGTCGGGGCTTTGACCGACATCAGCGCGCGCAAGCAGGCCGAACAGGCGCTGTTGGAGCGCCAGCAGCTCTTCGAACAGATTTTCGTGACGAGCTGCGCCATCAAGCTGCTGATCGATCCCGCCGATGGCCGGATCGTGGACGCGAACCCGGCCGCCGCCCAATTCTACGGCTATCCGCTGGACCGCCTGCGCCGCATGCGCATCAGCGCCATCAACACGCTGACCGAGGCCGAGATCGCGCGGGAAATCGAACTCGCGCGCGGCGAGCGGCGGCAGCATTTCCTGTTCCGCCACCGGTTGGCCAGCGGTGACATCCGCGAGGTCGAGGTCTATTCCAGCCCGGTGCAGGTGCATGGCCGCGCCCTGCTGCTGTCGCTGGTCCACGACATCACCGAACGCCACCGCGCGGAAGAGGGGTTGCGGTGCAAAACCCGGGAGTTGGAACGCTCGAACGCGGAGCTGGAGGCGTTCGCCTACGTCGCCTCCCACGATTTGCGCCAGCCCCTGCGCGTCATCAACAGCTATCTGACGCTGCTGGACCGGACGATGGGCGACGGGCTGGACGTGGAGGCGCGGGAATGCATCGACTTCGCCCGCGACGGTGCCCAACGGATGGATCGGCTCATCGTCGATCTGTTGGAATACTCACGGGTCGGGCGCAAGGCGGCCCCCTTCCGCCCGGTTCCGCTGGCCGAGGTCGTCGATCTGGCGTTGCTGAATCTGGAGGTGGCGATCGAGGACGCGGGCGCGCGCGTCGTGGTCGCCAACGATCTGCCCACGGTGTTCGGCGACGACAACGAGTTGATGCGGCTGTTCCAGAATGTGATCGGCAACGCGGTCAAATACCGCGCGCCCGACCGTGCGCCCGAGGTGCGGGTGACGGCGGCGGCGGTTCCCGGCGGTTGGCGGATCGACGTCCGCGACAACGGCATCGGCATCCCCGCCGAGGATCGGGAGCGGGTGTTCGGCATCTTCCAACGGCTGCACCGCCGTGACGAGTATGAGGGGACCGGCGTCGGTTTGGCCGTGTGCAAGAAGATCGTCGAGCATCACGGTGGGCACATCGGCGTTGAGGATCCGCCCGACGACGGCCTTACCGGCGGCAGCCTGTTTTCCCTGACCTTGCCCCTCATGGCGACGGACGCCGGAACCGTGGGGCGGGCATGATCGCCCCGGCGGTGCGCTGGGTCCAGGGGCGGGCCGTGATGCGGGGGATGCGCGCCCTGTGGGCGCGCGCGCGGCGGATCGGTGGTCTGGCCGTCGCACAGGCCGGGGTGACGGCCCTTCTGCTGGGGGCCTATTGGTGGAGTTCGGGGGTCTACACCCGTTTCCTGGTGGCGGAGCACCGGACCGCTGCGGCCCTGACCGCCGCCTCCCTGGCCAGTTCCCTGACCAGCGCGCTGAACGAGCGGTTGGCGCTGGTCCGGGGTCTCACCAGCTTCGTCGAGGTCCACGCCACCAACCAGGGTTTGGCCAAGGAGTTTCCGCGCTACGCCGAGGGGCTGCGGCGGTCGGTAGCGGGGGTGCGCAACATCTCGGCGGCACCGGGCTTTGTCGTCCGCCATGTTCATCCGCTCGACGGCAACGAAAAGGTTTTGGGCAACGATCTGTTGCAGGATCCGCGTCCCGGCTTTGCCGAAACGGTGCAGCGGGCCATCGTGACGATGGACGTCACGGTTCATGGGCCGGTGGCGCTGATTCAGGGTGGGCAAGGCCTGATCGCCCGGCAGGTGGTCCCCAATGGCGACGGGGAACGCCCCTGGGGCGCGGTGGGCATGGTGTTCGATCTGCGCTCCGTGCTGGACGAGGTGCGTTTCGACCGGGTCCCGCCGCATCTGGGCTTTGCGCTGCACACCGACGGCGGGCAACAGGTGGCGGGTGACGCCGCCATCCTCAAACGCGATCCGTTGATCGAGCGGATCCAACTGCCCGACCATCATTGGGAATTGGCCATCGCCGCGCGCGTGGGCTGGGCGGCGTTGGCGCGGGGGGATCAGTCCTTCATCGCCTTCCAGGCGGCGTTCCTGCTGCTGGCGCTGCTGGTCGAGGCGTTGGCCTTTCTCGCCTTCAGCCGCCGCCAGACGTTGGAAAGCCTGGTGGAACGCCGCACCGCCGAACTGGGCCGCGCCAAGAACGAGATGGAGCAATTCGCCTACGCCGCCGCCCATGATCTGCAAGAGCCGCTGCGGGTGATCGCCAGCTACGCCCAGCTTTTGGAAAAGCAGCAGAAGGGGCGGTTGGACGAGGAAAGCGAGGGCTTCATCCGCGAAATCGTCGATGGGGCGGGGCGGTTGAAAATGCTGCTGCGCGACGTGCAGCTTTTTCTGGCCGAAGACCGGGTTCCGCTGTCCAACCGGTCGGTGTTGGCCGAAGAGGCGCTCAACGCCGCGCTGACCATCCTGAAAAAGCGCATCGCCGAGGCCGGGGCCACCGTGATCGCCACCGATCTGCCGCTGGTGGCCGCCGACGAACGGCGCCTGCGGGAGATTTTCGTCGTGCTGATCGGCAACGCGGTGGAGTACCGTCACAGCTACCGCGCGGCGGAGATCCGGGTCAGCCACCGCCGTCAGGAGGGGTATGACGTGATCGAGGTGCGCGACAACGGCATCGGCATCGACCCGCGCTTCCGCGACCAGATTTTCGAGGTGTTCCGCCGTTTGCACGGGCGCGACGAGCATCCCGGCACCGGCATGGGGCTGGCCATCGCCCGCAAGATGGTGGAACGGTTGGGCGGGCGGATCACCGTCGATTCCACCCCGGGCGTCGGCAGCGTCTTTGCCGTGTATCTTCCGCATCATCCCCTTCGAGGTCTTTCGTGATTCAGGACGACAGCACGCCGTTCGACATTCTGCTGGTCGAGGATGATCCCGCCGACGCCGGTCTGGCCAAGCGGGCGTTGCGCGAGGGGCGCATCCTGTGCCGGATCAACCATGTCCGCGACGGGGTGGAGGCGCTGGAGTATCTGCGCCGCCAGGATCGGTTTGTCGGCGCGTCCCGGCCCGATCTGATCCTGCTCGACCTCAACATGCCGCGCCTGGATGGGCGGGCGGTGTTGCAGGCGTTGAAGGCCGACCCGGACCTGAAAACCATTCCGGTCGTGGTCCTGACCACATCGGATGTTGATCGGGATGTGAACGCCAGCTATTTGCTGGGGGCCAACAGTTTTATTACCAAGCCAATGGATATGGACGCGTTCTTTGATGCGATCAAAAGCGTGGAAGAATACTGGTTCCGCGTTGTGCGGTTGCCACGCTGACGGGGGGCGGCGATGAGCGAGGCATCCCTTGCCGCAAACCCGGCTCGGCTGACGGCGATCTTGGTGGTGGAGGATGACGACGCCGACGCCACGCTGGTGGTGCGCGCGCTGCGCCCCTATGGCCGCCGTTCCCAGGTCACGCGGGTGACGTCCCTGCGCGACGCGTTGGCGTGGCTGGAACGCAACGCCTGCGACGTGGTGTTGCTGGATCTGTCCCTGCCCGACAGCTTTGGCCTGGACACCGTCGCCCGTCTGCGCTCGGAGATTCCCTCCCTGCCGCTGGTGGTGTTGACCGGCTTCGACGACGAGGATTTCGCCCTGCACATCCTGGAGGCCGGGGCGCAGGATTATCTGGTGAAGGGCCAGACCGACGGGCCGCTGATGTGGCGGGCCGTTCAGCACGCCATCGCCCGCAAGCGGCTGGAAGAGGATCTGCGCCTGTCGGAAGAGCGGTTGCAGGGCATCATCGGTTTGGCGCAGGACGCCATCCTGACCGCCGACGAACGCTTGACCATCACCCTGTTCAACCAGGCGGCGGAACGGCTGTTCGGCTATGACGCCGCCGAGATTCTGGGACAACCGCTGTCGATCCTGATTCCCGAGGCCCTGCGCGCGGGGCACGAGGCCAGCGTTGCCGAATTCGCCGCCGGGCCGGTCCAGTCCCGCGTCATGGCGTCCCGGCGCGAGGTGGCGGGGTTGACCCGCGACGGCCGCGAATTCCCCGCCGAGGTGTCCATCGCCAAGATGCGCCACGCCCATGGGCGGATTTACACCGCCGTCATCCGCGACGTGTCAGAACGCAAGCGGGTGGAGACGGAGTTGCGGCGGATGGCAACGACCGATCCCTTGACCGGCCTGCACAACCGCCGCCGCTTTTGGGAGTTGGCGGAGGTGGAGATCGCGCGTCTGCGCCGTTACGGCCATCCGGTGTCGGTGCTGATGCTGGACATCGACCGTTTCAAGACGATCAACGACCGGTTCGGCCACGCGGTGGGCGATCAGGCCCTGTGCGCGCTGGCGGCGGTCTGTCAGGCGGAGTTGCGCGACACCGACCACATCGGCCGGTTGGGGGGCGAGGAGTTCGCCGTCATCCTGCCGGAAACCGATTTGTCCGCCGCGCGGGAGGTGGCGGAGCGGCTGCGCACGCGCCTGGCCGCGACCGACATCGCCTGTCCCAGCGGCGCGCTGCGCATGACCATCAGCATCGGCGTCACCCTGTGCCGGGAGGGGGATGTGACGATCGAGCGGGCCTTGGCACGCGCCGACCGGGCGCTCTACGCCGCCAAGACCAACGGGCGCAACCGGGTGGAGCTGGCCGATCCACAACGGGAATCCGCCCCGTCATCGGCCCCATGACCCATCGCGCGGCCCGCGCGTTGTTTTGCAGGAAAATCATCATATTGTCGAAACTTGTAACCGGGTTGCGGTTGCCGATTGCGACGTCAGACAGTATGCATGATCCTGTGTTCAAGCGAACAAGACACAGCAGCCGATCCGTTTTTTGGCAATCGGTGCAAGGCGTTTGGGTGGAGAGGCGATGATGGACAAGCAACCGGTCGATTATGGCGCGTTTCGCATCCTCGTGATCGAAGACCAGCCCTTCGTTCGCCGCACCATCGTGCAGATCCTGACCCAGATCGGCTTCACCGCGATTGCCGAGGCCGACAACGGCGAAACCGGCATGCAGGAATGCATCCGCACCAAACCCGATCTGATCGTCTGCGACATCGACATGAAACCGGTGTCGGGCCTGCAATTCCTCGCCCAATTGCGCGCCAGCGGGGAGGCGGCGAACCCGAACGCCCCGGTGGTGTTCCTGACCAACCACACCGAATCCGAAATCGTGAAGCAGGCGATGGCGCTGGGCGTGAACGGCTTCGTCGTCAAGCCGCCGTCGCTGGCCGCCCTGAAGGAGCGGGTGGATCGGCTGTTGGGCGGGCGGTGACACAGACCGTTGCGATGAAACGCGCGTTGGCCGTCATGGCCCTGTGTCTGCCCGCGCTGGCGGGCTGTTCCGGGGAGCCATCGGAAAGCGACATGCGGGCGCTGGTGGAGGGCCACACCCGCAAGGCGCTGGAGCGCCAGGGCATCCCCTTCCGCGCCTTCGACGGTTTCCGCAAACAGGGCTGCGTCGATTCCAAGGAAAAGCCCGGCCAGCATGATTGCTACTACGCCGCCACCTTCTCCCCCCAGCCCGGCCAACCGCAGATGACGGTGAACGGCAAGGGCCGTTTTTTCAAAGGGGCCAAAGGCATGGTGTTCGAGGATTTGGGCGCGCAGCCGCGTTGATCGCTTCGCGTTGATGCGGGTGGGCTGATCGGTTCGCGCCACAATCCCGCCATCCTGCCTGAAAAACTTTTCATCCACCGGCAAGACGCCGGACAGCGGCACCTCCCTATTTTGGCTGTCAACGCCGGACGGTTTGATCCCCCGGTCTTTGGATGCCCAGTGATTTGGAGTGCAACCGCCATGAGCACCACCGTTTTTCCCGCCCGCTCGGCCACCACCACCCCGACGCGCCCGCAGCGCCTGCGCCGGGCGGTCGTCGCTGTGCTGCTTGGCACGACGGTGTTGACCGGCCCGGCCCTGACCGGTTGGGCCGCCTCCCACGCCCAGGCCGTGCCGCCGGTGCCCGTTCCATCGGTGGCCGTGCAGACCGATCTGGCCCCGCGCAGCTTTGCCGATCTCGCCGCCGCCGTCAGCCCGGCCGTGGTCAACATCGCCGCGACGCAGGAGGCCAAGCCGACCGCCAACGCGCAACGCCGCGTTCCCGGTGTGCCGATGTTCCCGCCGGGATCGCCGTTCGAGGAGTTTTTCCGCCGCTTCCAGGACCAGCAAGGCCCCAACGCCGGGCCGGACGAGGATGAGGAGGGCGCGCCGCGCGGCAAATCCGGCGCGCTCGGTTCCGGTTTCATCATCGACCCGGCGGGCTATGTGGTGACGAACAACCACGTCATCGACGGGGCCAGCGAGATCACCGTCACGCTTCAGGACGGAACCGCCTTTCCCGCCACCCTGGTCGGGCGCGACGCCAAGACCGACATCGCCCTGCTGAAGGTCAAATCCGACAAGCCCTTTCCCGCCGTGGATTGGGCCGACAGCGCCAAGACCCGCGTCGGCGATTGGGTGATGGCCGTTGGCAATCCCTTTGGCCTGGGTGGGACCGTGACCAAGGGCATCGTGTCGGCCCGTGGCCGCGACATCCACAGCGGCCCCTACGACGATTATTTCCAGCTCGACGCCGCGATCAACCGGGGCAATTCCGGCGGGCCGACCTTTGACCTGTCGGGCCGGGTGATCGGCATCAACACCGCGATCTATTCGCCCAACGGCGGGTCGGTCGGCATCGGCTTCGCCATCCCCTCCAACCTTGCCAAGGAGGTGGTCGCCCAGTTGAAGGAGAACGGCAAGGTCGAACGCGGGTGGCTGGGCGTCAAGATTCAGGAGGTCACGCCCGATCTGGCCGACAGCGTCGGCCTGCCCAACGCCAAGGGCGCGCTGGTGGCCGAGGTCACGCCCGACAGCCCGGCCGCCCGCGCCGGTCTGCGCCCCGGCGACGTGGTGGTCTCCTACGATGGCAAGCCGGTGGACACCCTGCGCGACCTGACCCGCCGGGTGGCCGACACCAAGGCGGGCGACAAGGTGGATGTGAAGATCGTCCGCCAGGGCCAGGAAAAGACGGTGTCCGTCCACATCGACCGTCTGGCCGACACCCAGGTCGCCGCCAACACGGGCAAGGGCGAGCATGGCGCGGGCGGCGAAGCCGTCCAGGGCCTGAAGCTGGCCACGCTCGACCCCGCGACCCGCAAGCGTCTGGGCGTGGACGAGACCGTGAAGGGCGTGGTCGTCACCGGTCTGGCCCCGAAGACCGAAACCCCGATCCGCACCGGCGACATCATCGTGCGCGTCGGCGACGAGCCGGTGAAGACCCCCGCCGACGTCTCCCGCAAGGTGGCCGAAGCGGAAAAGGCCGGGCTGAAGGCGGTGTTGGTCCTGATCAACCGCCAGGGCAACGAAACCTTCGTCGCGCTGAAGCTGAAGGCCTGATCGGGATCGCGCCCCGGCGCGCTTGGCCCGGCGGTTTGGGGGAGCTACACTGATGGACATGAAAGTCCTCGTCATTGAAGACGACCAGCAGGCCGCCAGCTACCTCGCCAAGGGGTTGAAGGAGGCCGGGCATGTGGTCGATGTCGCCCACGACGGCAAGGAAGGCCTCTATCTGGCCGGTGGCGAGCATTACGACGTGATGATCGTTGACCGCATGCTGCCGGGGCGCGACGGGCTGTCGCTGGTCCAGGTGCTGCGGGCGGCGGGCAACGACACGCCGGTGCTGTTCCTCACCGCGCTGGGCAGCGTGGAGGATCGGGTGAAGGGGCTGAAGGCGGGTGGCGACGATTACCTGACCAAGCCCTTCGCCTTTTCCGAATTGCTGGCGCGGATCGAGGTGCTGGTCCGCCGTCGCGGCGCGGCGCAGCCGCAAACCAAGCTGGCCGTTGCCGATCTGGAGCTGGATTTGCTGACGCGCGGCGTGCGCCGGGCGGGCAAGGCCATCGATCTGCTGCCGCGCGAATTCGCGCTGCTGGAGTATCTGATGCGCAACGCCGGCAGCGTCGTCACCCGCACGATGATGCTGGAGAATGTCTGGGATTATCATTTCGATCCCCAGACCAACGTCATCGACGTGCACATCGCCCGGCTGCGCCAGAAGATCGACAAGGATTTCTCCACGCCCCTGATCCACACGGTGCGCGGGGCGGGGTACAGCCTGCGGGCGGCGTCCTGATGTCCGCATCTTCATCGTCTTCTTCGGGGGCGGCGGGAGAGGCGGCGCGCTCGCGATTCCGGTTGTGCGTGGCGGCGGTGTTGCGGTTGCTCCGCACCACCGCCGTTCGTTTGTCGGCCCTCTATCTCGTGCTGTTCGTGCTGTCGGTCGGCTTGATCCTGGTCGTCGTCTACCGCACCACCGCCGGTTTTCTCAGCGAGGAGATCGGCGAAACCGTGGCGCTGGAGGTGGAGGCGTTCAACGACCACTACACCAAATACGGCCTGCCCGGGCTGGTGGAACTGGTGCGCGGGCGCAGCGCCGTGGTCAACAACAACGCCATCTATCTGCTGACCACCGCCAATGGCGGCATCCTGGCGGGCAACCTGTCGCGCTGGCCCGATGTGGTCCCCAGCGCCAACGGCTGGTCCCACTTCAAGGTGTCGGACAGCAGCGGCGTCCACAACCGGCCCTCCACCGCGCAGGCGATGACCTTCACCCTGCCGGGGCAGTTCCGCTTGCTGGTGGGGCGCGACATGAGCGAGCTGGACCAGTTGAGCGACCGCATGGTGCGCTCGCTGGGCTGGATCATCGCGGCCACGGCGATGCTGGGCTTGGGCGGCGGGCTGCTGGTCAGCCGGGGCGCGATGCGGCGGATCGAGGCGATCAACCGCACCACCCGCCAGATCATGGCGGGCGATCTCAGCGACCGGGTGCCGCGCTTTGGCGGCGGCGACGAGATCGACCGGCTGGCGGGCAACCTCAACGCCATGCTCGACCGGCTGGAACGGCTGATGACCGGGATGCGGCAGGTGACGGACAGCGTGGCCCATGATCTGCGCACGCCGCTCACCCGCCTGCGCTCCCGCATCGAACTGGCGTTGATCCGCGAGACCGATGACGCGGAGCATTACCGCAGCGTCCTGCAGGACACCATCGCCGAGGCCGACCGGCTGATCGCCACCTTCACCGCCCTGCTGTCGATCGCGGAGGCGGAATCGGGGGCCAAGCGCAACGATTTCGTCCCGGTCGATCTGCGCGACGTCGTGCAACTCGCCGCCGACCTCTATGAACCGGTGGCGGAGGAGCGCGGCCAGCGCCTGACCGTGGAGATCCCCACCGGGATGGGGCCAGCCAGCGTCCCGGTGCGCGGCAACGGCCAATTGCTGGCACAGGCGGTGTCCAACCTGCTCGACAACGCCATCAAATACACGCCGGAGGGCGGGGCGATCACCCTGCGGCTGGACGGCCCCGCCGCCGGGCAGGCCGCCCGCGTCACCGTGGCCGACAACGGCCCCGGCATCCCGGAGGAGGCGCGGGCCAAGGTGCTGCAACGCTTCGTCCGGCTGGATACGGCGCGGGCCTCGCCCGGCAACGGGCTGGGCCTGAGTCTGGTGGACGCGGTGGCCTCGCTGCACGGCGCACGGCTGGAACTGGCCGACAACGGGCCGGGCCTGCGCGTTGCCCTGGTCTTTCCCGCCGAACTGCGGGCGCTCTGACGTCCCAAGACTCCCGATAGAAAGAAGGCCCGCCGGGAGTGGGCGGGCCTTCAGGTCACAGCGGGACTGACAAAAAACGCATGGGTCACGGATGACATATGGGGAGGGGGCGGCGCGTTGCCAGCCCCCCCCGACGGCGTTTTGATGGCGCTTTGACGGCGCTTTGTCACGCCGCCGCTTCTTCCTCCTTGGCGCTGGTGGAGCCGGAGCGCAGCGGCAGCTCCTCCAGAAACAGCGACAGGGCGAAGGACAGCACCGCCAGCCCGGCGGCCAGCAGGAACAGGGTGGCAAAGCCGTGCTCCAGCGTCGCCAGAACCCCGGCCTTCACGCCGTCGGGCAGACCGGCCAGGGCGGACGCGCCATGCTCCAGCACCGCGCGGCCCGACAGGCCCACCGCGTCCAGCCGGTCCGACACGGTGGCGTTGAACACCGCCCCGAACACCGCGACCCCGACCGACCCGCCCAGCGAGCGGAAGAAGCCGACCGCCGCCGTCGCCGCGCCCAGATCGCGTTGCGCCACCGCGTTCTGCACCGCCACCGTCATCACCGGCATGACCAGCCCCAACCCCATGCCCAGCGGGACCAGGATCACGGTGGACCACAGCCCGTTCCCGGCCACCCAGGGCAGCAGGCCCAAGGCCAGATACATGGCGGCGGCCAGCGCCAGACCGGCCAGCGGGTAGAGCTTGTAGCGTCCGGTCTTGGCGATCAGCCGCCCGCCGCCGACCGCGCCACAGGTCATGCCCAGCACCATCGGCAGCAGCATCAGGCCCGACGCGGTGGCGCTGGTCCCCTGCACCAGTTGCAGATGCAGCGGCAGAAAGACGATCCCGGCGAACAGCACCATGGCCGACACCGCCACCACCGGCGTGGCGACCGCCACCACCGGCAGGCGGAACAGCGGCAGCGGCAGGATGGGTTCGGCCGTCCGCCCCTCGTGCCACACAAAGGCGGCGAGCAGCGCCGCCCCACCCCCGGCCAGCCCCAGGCAGAGCGGGGAGGTCCATTCCAACCCCGGCGCGCCGCCGCGCGTCGCCACCACCAGCAGGCTCGTCACCGCGCCGGTCAGCAGCAGCGCGCCCGGCAGGTCGATGGTCGGCTTGGCCCGGCCCAACGGCAGGCGGCCCAGCGTGCGCCGCGTCATCACCAGGGCGGCCACCCCGATGGGCAGGTTGATGAGGAAAATCCAATGCCAGCCGATGGTTTCGGTGAAGGCCCCGCCCAACAGCGGCCCGGCGACGCTGGCCAGCGCGAACACCCCGCCGATCATCCCCTGATACCGCCCGCGTTCGCGCGGGGCGACGACATCGCCGATGATGGTGAAGGCCAGCGCCATCAACCCGCCGCCGCCCAACCCCTGCAAGGCGCGGAACAGGATGAGCTGCGTCATCGTCTGCGCCGCCGCGCACAGCGCCGACCCGGCCAGAAACAGCAGGATCGCCACCTCCAACACCCGCTTGCGGCCATAGAGGTCCGACAGCTTGCCATAGATCGGCGTCGTGGTGGTGGAGGCCAGGAGATAGGCCGTGACCACCCAGGGCAGCATCTCCAGCCCACCCAGCTCCCCGGCCATGGTCGGCAGCGCCGTCGCCACGATGGTCTGATCCATCGCCGCCATCAGCATGGCCAGCGCCACGCCGCTGAACACGCTGACGATCTCGCTGTGCGTGAAGACCGGGCGGTCGTTTTCCGCCTGTGTGGCGGTGGTGTCGGGCCGGGACGGGGTGGCTTTGGGGGAGGGCATGATCGGCGTCTCAAAACTCTGGCAATCCGCAGGCGGCCACACCATACGCCTGGAACGATTCCACGCAACAGCCGATCACCGCGCCCGCGCGGGAAAGGCCACGCCGGGGCGAATGGAACGTTTGAAACACCGTGAAACAGATTCCGGCGCGCTGTTCA
This sequence comes from Azospirillum sp., assembly GCA_027486405.1. Taxonomy (GTDB): domain Bacteria; phylum Pseudomonadota; class Alphaproteobacteria; order Azospirillales; family Azospirillaceae; genus Azospirillum. The sequence continues at coordinate 27,578 of JAIXPD010000023.1, read as the reverse complement.
CCGGTTGCACGGCGCACACCGCCCTGCGGCGCACGGGCCGGACCAACGCGACCGAACGGGGCAGGGGTGGGGCGCATCGCGGCGGCTCCGGGTGGGGTTTGGGGTCTTTATTCCTAGCCTGTCCCACCCCACCCGGCAACGCCCGCCGGAACATCCGGGTCATGGGGGGATGGCTTGCCCCACCCCCTCACCCCACCCCTCTCCCCGGCGGGGCAATCGCCTGAAGGTTTATAAACCTATATCAAGAGTTTGCCGTCATCCCCGCGAAGGCGGGGATCCAGGCTTTCCCGTCAGAACCACTCTGCGAACTCTGGATCCCCGCCTTCGCGGGGATGACGAATGTCCTGATTGAGGAATTTCAAGCCTTCACCCTCACCCTAACCCTCTCCCCGGTGGGGAGAGGGGATGGAGCGCGCTGGTGGTCAACCCTCTACCGTTCCCTCGCGCAGACGGGCGAGTTGCTGGCGCACGGTCTCCGCATGGGGGCTTTCGATGGCGACATAGATCGCCAACGCCTGTTCGGTCAGGGTGATCGCGGTGGGGACATCGCCCAGTTTGGCGCGTGCGTCCGCAAGGTTGTGGAGGTGGTTTCCCTCACCGCGCCGATTCCCGATCTCCCGCGCGATGGCGAGGGCCTGTTCGTAAAAGTCGATGGCGCGCCGTGTCTCGCCCAGTTTGGCGTGGGCGCGGCCCAGATTGCCGAGGGCATTTCCCTCGCTGCGCCGATCCCCGATTTCCCGTGCGATGGCGATGGCCTGTTCGTAAAACTCGATGGCGCGGTGTGTCTTACCCAAAGCGGCGTGGGCGTTGCCCAGATTGCCGAGGGCATTTCCCTCGCTGCGCCGATCCCCGATCTCCCACGCGATGGCGAGGGTCTGTTCGTAAAAGTCGATGGCTCGTTGTATCTCACCCAAGGCGGCGTGGGCGTTGCCCAGATTGCCAAGGGTGTTTCCCTCGCCGTGCCGATCCCCGATTTCCCGCGATATGGCGAGGGCTTGTTCGTAAAACTCGATGGCGCGCTGCGTCTCGCCCAAAGCCGCGTGAGCGTTGCCCAGAGCGCCGATGCCGGTTCTTTCGCCACGCCTATCCCCGATTTCCCGCGAAATGGCGAGAGCCTGTTGGTGAAAGTCGATGGCGCGCCGTGTCTCGCCCAAAGCGGCGTGGGCGTTGCCCAGATTGCCGAGGTGGTTTCCCTCGCCGCGCCGGTCCCCGATTTCCCGCGAAATGGCGAGGGCCTGTTGGTAAAAGTCGATGGCGCGCCGTGTCTCACCCAAAGCGGCGTAGGCGATACCCAGATTGCCGAGATGGCTAGCGGCGAGGCCGAGGTTGCCCATCCGGCGGGCGGCGGCGGCGGCGGCAGTCAGCCAGACGATCCATTTTCGTTGGTGGAGGCGCAGACCAAGCACATACGCCCCAGCATTGGGCAGCCAAGCGGCGACCTTTTGCGCAGTAGGATCATGCTCTGCCCTGTCGATGGCCCAGGTGGCGGCGGCGGCGATGTTGCGGGCGTCGGCGTCGTAGCGGGCCAGCCCGGCGACCACCCCGTCATGGCCGCGCTTGTAAAGTTCCTTGGCCTCTTCCAACACCCCCATAAAATGCACCGCAAAGCGGCCTTCCGCCGTGGCGAGGCGGGCGGCTGTGCCCGGTTCCGGGTCTTGGTCCGGGTTGGTTTGGAACAGGTTGCGGGCCAGCGGGCGCATTAGGTCGTGCAGGCGGTAACGGCGCGTCTCGCCGTCGTACAGCAGCAGGGAGCGGTCGCGCAGGGCGCGCAGGATCGGCCCGGCGTCCGTGTCCGTCACCTCCCACAGCGCCGCCGCCATGGCACGGTCAAAATCAGCGGCGACGACGCTCAGGCTTTGCCAGCGGGCGGCCAGGGTGGGATCCTGGTTGATCAGGCGGCGCAGGCTGTGGGCCAGCACGGCGGCGACGTTGGCGCTGCGGTCGTTCTGGCGGGTCAGGCGGTGCGGGCGTTGCGCCTCGTCCGCCAGTTCGGCCAGATAATCGGGCAGGGTCAGATCATCGGCGACGGCCAGCGTGGATCCGGCGACGCGCAGGGCCAGCGGCAGGCGGTCGCACAGCGCGGCCAACCGGGTCCATTCGGCGTCCGTCCCCGTCGCCTTGCGGGCCAGTCGGCGCAGCAGCGCCACCGATTTGGCCACCGGCAACAGGTCGAGCCGCAACACCGTGCAATCCGATGGCTGCACCAGTTCCCGCGCGGTGATGATCGCCGCGCAAGGGGGCGGGGGGATCAGATCGCGGATTTGGTCGGCGTCGGCGGCGTTGTCCAGCAGGATCAAGGCCCGCTTGCCGGACAGGGTGGCGTTGTAGAGGGCGCGGGCCTCGGCGGCATCCGCCAAGGCCGGTGTGTGCGGGTGAAAGGCGCGGATGACCCGCATCATCGCGTCCAACGGCGTGGTCGGGTCGCCGACGCCATGGCCGTTGAGATCGACGACGATCTGCGCGTCGGGGTAACGGTCGATCACACGGCGGGCCGCGTGCATCGCCAGTGTGGTTTTGCCCACCCCGCCCATCCCCGACAGCGCGGTGATTGCCACCGTCCCGCCATCGGGGGCGTTCAGCGCCGCGTGCAGATCCGCCAACTCCGTGTCCCGCCCGGTGAAGTCCGACAGCGCCCGGCCCAACTGATGGAGGGCGGACGGCGGCGGGGGTGGGGCGGGCGGGTGAACGGTGATGGAGACGTCGATGTCGGCACCGTCGGCGCTTCCACCGATGCCCAAGCCCCCCGTGCCGCTCACCTCCACCCGGTTCCCGGAGCTTGTCATTTTTTCTCCAGGGTGACGGTGATCCGCGCCCCGGTCGCGTTGCCGCCAATCGCCACCGCCCCGGCCCCGGACGCGATGACCGTGTTGCCGCCGGTGCCGTCGGCCAGCGCGGCGGCGACCTTGTCCAGCAGGTCGGCGTTGCGTTTCAGCAGGCCGGTGATGGCGTCGTCCAGGTCGTTGCGGGCGTCCGCGTCGTCGGGCGATAGGGCGAGGTTTTTGGCCGCCGCCAGGACCTTGTCGCCCTTGGGCGCGCCGGTCAGCAGGCCCAGCACCGTCTTGCCCTTGGCGATGGTGTCGGCGGCGATGGTCTTGCCAACCTCCTTGGCCCCGCCGTCCAGGATCATCGGCAGCAGCGGCGACAGCAGCGCGGTGGCGTGCGTGGCGATGGTGGTGGCGTCCATTCCGGCGTGTCTCCTGCGTATGGTTCCCGTGGAACGGGAAGCGTAGCAGGGGAGGGCGGCGGATTGGAGAGGAAAAGCGGTCGCAGGACCGCCCTCCCCTCACCGCACGCCGACCGGGGGCATGGACGCGCGCAGGCCGGGGGTGTCGAGCAGGGGGGCGAGCGCGCTGGCGATGGGGCGCAGGTGGGCGGCGGCGGACAGCGCGCCGACCAGTTCGCCCTTGCCGGACATCAGGTCCAGCAACTCGTCGGTCAAGGTCTTGGGCGGCGGGTAGGGGGCGAGCGTCACCTCCGCGTCGGTGGCCAGACCGGCGGCGCTGCGGGCCAGCGTCAACGCCTCCTCCTGGCCGCCCAGCTCGTCGATCAGGCCGAGTTCGCGGGCCTGCGCGCCGGTCCACACCCGGCCCTTGGCGGCGGCGCGGGCCTGTTCGGGCGTCAGCCGCCGGGCCTCCGCCACCCGTTCCAGGAAGCTGGCGTAGGTGGCGTCGATGATGGCGGTCAACCGTTCCTCCTCCGCCGGGGAGAAGGGGTGCATGGGCGACCACATGCCGGCGTTGCGGGCGGCGGACACGCGGTCCCAGCGCACGCCCAGCTTGTCCGACAGGCCGCCCAGGCTCATCTTGCCCGCCACCACGCCGATGGAGCCGGTGAGCGTGGCGGGCGAGGCGACGATGCGGTCGGCGGCCAGCGCGATCCAATAGCCGCCCGACGCGGCGGAATCGCCCATGCTGGCGATCACCGGCTTGCCGCGCTGGCGCGCCTTGACCAACGCCCGCCGGATGGATTCCGAGGCGGAGACGGAGCCGCCGCCGCTGTCGATGCGGACCAGGATGGCGCGCACGTCGGCGTCGTCCGCCGCGTCTTCGATGGCGCGGACGACGGTGTCGGCCCCGGCGTTGATCTCGCCAAAGGTCGGGCGCTCGCTCTTGCCGCCGGTGATGGTCCCGACGATGTGGACCAGGGCAATGGTCGGGCCGCTGTCGTGCGGGCCACCGGCCACCGCCAGATAATCGGGCAGATCCACCAGTTCGGCGTCGGCCCCGGCACGTTGCAGGGCGGCGTCGCGCGCCTCGTCGGCGTAGCCGATGCGGTCGATCAGCTTGAGGTCGAGCGCCTCGCGCTCCAGCAGCGGGGCGCGGTCGATGGCGGCGCGCACGCTGGCCGGGGGCAGGCGGCGGCCCTTGGCGACGCCGTCCACCAACTGGTTGGTCAGGTCGCCGATCAGCCCCTGCATCATCTCGCGGTTGGCCGGGGTGATGGTGGATTGGGTGAAGGTGTCGGAGAAGCTCTTGTACTCCTCCCGGTGCTGCAATTGCGGCTGGACGCCCAGCGTGTCGAGCAGGCCGCGCGCGAAGGGCAGCTCCGCCGACAGGCCGGTCAGCCCGACCACGCCCAGCGGCTGCATCCACACCTCGTCAAAGCCGCTGGCCAGCAGAAAGGCGCGGTTGCCCGCCCCGCCGTCGCCATAGCTGTCGGCGTAGGCGATGGCGAAGCGGCCCGAGGCGCGGAACCGCTCCACCGCCGCCCGCAGTTCCTGCGTTTGGGCAAAGCCGATCTGGTCGCCGCCCAACCGGGCCAGCACGCCCTTGACCCGCGCGTCCTTCCGCCCGCGTTCCAGCGCGTCGAGCGCGTCGCGCAGGCTCGCCTCGTGCCCCAGCAGCCCGCCCAGCCGGTCGTCGCCGCCCTCCGCCAGGCTGTGGGTCAGGTCGAGGTTCAGCACCACCCCGCGCGGCAGGGTCGGTTCCTGGCGGATCACCAGATAGGCACCGCCGACCAGAGCGGCCACCACCAGAAAACCGATGGTGGCGAACAGGCGGACGAAAAACCTCAACATCCAGGCGGCTCCGGTCGGGTGGGCGGCGCGGGCCACGGGGGGAGGGGGCGTCGCGCCTCAGCGGTCCATCTTGTGGTACTCGCGGTTGGGGAGCATGTCCACCGCCGTCGCCATCCGGTTCGACATGTTGTAGAACGCCGCCGTGTCGGCGATGTCAAAAATCTCTTCCGCCGTGAAGCCGACGGCGCGCAGCGCGGCGCGGTTCTCCTCCCCCACGCTCCAGGGTTCCTTGGTCATGGCCCAGGCGAAATCCAGCATGGCGCGCTGGCGCGGCGGCAGCGGGGCGACGCGGTAATTGGCCGCCAGCATCTCCCCCAGCTCCGGATCGCCCGACAGCTTGCGCACCGCCTGCCCATGGGCGACCAGGCAGTAATAGCAATGGTTGGCGGAGGAGACGACGACCGCGATCATCTCGCGCTCCAGCTTGCTCAGCCCGCTCTCGCCCAGCATCAGTTCGTTGTAAAGCTGGGCGAAGGTGCGCAGCTTCTTTTGGCGCAGGCTGTAGGCTTGCAGCACGTTCGGCACGAATCCCAGCTTTTCCGTGCATTTGTCGAACAGGGCGCGCAGATCCTCGTCCAGCGACGCGGAATCGGGGACGGGCAGGGCCATGATGTGATCGGGTTGCGGCATCGGGCGAATCCTCCGGCTTTGCGGCTTTGTGGTTGTGGAGGGCAGGGTAGCGGCGGATCGCGCGCGGGGCATCCCTTTTGCGGCGCGGTGGCGCGGCCGGGTGTCGCGGTCCGCTCCTGACCAGGGTAATCGCTTGAAGGTTTATAAACCTATAAGAAAAATTTACCGTCATCCCCGCGAAGGCGGGGATCCAGGCTTTTCCGTCAGAGCCACTCTGCGAACTCTGGTTCCCCACCTTCGCGGGGATGACGAATGTCCTAATAGAGGAATTTTAAGCCTTCACCCGATTGCCCTGCGCTCCTGACACGGTCCTGTTGCGTGAGACGCGGCGGGATGGTGTGGTGATTGTCGACCGCCGAGCCGCCCTCACGCCCCCCGAATGTCCGCGATGAACCGCGTCACGTCCTGCCGTAGCCCGTCGGCGTGGTGTTTCAGCCCGTCGGCCATGGTCAGGACCTCGCGGGCCATGTCGCCGGTTTGGATGGCTTGGGTGCCGACGGCGCTGGAGCTGTGGGACACGGCGTCGGTGCCTTGGGCCGCCTGCTGGGCGTTGCGGCCGATTTCGGCGGTGGCGGCGTTCTGTTCCTCCACGGCGGCGGCGACGGCGGAGATGTTTTCCTCGATCCGGCCCACCACCTGACCGATGTCGGTGATCGCCGCCACGGTTTCGTCGGTCGCGGCCTGGATTTCGGCGACCTTGCCGGTGATGTCCTCCGTCGCCTTGGCGGTCTGGTTGGCCAGCGCCTTGACCTCGCTCGCCACCACGGCGAAGCCCTTGCCGGCCTCGCCCGCGCGGGCGGCTTCGATGGTGGCGTTCAGCGCCAGCAAATTGGTTTGCCCGGCGATGGATTGGATCAGGCCGACGATCTCGCCAACCTGACGGGCGGCGTCGTTCAAATGGGCGATGATGCTCGACGCCTTGCGCACGTCGGCCACCGCCTGTTCGGCCATGGCGGTCGATCCGGTCATCTGCCGCCCGATTTCGGAGATGGAGGCGGTCAACTCCTCCGACGCCGCCGCCACCGCCTGGACGTTGCTCGACGCGTGTTCGGACGCCTGGGCGACCGACAGCACATGCTGTTCGGTGTCCTGGGCGATCTGGTTCATGCGGTCGGCGTTGGTGCGCAGCCCGCCCGCCGCCGTCGCCAACTGGGCGGTCACGCCATCGACCCGGCTGTCGAAGGCGGTGACGAGCGCCTCCACCCGTTCGGCGTGGCGCAAACGCTCCTCGTGCGCGCGGGTCTGTTCGGCGGCCAGCCGGTCGGCGCGGGCCAGCGATTGGCGGAAGGCGTCGAGGCTGGCGGCCATGGTCCCCAGCTCGTCGCGGCGGTCGGTCCCGTCGATGGTGAAATCGCGCTCCCCGGCCTGCATCCGGGTCATGGCGGACTCCAGCCGGTGAAGCGGGCGGGTGATGTTGCGGGCGACCAGCAGCGCCACCGCGACCATCAGCGCCACCAGCAGGGCCAGCCCAACCCCCAGCCCGATCAGGCGTGCGGCGGCGCTGTCGGCGTCCTGGCGGGCCAGCGCCAGCAGATCCCCGGCAAGCCGGTTTTCCACCGTCTTCAACAGGTCGATGTTCACGGTGATGGTGTCGAACCACACCCCGGCGTCTACCCCGTGGTTGACCGCGCCATAGGCCGACGCGGTGCCGATCTTGCGCATCCGCTCCACCTCCGCCACCGCCGGGCCGGTGACGGTGCGGTCGAAGAAGGCGGCCTGCTCGGGCGTCAGCTTGGTTTTCAGGCCGTTCAGCAAGGCGCGGTATTCGCCGGTCAGCTCGACGAAGCGTTCATGGGCGTCGGTGGGGAAACGGTCCTTGCGGAAGGCCCCGCCGCCGACGGCGCGCTGTTGGCCCAGCCGCTCCTTGGCCTCCGACACCGCGAAAAGCGCGTTGGCGGCGAGGATCTGGTCGGGGTGGGTGGAGATGATCGGGGCGAGCGCTGCGGCGTCCAGCAGGGTGCGGATCAACCCGGTGTAGCCCTTCACCACCTCCAACGAGGCGAGCGAGCCGCCGTTGACGGCGGTGCGCAGCTCCATCAGGCGGGGCAGGGCGGCCTTTGCCCCGTCCATCGCCGCGCGCAGGCGCGGGTTTTCGATGGCGGCGGCGTCGAATTGCGGGCGCAGCGCCGCCATCCGGCTGTCGGTGCCGCCCCGGATCGTGTCCATGCGGGCGCGGTCCGGCTCGGTCTTGGTCCCGCCGAGATAGATGGAGGAGGAGCCGCGTTCTTTTTGCAGATCATGCACAAGGTCGGTCATCGCGATGGACAGGCTGGCGACGCGTTGCAGATCCTGCGCGTCGCGGCTGATCGCCCGCTGCTGCCAGACGGAAAAGGAGGACAGCAGAACCACCCCGGCCAACGGAATGGACAGGGCCAGCGCCAGCTTGCGGGTGACGCGGATGTTGCCGAAACGACGATCCGCCCAAAGTCCCAACGCCGACATACTCTTGCTCCCTCATCGAAACGCCACCGATCCATCAGGACCGATTGGTACCGGGAACGCGATATTTTTCAATACGGAATAACCATAATCCCAGCCGAATGGACGGGGCGCATCGGCCAAAAGGATGGTTTCGCCGGGCCGGACCGGGGCGGGCGTGGCGAAATTTGCCTCGCATCCGCCGCGATGGGGCGGTAGAAGATGGGTCCCGGTCCGCAGGATTCATAGGGTTGATGGCGTGACCGGCCTGGTTTTCCGGAGCGTCCCATGTCCAACACAGAATTCCATCGCATCAAGCGCCTGCCCCCGTATGTGTTCGCGGAAGTGAACGCCATGAAGGCACGCGCCCGAGCTAATGGCGCTGACATCATCGACCTTGGCATGGGCAACCCCGATCAGGCGACCCCGCAGCACATCGTCGACAAGCTGGTCGAGGCCGTGCGCGACCCCAAGACGCACCGCTACTCGAATTCGCGCGGGATCCCCGGTCTGCGCAAGGCGCACGCGGCCTATTACAAGCGCCGCTTCAACGTGGACATCGATCCCGAAACGGAGACCATCGTCACCATCGGCTCGAAAGAGGGGCTGGCCAATCTGGCCCAGGCCATCACCAGCCCCGGCGACGTGATCCTGGTGCCGAACCCCAGCTACCCGATCCACCCCTTCGGCTTCATCCTGGCCGGGGCGTCGGTCTGCCATCTGCCGGTTGGGCAGAACGGCGCGCTGACCGACATCGACAGCTTCATGAACACGCTGATCCGCGCCGTGCGCCACAGCGTGCCCAAGCCGCTGGCGCTGGTGCTGAACTACCCGTCCAACCCGACGGCCGAGGTGGTGGGGCTGGATTTCTACCGCCCGATCGTGGAGTTCTGCCGCAAGGAAGGCATCTACATCCTGTCCGATCTGGCCTATGCCGAGATCTTCTTTGATGGCAACCCGCCGCCGTCGATCCTGGAAATCCCGGAGGCGCGCGAGATCGCGGTGGAATTCACCTCGATGTCGAAGACCTATTCGATGGCGGGCTGGCGCATCGGCTTTGCCACCGGCAACAAGAAGCTGATCACCGCGCTGGCGCGCATCAAGTCCTACCTGGATTACGGGGCCTTCACCCCGATCCAGGTGGCGGCCACCGCCGCGCTGAACGGCCCGCAGGACTGCGTCCAGCAGGTGCGCGACATGTACAAGCAGCGCCGCGACGTGATGATCGAGGGGCTGGCCGCCGCCGGGTGGGAGGTGCCGACGCCGTCGGCCTCCATGTTCGCCTGGGCGCCGATTCCGCCGCAATTCGCCCATCTTGGCTCGCTGGAATTCGCCAAGCTGCTGTTGCAGGAGGCGGAGGTCGCCGTCGCCCCCGGCATCGGCTTTGGTGAGTATGGCGACAGCCATGTGCGCTTGGCGATGGTCGAGAACGTCCACCGCATCCGCCAGGCCACCCGCAACATCAAGGAGTTCTTCCGCTCCAACGCCGGTGTCGCCGCCGCCAGCCAAGACCCGGCGGTGCGCGCCGCCCTCCTGGAATCCGAGAAAGCGAAAGTCTGATGTCCAAAGACCAAAAAGCCGCCCCCCTGAACATCGCGGTCGCCGGTCTGGGCACGGTCGGGGCCGGGGTCCTGAAGCTGTTGCAGGCCCAGGCCGATCTGATCGAGCAGCGCTGCGGCCGCCGGATCCAGGTCGTGGCCGTCAGCGCCCGTTCGAAGGGCAAGGACCGTGGCGTCGATCTGTCGGCGGTGCGCTGGTACGACGATCCGGTGGCGATGGCCGCCGATCCCGCCGTCGATCTGGTGGTCGAGCTGATCGGCGGGTCGGAAGGCCCGGCCCGTGACACGGTCGCCACCGCCATCGAAACCGGCAAGCACGTCGTCACCGCCAACAAGGCGCTGCTGGCCGTGCACGGCACCGACATCGCCCGCAAGGCGGAGGCCAAGGGCCTGACCGTGGCGTTCGAGGCGGCGGTCGCCGGTGGCATCCCAATCATCAAGGGCCTGCGCGAGGGGTTGGCCGGGAACCGCGTGTCGGAAATCCACGGCATCCTGAACGGCACCTGCAACTACATCCTGACCGAAATGCGGACGACGGGCCGCGATTTCGCCGATGTGCTGGCCGACGCCCAGGCGTTGGGCTACGCTGAGGCCGACCCGACCTTTGACGTGGACGGCATCGACGCCGCCCACAAGCTGGCGGTTCTGGCCTCCGTCGCCTTCGGCACGCCGGTTGATTTCGCCGCCGTCCACATCGAGGGGATCCGGCAGGTCGGGGCCATCGATTTCGATTACGCCGACCAGTTGGGCTTCTGCGTGAAGCTGCTGGGCATCGCGCGCCGCACCGACGCCGGTGTGGAACAGCGCGTTCATCCCTGCATGGTTCCGAAATCCGCGCCGATCGCGGCGGTGGACGGCGTGTTCAACGCCGTGGTCGCCCAGGCCGATTTTGCCGACCGCGTGCTGTTCGTCGGCCGTGGGGCCGGGGCCGGGCCGACGGCGTCGGCGGTGGTGGCCGATCTGATCGACATCGCGCGCGGCCGCTCCACCCCGACCTTTGGCGTCCCCGCCGACCAGTTGGGCGCGGCCGTTCCGTCGCCGATGGAATCGCGGCGCGGCTCCTACTATGTCCGCCTGATGGTTCTGGACCGCCCCGGCGTCATCGCCGACATCGCGGCGGCCATGCGCGATCAAAACGTGTCGATGGAGCAGTTCCTCCAGCGCGGCCATTCGCCCGGTGAAGCCGTGCCGGTGGTGCTGACCACCCACGACACCGAGGAAGCGGCGATGCAGCGGGCGCTGGCGACCATCGCTGCCCTGGATTGCGTGGTGGAAGCGCCGCGCATGATCCGCATCGAGCAGTTCTGAACCTGTTTTTTATGACCGCCTGAAAGACGACCGAAGAGTCGGGGGGAACAACACCATGTCTACGCAGCAAGTTGACCTGTCCAACATGGACCGGAACCTGGCGCTCGAAGCCGTTCGCGTCACCGAGGCGGCGGCCCTGTCCGCCTCGCTGCTGATGGGGCGCGGCGACGAGAAGCTGGCCGACCAGGCCGCCGTCGACGCCATGCGCCAGGCGCTGAACACGCTGTACATCGACGGGACCGTCGTGATCGGCGAGGGCGAGCGTGACGAAGCCCCGATGCTCTACATCGGTGAAAAGGTCGGGGCCGGCATCGGCTCCGGGCCGAAGGTGGACATCGCGCTCGATCCGCTGGAAGGGACCACCATTTGCGCCACCGGCGGCCCGAACTCGCTGGCCGTCATCGCCATGGCCGAAGAGGGCGGCTTCCTGAACGCCCCCGACGTCTATATGGACAAGATCGCCGTCGGGGCCGGTCTGCCGGACAACCTCGTCGATCTCGACGAAACCCCGGCCAACAACCTGAAGGCGCTGGCCAAGGCCAAGGGGGCCGAGGTCGAAGAGCTGCTGGTCTGCATCCTGAACCGCCCGCGCCACGCCGAGCTGATCGCCCGCGTGCGTGAGGCCGGGGCGCGCATCATGCTGATCAACGACGGCGACGTGTCGGGCGTGATCGCCACCAGCCAGGAACACACCGGCGTGGACATGTATGTCGGCTCCGGCGGCGCGCCGGAAGGCGTGCTGGCCGCCGCCGCGCTCCGTTGCATCGGTGGTCAGTTCCAGGGCCGTCTGTTGTTCCGCAACGACGACGAAAAGGCCCGCGCCGCCAAGTGGGGCGTGACCGACCTGAACAAGAAATACAGCCTGACCGAACTGGCGCGCGGCAACGTGATGTTCGCCGCCACCGGTGTGACCGACGGCGCGATGCTGAAGGGCGTGCGCCGGGTGCCGGGTGGGGCCTACACCCACTCGGTCATCATGCGGTCGAAGTCGGGAACCGTGCGTTACATCGAGGCACACCACAATCTGCACCGCAAATCGACGGTGAAGTGAGCGGTTTGCTCCGGTCATGGTCCCGCCTGCGATGGCGGGGCCTCTGATTGCGGGATTTCCGAACAAAAACAGCGCGCGGCTTCGGTCGCGCGCTTTTTTTGTGTCCGCGAACGGGTGGGTTCCGGGTGGAATCGTTCGTCTGCGTTCCTTCCATCGAATCGGTGCAGGTCTGCCGCCGCAAGAGCGCATCGCCCGGCTTATTGATTTCGCACATGCAGCATATAAAGTATTCGTCAGCAACGAGCTTGCACCACAGGAGTTGACGATGAGCTTTTCTTCTTTGAATTCTGCCAACGACGCATTGTTTGGCGCGGAAACAAACCGCCCGTCGTTCTTTCAGCGGGTGGTTGATTGGTTCAAGAACCGCGCTGATCTTTATCGTGCGGAATACGAACTGGCCCACATGTCGGATGTCGAACTGGCCGACATCGGTCTGACCCGTGGGGAGATCCACAACGCCGTCCGTCACGGCCGCATCGGCTGATGTCGGGGCGTCGGGTCGCGGTCATCCGGTTCGGGCGGTTCCTCGCCCCAACCGGATGACGCCAGCGGAATGCGGGTCGCCCACACCCGAACCGACCGTGCGGGCATACGAAAGCCCCGGCGAGCGATCACCGGGGCTTTCGTGTGTCTGGAAAGTGGTTGGTCAGATCAGAGCGCCCTGGCGGGCGTCGTCGTCGGCCTCGACCGTCGCCGGGCTGGGGGCGGTCAGGGCGTCGCGCCCGGCGTCGGTCAGGCGGCAGACCAGCCAATCGGGCTTCAGCGGGTTGTGGAACCAGCGTTCGGCCCATCCGGCCTTCAGGCAGGCGTCCACCGTCGCCTTTTTCACCCGCTGGCCGCGTTCGTCGAACAGCGGCAGCTTGCCGCCCGGCTGGTCCAGGCCGCGACGCAGCCACGCCGCCTGAACATCGCTGGGGGAGCGGCGGGAACCGGAACGGCGCGACACGGCCATGATCGCCTCAAGCTGCGGACAGGGAACAGGGCCGCGCGGCGGGCTTGCCAAGCGCGGCGTTGCGCGCATCCTACGCGAAACCCGTTTCCCGCGCACCGAAAAGGACAGCCCCGCCCATGGATCTGGTCATCGCCTACATCACCGCCGGTTCGAAGGACGAGGCTCTGCGGCTGGCCCGCGCGTTGGTGGCCGAACGGCTCGCCGCCTGCGCCAACATTCTGGACGGCGTCACCTCCGTCTATCACTGGCAGGGCGCGGTGGAGGAGGCGTCCGAGGTGGTTCTGATCGTCAAGACCCGGCGCGACCTGTTCGATCCCCTGGTGGAGCGGGTGCGCGCGCTGCACAGCTACGACACGCCCTGTGTCGTGGAAATCGCGCTGGGGCGGGGCAACCCGGCTTATCTGGACTGGCTGCGGGCGGAGACGGCGGATCCTCCGGCGTGAGACTCGCCCTCCGGCTGCGACCGATGGACACATAGCGGCCATACCCGCCGGGCATTGGACCGGCCCATCGACCCGTGCGAGCGTCGGGCCAAGCGGTTGGCGACCGCAACATTTCCCCGGTCGGAGAGGTTTCCATGAGCATGTCCCCCAGCGCGGCCCCGCCCAGCGCCCTGTCGGCCCGCCTGTCTGTCGGCTTCGCCTGGGTCGGCCATTCGCTGATGCACATCACCGCCGCGCTGTACCTCACCGTGGTGCTGGCGCTGGAAGGGGAATGGGCGCTCTCCTACGACGACCTGATCCGGCTGTGGACCTTCGGGGCCTTCCTAATCGGGTTGGGCGCGCCGTTGGCGGGCTGGCTGGGCGACCGCTGGAGTTCGGCGGGGATGATGGCCGTGTTCTTCCTGCTGACCGGCGGCGGGGCGGTGGCCTGCGGGCTGTCCAACGGGCCGCAGGCGCTGATGTGGTCGCTGGCGGTGCTGGGGCTGGGGGCGTCGATCTACCACCCCGTCGGCATGGCCTGGGTGATGGCCAACGCCGCCAACCGGGGCAAATCCATGGGCTATCTCGGCCTGTTCGGCACCTTTGGCGTCGCCACCGCCGCCGTCATCGCGGGCAGCCTGACCCAATGGTTCGGCTGGCGCGCCGCCTTCCTGGTTCCGGGAGCGGTCTGCGTCGTGCTGGGCGTGGCGCTGGCGGTGCTGCTGGCGCTGGGGGTTGTGCAGGATCGCCACGCCGACGTGAAGCCGCAGGCCGCCCCGTCGCGTCAGGACGTGGTGCGCACCTTCTTCGTGCTGTCGCTGACCATGGTGTGCGCCGGGTTGATCTTCAACGCCATGCAGGTGGTGCTGCCCAAGCTGTTCGAGGCCCGCCTGGGTGATCTGTTGGGCGGCGGCACGCTGGGGGTCGGCGGGCTGGTGACGGCGGTGTATCTGGTCGCCGCGCTGCCGCAGATGATCGGCGGCGCGTTGGCCGACCGTCATTCGCTCAAGCGTGTCTACATCCTGTGCCAATTGGTCCAGGTGCCGATGATGGCGGCGGTGGCGGCGTTGAGCGGGCTGCCGCTGGTGGTGGCCGCCGCGCTGACCGTGATCGCCTCGCAAACCCAGATTCCGGCGGAAAACATGTTGTTGGCGCAATACACGCCCGACAAGCATCGCGGCTTGGCCTTTGGCGCGAAATACATCCTGTCCTTTGGCGCGGGGCCGCTGGCGGTGCAGCTGGTCGCCGTGGTCTATGAACGCACCGGCGATTTCACGATGCTCTATGTCGGGCTGTCGCTGCTGGCGGCGGTGGCCTTCGCCGCCGGGATCCTGCTGCCCGACGACCGCAAGAGCCGCCCGGCCGCCGCCCCGGTTCCGGCGGCGGCCACGGCGGCGGAATGACGCGGGGAGTGGCTCACACCTCCCACAGGCGGGGCAGGCGGGTCGGCAGGCCCGCCGCCGCCGCGCGCAGGCCGGACCACAGCGCGGCGTAGGCGCGACGCACGGCGCGGGCGTCGCCGCCCAGAATGCGGATGACCAGCAGGCCATCGAAGGCGGTGGCCCCGACGCGGGCACCCGCTTCCAGTCCATTGGCCTCCATGTCGTCGGCCCCCAACCCATCGGCCCCCAACCCATCGGCCAGCGCGCGCACGGCGTCGAGCCGGTCGGCGGCGTCGGGCGCGGCGTGGAGCAGGGTCGCGCAGGCCGCCGCCCCGGCAAAGCCCGCCGGGTGCTGCAACGCCTCGTCCACCGCGCCGTCCAGATGCAGGGCGTCGGCCCAGACCAGACGGGCGTCGCGCGTCACCTCCCACGCGTCGCGGATCAGGCCGCGCGTGACGGTTTCGCCAAAGGCGGCGCGCCCGAACACCAGCATTTCCCCGGCGATCAGGCGGGCGTCGCCGGACAGCTCCAGCCGGGTCAGACGGCGCAGGCGCGACCCTTCGAAGACGATGGCCTCCTGCGGCAACCATTCCAGCCAACCGCCGGGTTCGACGGCGACGCGCGTGTCGATCCGGCAATCGGCCCCGGTGGAGCGGTAGACCTTCTCCGCCGCCTGGGTCGTCACCAGCGCCCGCGCGCCCGGCCCGACCGACAGGTCGATGTCCATCCGATCCCCGCCGACCATCCCGCCGGAGGTGGTGGCGAGCACGGCAACCGGCAGATCGCCCCGGCGCGGCGTGGGCAGCAGCACCCGCAGCGGGTCATGGTGGTAGAGGGTGGCGAGCCGCGTTTCGCCGTGGCGGTGTTCGAAACGAACGGTCGCCGCCCCATGGACGGCGACCTTTTTCACTTCCACGCCGCGTTCGGCGTCCCGCCGCTCGGCCAAGGTCAGATCCAGCACGCCCCACCCTCTGTCTGCGTTTCCAGGCCCCGCCACTGTGCCGGACGGCGGTGTGCGGTGCAACGATGTGAGGAATGGCGGTGTGCGGAATGGCGGGTGCGTGCCGGGGGGAAAGGATCAGCCCAGGATTTCCGCGATGGCGTCGCGGTCGTCCACCTCCTGCTCGAAATCGATGAGTTCCATGCCCAGCGCGTCGCGGATCGACACCATGCCCAGCGGCACCCCGTTTTCGGCGACCGGCAAATGGCGGAACCCACCCTCGTGCATCAGGTGCAGGGCGTGGCCCATCGGGCGGTCGGGGGCGATGGTGGTGGGGTTGGCGGTCATCACCTCGCCCACGCTGGTGCGGTCGGGGTCGAGGTTGCCCGCCAGCACGCGGAACAGGGCGTCGCGTTCGGTGAAGATGCCGATCAGCCGCTCGCCGTCCACCACCATCAGGGCACCGACGCGGTACTCCTTCATCATGTGGGCGGCGGTGCGGACGCTGGCGCTGGTGGGGACGCTGTAAACCCGTTGGTTGCGCACGACGGTGCGGACGGGGCGGCTCGGCATGGCGTTTCTCTCCCTTGGGTGGTGCGCGTTGGCGTGCAACAGGGTGGATTGCACCGCGCCCGGCCCACGGGTGGGGGGCGGGTGGCTTGCGCGTGGTCGCAAGCCCCACCATTCCCAAGAAAAATTACGCGATCACGTCGATGGGCGCAACATCAGGATTGCCGCCAACCGCCCATCAGGGCGTTTGTTGCGCGTCCTCAGTGTGGGTGGGGCGAAGGCCGGTGGGCCAGGGGTCGCCCACATCCTCCACCAGCAACCGCAGCCGCTCGCCCTCCAGCCGCAGGCAGGCCCCCCCGGCGAAGGTCAGCAGCAAGCCGCCCTCGTCCGGCGTGATGGCCAGCAACTCCAGCATCTGCGCGCGGTCCTTGAGGTCGAGGCCCCGGCGCTTCACACCGGTCACGCCCTCCACCCGCACGCCGCATTGCACCCGCTCAAAGGGGGAGTCCTGGTCGTCGTCCGCCACCGGGCCGGGGCGGGGCCGGTCGGCCGTTTCCCAGCGGAAGCGGCTGACCAGCAGAATGAATCGCCGTTCTTCCGGCAGGAAATCCATGTTGCCGATGGGCAAGATGGCGTCCTGCAGGCAGGCCGAGACGATCTTCACATCCTCGGCATCTTCCGCGCGCAAACGAATCGGGGTCACGCTCATGGCACCTCTCGTGTGGGCGGAGAACCGGGATCAGTCCTCGCGCCCGTGAATGCGTTCAATGTCCGCCCCGCAGGCGGCCAGCTTCTCTTCCACCCGCTCATAGCCGCGATCCAGGTGGTAGACGCGGTTGACCATCGTCTCCCCCTGCGCGGCCAGACCGGCCAGGACGAGGGAGACCGACGCGCGCAGGTCGGTGGCCATCACCGGCGCGCCGGTCAGCCGCGCCACCCCGCGCACCAGCGCGGACGAGCCGTGCACGGTGATGCGCGCGCCCATGCGGGTCAGTTCCGGCGCGTGCATGAAGCGGTTTTCGAAAATGGTTTCCGTGATCATCGCCGCGCCCGACGCCGTGCACATCAGGGCCATCATCTGGGCCTGAAGGTCGGTGGGGAAGCCGGGGAACGGCTCGGTCATCACATCGACGCCGTGCAGTTCACCGTTGGCGCGCGACACGCGGATTCCGTTCTCGATCTCCTCAAACGCCACACCGGCGGGGGCCAGCGCCTTGACCGCCGCCTTTATCAGATCGAGACGCGTGTTCATGATGTCAAGGCGGCCACCGGTGATCGCCGCCGCCATGGCGTAGGTCCCGGTTTCGATGCGGTCGGCCACCACCATGTGACGGGCGCCGTGCAGACGGTCCACCCCCTCGATCACCAGCCGGTCGGTGCCGATGCCGGTGATCTTGGCCCCCATCTTCACCAGACAGTCGGCCAGATCGCTGACCTCCGGTTCGCGCGCGGCGTTGACCAGGATGGTGGTCCCCTTGGCCAGCGTCGCCGCCATCAGCAGATTTTCGGTGGCCCCGACCGACACCTTGGGGAAGACGATCTCCGCACCGCGCAGGCCGCCCGCCGGAGCCTTGGCGACGATGTAGCCGCCTTCGATCTGGATGTCGGCCCCCATGGCCTCCAGACCCTTGATGTGCAGATCGACCGGGCGCGCGCCGATGGCGCAGCCGCCGGGCAGCGACACCTTGGCCTCGCCGCAGCGGGCCAGCAACGGACCCAGCACCAACACGCTGGCGCGCATCTTGCGGACCAGATCATAGGGCGCTGTGGTGTTGGTGATGTCGCGCGCGGTGAAGGACACCGCCCGCCCGGCGCAATCGCCGCCCGCCCCCTCCATGTGGATCGCGACACCATGTTGCAGCAGCAGATTGCACAGGGTGTTGATGTCCGCCAGGATCGGCAGGTTGGTCAGCGTCAGCGTTTCATCGCAGAGCAGTGCCGCCGTCATCAGCGGCAGGGCGGCGTTCTTGGCCCCGCCGACGGTGATGGTGCCGTTCAGCGGGCGACCGCCGCGAATGCGGATCTTGTCCATGGGGTTCCGGCCTTCCGGCGATCAGAAAAAGAGGAGGTGGGACGGGTCAGGTCACAGGCGGGGCAGGGTGACGCCCTTTTGCCCCATGTATTTGCCCGCCTTGTCGGCGTAGGACACCTCGCAGACGCTGTCCCCCTTCAGGAACAGGAACTGGCACAGCCCTTCGTTGGCGTAGACCTTGGCGGGCAGCGGCGTGGTGTTGGAGATCTCCAACGTCACATGGCCTTCCCATTCGGGTTCCAGCGGCGTCACGTTCACGATCAGGCCGCAGCGGGCGTAGGTGCTCTTGCCCAGGCAGATCACCAGCACGTCGCGCGGGATGCGGAAATACTCCACCGTGCGGGCCAGCGCGAAGCTGTTGGGCGGGATGATGCAGACGTCGGTCTTGCGATCGACAAAGCTGCTGTCGTCGAACTTCTTGGGATCGACGATGGCGTTGTCGACGTTGGTGAAGATCTTGAACTCGTCGGCGACGCGGGCGTCGTACCCGTAGGACGAGACGCCGTAGGAGATCACCCCCTCGCGCTTCTGGGTTTCGACGAAGGGTTCGATCATGCCCTTGGTCTCGGCCATCTCGCGGATCCAGGTGTCCGGCATGATGCCCATCGGCGGGGTACTCCTTGGCGTGTCGATCTTGGGGGGAAAGCGTGTGCGTTCGGTTTGTAGCGGAGGCGGGCGGCAGGCTCAAGAACAGCAAACGTGCCATGCCCGCAGGGCGGGGCGTTTCTTGCGGTTCGGGGTGGAGGATTCGGGCAGGATCGCGGGCATGACCAACGATCAACTGACCCTGTCGGTGGCCGAGGCCATCGACGCGCAGGAGGCCGACCGCGTGTTCGTCGGCCTCAAGGCGCACAACGAATTGGCCTCGGGCCGGGCCTACACCCGCCGCGATCTGGCGGTGATGCTGCGCGACGGGGCGGGGGTTCTGCGCGCCGGGCTGGTCGGCTACACCAATTGGGATTGGCTGTACGTCGATCACCTGTGGGTGGATGACGGCCTGCGCCGGGGCGGGGTCGGCCGCCGCCTGCTCGACGCGGCGGAGGATGAAGCGCGGGCGCGCGGCTGCCGCTGGTCGCGCCTCTACACCTATGATTTCCAGGCCCCGGGCTTCTACCCGAAATGCGGCTACACCGAATGGTGTCGGATGGACGGCTACCCCGAAGGGCACGCGCAGATCTGGTTCCGCAAGCCGCTGGTGTGAGCCTTCACGGCCCGTCGCCGTTTCAGCGGTCGATCAGCAGCAACAGCCCGTGGCTGCCGGGCAACACGCGGTGCGGGACCCCGGCGGGCACGACGTAGAGGTCGCCGGGGCCGAGGACGATGCGTTCGTCCGGAATCTCCAGATTCATCCGGCCATCGATGATGTAGAACGCTTCCTCGTAATCCGGGTGGTCTTCCCAATCAATCCCGGCCTCGTCCATGCGGATGATCTTGATCGCGCAGGGGCCGACCCGGCCAACGACGCGCGACCGCCACGCTTCGGGCAGGGCGGCGGCGTCGATGGGCAGGTTGATGACCGTCGGGTGCGGGGCGCTCATGACCAGTTCCTATGTGGGCCGTCAGGTGTCGTCCGACCCGTCCGGCGCGTCGCCCTGGGCGCGCTGGCGGGCCTGATCCTTGCGCTTGCGCAGATTCTCGCGCAGACGCGCGGCCAAGCGGTCTTCGCGGGTGTTGGGCCGGGTGATGGCTTGCTTGGGCTTGGCCGCTGAAGCGGTGGGCGGCGCGTCGTCGGTCATCGGGCGATCCGGTTGCGGGGATCAGTGATCCGAATGGTGCAGGATGACGTCGCGCAGGCCGGTGTCATAGGCCACGCCGACGGCGGTCAGCACGGCGCGGCCCGGTTCGCGCGTCAGCACGCCCTTGCGCTCCAGGATCGTCCACACCGCGTCGTTTTGCAGGCCGGTGGCGTCCTTGGCCGACACCACGGCGTGGCCGAGGTGGAAGTGGTTGCCGTGCGCGTGCGGCAGTTGGGTGATGACGAACGCGCCCTCATCCTCCGCCGGGGTGTTTTCCAGGCGGGCGATCTCCTGCAACAGCGTCAGCGTGCGGAGTTGCAGCGGGTTGAGGTTTAGCGGGTTCTTCTTCGGGGGCATGGCGGTGGACCGTTCGTCTCGCAAGGAATCGTCAGTCGGCGCAGTAGAAGGGCGGAGCGCACGGCTGTCAAGCCACGCGGATCCGTCGCTCAGGGCAATCGGGTGAAGGCTTGAAATTCCTTTATTAGGACATTCGTCATACCTGCGAAGGCGGGGATCCAGAGTTCGCAGAGTGGTTCTGACGGGAAAGTCTGGATCCCCGCCTTCGCGGGGATGACGGTAAATTCTCTGTATAGGTTTATATACCTTCAAGTGATTGCCCTGATCCGTCGCTTGAAGGTGCGATCATCATCGCCGAGGCAAGACTGAACACGGATTGCACGGATTTCCGGCCTCAAGCGTTTTGCAGGTCCCACCATAAGCTTCATCATGGGAATGGATCCGAGGCACGCTCCGCGAAATCCGTGGAAAAATCCGTGAAATCCGTGGCGATCCTTGTTCCGGTCTTACGGGCCAATGGGGCAAGCGAATGGTCTGACGTCACGCACACACGCTTTGCGGGCTGGCGCGCCGCCGGTCGGTCGGGCATAAACGCGCGGGCGGGGTGGTTTTGGTTCATCCCCCACCGTTCCCCGCTCCCGTTTTCCGCCCCCCGTTCCCCGCTCCCGTTTTCCGCCCCCCGTTCCGTTGCCCCCCGTTCCGTTGCCGCTGAAGGCCATTGACCATGACCATCCTCGTCACCGGCGTTGCCGGGTTCATCGGTTTCCACGTTGCGGCGGCGCTGCTGGACCGTGGGCAGGCGGTGATCGGCATCGACAACCTGAACGACTATTACGCGGTGTCGCTGAAGGAGGCGCGGTTGGCCCGTCTGGCCGACCGGCCCGGCTTCCGCTTTGTGCGCGCCGACATCAGCGACCGCGCGGCGGTCGAGGGGCTGGCGGCGGAGCTGCGCGGCGTCACCGGCGTGGTCCATCTCGCCGCGCAGGCGGGGGTGCGTTACTCGCTGGAAAACCCCTACGCCTATGTCGAGGCCAACGTCACCGGGCAGGTGGCCTTGTTGGAGGCGGCGCGGCGGATGCCGAATCTGGCGCATTTCGTCTACGCCTCCTCCTCCTCCGTCTATGGGGCCAACCGCAAGACGCCCTTTTCGGTGGAGGACCGGGTGGACAGCCCGGTGTCGATCTACGCCGCCACGAAAAAGGCGGGGGAGATGATGGCGTTCTCCTACAGCCACATTTATGGGATTCCGGCCACCGGCCTGCGCTTCTTCACCGTCTACGGCCCCTGGGGCCGTCCGGACATGGCGACCTTCCAGTTCACCGAGGCGATTTTGGCCGGGCGGCCGATCCGCGTCTTCAACGGCGGGCGGATGAAGCGCGATTTCACCTACATCGACGACATCACCGCCGGGGTGCTGGCCGCACTGGACCGCCCCGCCCCGAAGGATCCGGAGACCGGCGCGCCGCACCGCGTCTACAATCTGGGCAACAACCGGTCGGAAGAGCTGACCCGCTTCATCGACGCGCTGGAAGACGCGCTGGGCCGCAAGGCGGTGCGCAGCCTGGAGCCACTCCAGCCCGGCGACGTCGTTGAAACCGCCGCCGACATCGAGGCCAGCCGCCGCGACCTGGGCTTTGCCCCCACCACGCCGATCGAGGTCGGCTTGCCGCGCTTCGTGTCCTGGTACCGGGATTACCACAAGATCGCCTGACATGAAGACCGCCTGACATGCCCGAGACACCCCCCGCCGCCCCCCGCCGCCGCATCCTGTTCCTGGTGACAGAGGACTGGTTTTTCTGGGCGCACCGCCTGCCGATGGCGCGGGCCGCCCGCGACGCCGGTTTCGCCGTCAGCGTCGCCACGCGGGTGGATCGCCACGGCGACCTGATCCGGGGCGAGGGGTTCGACCTGCTGCCGCTGGGCTGGGACCGTCGCAGCGCCAACCCCGTCGCCGCCGTCGCCGCCATCGCCGCGCTGGTCCGGCTGTACCGGCGGGTGCGCCCCGATCTGGTCCACCACGTTGCCCTGAAACCGGTGGTGTTCGGTGGGCTGGCCGCGCGGCTGGCCGGGGTTCCTTGCGTGCTCAACACCCTGACCGGCTTGGGCGACCTGTTCATCGGCGACGACCGCAAGCTGTTGCGGACGCTGGTCGGGCTGGCGCTGCGCCTGATCACCCGGCGGGACAACGCGCTGTTGACGGTGGAGAACGGCGACGACCGCCGGTTCCTGATCGACAGCGGTCTGGCCCCGGCGGACGGGGTGGTGGTGGTGCGCGGGTCGGGGGTGGATGTGGCGCGTTACGCCCCGCTGCCCGAACCCGCCGACGGGCCGGTGACGGTGGCCTATGCCGGGCGGATGACGGTCAACAAGGGCGTGGCGACGCTGATTGAGGCGCACCAGCGCGTCGTCGCGCGCGGCGTGCCGCTGCGGCTGCTGATGGCGGGCGCGCCCGACCCCGGCAACCAATCCAACCTGTCGGACGAGCAATTGCGGCGCTGGGCCGATCTGCCGATGGTGGAGTGGCTGGGGCAGGTGGCCGACGTGCGGACGGTGTGGGCGCGCTGCCACGCGGCGGTGCTCGCCTCCCGCCGGGAAGGGCTGCCGGTCAGCCTGATGGAGGCGGCGGCCTGTGGCCGTCCACTGATCGCCACCGACGTGCCGGGCTGCCGCGAAATCGTGGTTGATGGCGACAACGGCCTGTTGGTCCCGCCCGACGATCCCGCCGCGCTGGCCGCCGCGTTGGAGCGCATCGCCACCGACGCCGCATTCCGCCAGCGCTGCGGCGCGCGCAGCCGCGCCATGGTGCTGTCCGATCTGGCCTCCGACCGGGTGGGCGCGCAGGTGGTCGGCCATTACCGCGCCCTGATCGCCCGCTGCTCTCCCACCGCTTCAGCCCGCGAGGTCACGCCGTGACGCCGTCGCTTCTGTCCTGTCTGGCCGTTCTCGCCACCGCCACCGTTGTTGCCGCCGGGTTGACCGGCTGGATCGGGGCGTGGCTGCGGCGCAAGGCGATCCTGGACCACCCGAACGAACGGTCGAGCCACTCCGTGCCGACGCCGCGCGGCGGCGGTTGGGGCATCATGCTGACCCTGCTGCCGGGCTGGGCGCTGGTGGCGCTGCTGGGGCCGGGCGCTGGTGCTGCCGACGTGGGCTTTGGCGTTGGCTTCGGCGTTGGTTCCGGGGCCTGGATGATCCTGGCCGGGGTGGTGGTGCTGATGGCGGTGTCGTGGATCGACGACCGCCGCACTCTGCCGCCCGCCCCGCGTTTCCTGTCGCAGATCGCCGTGGTGGCGGTGGGGGTGGCGGCGCTGCCCGCCGACGGGCTGGTGTTCCAAGGGCTGCTGCCGCTGTGGGCGGACCGTCTGGTCGCGGCGATCGGCTGGCTGTGGTTCGTCAACCTGTTCAACTTCATGGACGGGATCGACGGGCTGGCCGGGTCGGAAGCGGCGACCATCGGCGGCGCGGTCGCCCTGATCGGCGCGCTGGCCGGGCTGGATCCGGCCTTTGGCCTGTATGGGCTGGTTGCGGCGGGCGGTGCCCTGGGCTTTCTGGTGTGGAACTGGCACCCGGCCCGCCTGTTCATGGGCGATGTCGGCAGCGTGCCGTTGGGCTACGCGTTGGGCTGGCTGCTGCTGTCGCTGGCGGCGTCCGGGCACTGGGCCGCCGCGCTGCTGATCCCGGCCTATTTCCTGGCCGACGCCACCCTGACCCTGCTGCGCCGTCTGGCCGAGGGGAAGAAGATCTGGCAGGCCCACCGCGAGCATTTTTACCAGAAGGCCACCCAGCGCGGGCGCAACCACGCGCAGGTCGTGCGGCTGGTGCTGGCGTTGAACGCGGCGCTGGTGGCGCTGGCGGCGCTGTCGCTGTGGCTGCCGATGGGCTGGTCGCTGCTGCTGCCGGGGGCGGGCGCGGTGGCGCTGCTGCTGGCGACGCTGGCGCGCCCGGTGCGGGGGATCGCCTGATGCGCGTGCTGGTGACGGGGGCGAACGGTTTCGTCGGGCGGGCGCTGGTCCCGCTGCTGGCCGCGCGCGGGCATTGGGTGCGCGCCGCCGTGCGCCGGGACGGCACCGCCGTGCCGGGTGCGGCGGAGGTGGTGGCCGTCGGCGACATCGGCCCTGACACCGATTGGACGCGCGCGCTGGCCGGGATCGACGCGGTGGCCCATCTGGCCGCCCGCGTCCATGTGATGAAGGACCGGGCGGCGGACCCGCTCGCCGCCTTCCGGCTGGTCAACCGCGACGGCACCCGGCGGCTGGCGGAGAGCGCGGCGGCGCAGGGCGTGCGGCGCGTGGTGTCGCTCAGCAGCGTCAAGGCGCTGGTGGACGAAAGCCAGGACGCCCCGCTTGACGCCGCCACCCGGCCCGACCCGCATTCCCCCTATGGCCTGTCGAAGCTGGAGGCCGAACAGGCCCTGGGCGCGGTTGCCGAACGGACGGGGCTGGAAACGGTGGTGCTGCGCCCGCCGCTGGTCTATGGCCCCGGCGTGGGTGGGAATTTCCGCAGCCTGCTGCGGCTGGTGGCGACCGGCCTGCCGCTGCCGCTGGGCGGGTTGGACAACCGGCGCAGCCTGATCGCGGTGGGCAATCTGGCCGACGCCATCGCGACGGCGCTGACCCACCCCAACGCCCCCGGCGGGCGGTTCCTGGTGCAGGACGGCGCGCCGCTGTCCACCAGCGAGCTGGTGCGCGCCATCGGCGACGCGCTGGGCAAACCCGCCCGCCTGATCCCGCTGCCGGTCGGGCTGCTGGCGCTGGGCGCGCGCATCACCGGCAAACAGGCGGTGTTCGACCGCATCGCCGGATCGCTGACGGTCGATGACCGGGCGATCCGCGACGCGCTGGATTGGCGGCCGCCGCAGGATTTTGCGACCGGGTTGCGTCACACGGCGGAATGGTTCAAAGCTTCACGCGGCAAAGAATTTCGCGGCTGAGTTCGGAGCCGCCCTGAACTCCAGGCTTGTCCTGATGTCGGGGGGCGACCGGACGACGGCTGAACGACACAAGGCAAGCGGCATGCGCATCCCGTCCGCACGGGCGTTTATCGTCTATCTCCACGATCTGGTCATGACCGGCGTCGCCGTGGTCGCGGCGCTGTATCTGCGGGTTGGCTCCACCGCCTTTGGCTTTTACGCCGATCCGCTGACGGCGGCCCTGCCGATGATGGTCGGTATCTCGGCCATCGTCTTCATCCTGTTCGGGCTGTATCGCGGCATCTGGCGCTATGCCTCGGTTCCCGATCTGGTGCAGGTCATCCGCGCCGTCACGGTGGCGGTGCTGTGCTTCGTCCTGGCGATGTTCCTGCTGAACCGGCTGGAATCGCTGCCGCGTTCGCTGCCGTTGATCCTGTGGCTGGTGCAGATCGTCCTGTTGGGCGGGCCGCGCTTCGCCTATCGCCTGTTCAAGGACCGCCGCCTGACCCTGGGCGAGGGCGGGGGCGGCGTGCCGCGCATCCCCGTGCTGCTGCTGGGGGTGGGCGACGCGGCGGAGCTGTTCATCCGCTCGCTCGACCAATCGGGGCAGGCCGCCTACCGCGTCGTCGGCATTCTGGACGACAAGGGCCGCCGCGTCGGCCACGCCGTGCGTGGGGTGGCGGTGCTGGGCGGTCCCGACGATCTGGACAGCGTGGTCGCGGCGCTGGAGCGCAAGGGCGACCGCCCGCAACGCCTGATCGTCGCCAAGGGATCGAACGAGATCGACGGGGCCACCCTGCGCGCCTTGCTGGATCAGGCCGAAGCGCTGGGCCTGATCCTGTCGCGCCTGCCCAGCCTGACCGAGTTCAAATCGGCGCTGGGCGAGGGCAAGGGGATCGAGGTCCGCCCCATCGCGCTGGAGGATCTGTTGGGCCGCCCGCAAGCCGTGCTGGACCGCACCGCCATCGCCGGGCTGATCGCCGGGCGGCGGGTGGTGGTGACGGGGGCGGGCGGGACCATCGGCAGCGAGCTGGTGCGCCAGATCGCCGCCCTGTCGCCGTCCAGCCTGACCCTGGTCGATTCCGGGGAGTTCAACCTCTACAGCATCGAGATGGAGGTGCGGGAACGCTTCCCCGCGCTCGACACCCGCGCGGTGATCGCCGACGTGCGCGACCGCGACCGGGTGTTCCGCTTCTTTGACGAGGTCAAACCGGCCCTGGTCTTCCACGCCGCTGCGCTGAAGCATGTGCCGTTGGTGGAGGCCAACCCGTGCGAGGGCGTGCTGACCAACGTCATCGGCACCCGCAACGTCGCCGACGCCGCGCGGGCGGCGGGCTGTCTGGCCATGGTGCTGATTTCGACCGACAAGGCGATTCGCCCGACCAGCATCATGGGCGCGGCCAAGCGGCTGGCCGAAACCTATTGCCAGGCGTTGGACGTGCTGCCGCCGCGCGACGGGGCCGACACCGCCACCCGTTACATGACCGTACGGTTCGGCAACGTGCTGGGATCGTCGGGGTCGGTCGTTCCGCTCTTCACCCGGCAACTGGCCCGGGGCGGGCCGCTGACCGTCACCCATCCTGACATGCGCCGCTACTTCATGACGGTGCGCGAGGCGGTGGAGCTGGTGCTCCAGGCGTCGGCCCACGGGGTGACGCGGGCGGAGGATCGCGGCAAGGTGCTGGTGCTGGACATGGGCGAGCCGGTGAAGATCGCCGATCTGGCCCGGCAGATGATCCGCCTGGCGGGCTATCGCCCCGGCATCGACATCCAGATCACCTTCACCGGCCTGCGCCCCGGCGAAAAGCTGTTTGAGGAAATCCTGACCGCGAACGAGGCTCCGACCCACACGGCGGCCGACGGCGTGTTCCTCGCCTCCCCCCGGCTGATCGATTACGCCCTGGTGAACCGGGCGCTGGGCGAGCTGGAAACGGCGGCGCGGGCGGGGGACGATTCGCGGGTTCTGGCGATTTTGACCAACACCGTGCCCGATTTCCGCGCCGAAGCGGTGCTGCCGCCCGCCGAGGCGATGGCCGCCCCGCTCAACACCGCCGCGACCGCCGCGCGGGAGGGCTGAAGGGCGGGGCTGAAGGACGGGGCGGAGGAGGCGGAAAAAGTTTTCCGCCCCGTGTTTTCCGCGCTTGCACACCCCCGGTGCCTGTGGCATAACCCGCGCCACTTCAGGGGGCGGACAGCCTGGACGCCCCTCGCGAGTGTGTCGGTTCGGTCCTGCCGAACAGGCGTCTGGTTGGGTATCGGTTTTCGGGGCTGCCGTAGCTCAGTGGTAGAGCACTCCCTTGGTAAGGGAGAGGTCGAGAGTTCAATCCTCTCTGGCAGCACCATCCTCCGATGAAACCGACGCAGACCACCCCGGCGCTGCCGTAGCTCAGTGGTAGAGCACTCCCTTGGTAAGGG
>JAIXPD010000064.1 GCA_027486405.1 Azospirillum sp. | reverse complement strand
TCCAAAGATCGCAATTACCGCCGTTATGCGAAAGCTCGTTATCTTTGCCAATGCCCTCTTGAGCAAAGGCCGAAAGTGGGACGAAAAATCCGCTTGTCCATAACGGATACTCTAGGCCCCCGGTTCGGACGGGGTGAGCCAGCGTTCCAGCGCGGCGAGCAGATCGGCCCGCCGCACCGGCTTGGTCACGTAATCGTTCATTCCCGCCGCCAGGCAACGGCTGCGGTCGTCGGGGTTGGCGTTGGCGGTCACGGCGATGATCGGAATCCGCCCACGGTCGCCCGACAGGGACCGGATGGTTTCGGTGGCGGCGATGCCATCGACATCGGGCATGGCGACGTCCATCAGCACCGCCTCGGGCGGAACGCTGGCCTGGGCGACGGCGGCCACCGCCTCCGCCCCACCGGTCGCCATCTCCACCGAAAAGCCGACCTTGGACAGCAGCCCCGCCGTGACCATCCGGTTGGTGGCGCTGTCGTCCACCACCAACAGCCGCCCGCCGCGCGTGCGCGCCCAACTCATCAACCGCTCGGCGTCGGTCATCCGGGTGGGCAGACTGACCGGCAGGGTCAGCACCACCGCCGCTCCCCCCCGCTCCGACGGCTCCAACGCCAGACGCGCCCCCATCGGGGCCGCCAACCGCCGGGCGAGATCGAAGCAAAAGCCCTCCGCCACCGCAAAGCCACCGGTCAGCGCCACGCGCAGGTGCCACGCCTCCGGTTTGCTGCCTCCCCCTGGGGG
Organism: Azospirillum sp.; assembly: GCA_027486405.1. Classification (GTDB taxonomy): domain Bacteria; phylum Pseudomonadota; class Alphaproteobacteria; order Azospirillales; family Azospirillaceae; genus Azospirillum. Next base: position 21,257 of record JAIXPD010000064.1, on the reverse strand, counting down.
GATGGGTTGCGTGGACACGCGCAGCGTCACCACACAGCCCGCGCTGCGCTCGATCGCGCTCAACAACAGGGCGTTGACCAATGACCCGACCACGCCGACATCGCCCACCAGCGTGGATAGCGTGCCGGGGACCACCGCCACATCCAGCGCGACGCCCCGCGCCTCGGCGGCCGGGCGGGCGGTGGCCGAGGCCAGACGCAGGAGCGTGGCGGGGTCGAACAGCGCCCCGGCCTTGGCTGCACCGTGATGCAAAATGTCACCGTCCATGGCAGGTCTTTGGCAAAATGCAAATCAGGTTGCACATCCGACTCGGGAACCGCAGGATGCGGCGTCCAAAACCGGCGTTGCGAGCTGTTATCAGCAATTTGCAGGCCAACGGACGCGCCAGCGACGTTGCGCGTTGGGCACACATGTTCGGGTGCAACCATGACCAGAATCGACCGTGGATTGATCGCGTTTGTCGGGGTGAGCGGCGCTGTCGCCGTCGCGGCGGGGGCCTACGCCCGACACGGGCTGGCGGGTGATCCGCACGCGCAAGAGCTGTTCCGCATGGCGGCAGAGCATCAGCTTTGGCACGGGCTGGCCGCGCTGCTGGCCACGCTGCTCGCCGCCCGATCCGCTGGCCCGGCGCGGGCGGCGCTGCGGCTGTCCGCCGGGTTGTTTGGTGTGGGAACGCTGCTGTTTTGCGGAACGCTCTACGCCAACGCGCTGGCGGTGGCCCTGCCCATCGGCATGACGGCCCCGCTGGGCGGAACCGCCTTCATCGCCGGGTGGCTGGTGCTGGGTCTGTCCGCGTTGTGCGGGCGCTGGGCCACCTGATCCCCACGCGGGGGGGCTTGCGCGGGCCGTTGGCGTCGTGGTCAGGCCCGCGCCGCCGACGCCGCGACGGTCACGGCCGTCGCCACCGAATCGTTGTCCGCGTCGTTGTCCGCCGCCATGGCCTCCGTCGGCTGGCAATACAGGCTATGCAGCGTGCCCATGATGGTCTGCGCCTCATGCCCGTTGAGCGAATAATAGATGTTCTGGGCGCTGCGCCGGGTGCGCACCAGCTTGTCGCGGCGCAGGCGGGCCAGATGCTGGGACAGCGCGGATTGGCTCAACCCGACCAGATCCTCCAACTCCCCGACCGACCGTTCGCCCTGGCTCAGGTAGCACAGAATCAACAAGCGCCGTTCGTTGCACATCGCCTTCAACAACGCGCTCGCGCGTCGGGCGTTGGCCTGCAAATCCTCAATCTTCATCGGCGTGCGTCGCTTTGACCATTCCAGAGGTGAAGCCTCACAGACGGAATCGTTCGCCTTCGGATCGACGCGAGCGCCGCAGACAGGGCAACCGGGTGGAGGAACCGGGTCGGTCAGCCTGACACAACACATCCGTCGGCAAATTCCTTTGTAGACAATCTTATTCATGGAACGGGCCTTTTGTCCACTTGTGGAAATCCGCCATAGTTCGAATGGACGGGGTACCGCGTGGACAGCCCCCCTATGGCTGGGCTATTTTGCCCCCATGGCCGACCACGCATTGAACGCCCGGGGCTTGCGTTGCCCCCTGCCCGTGCTGCGGGCGCGCAAGGCGCTGAGCGCCATCGCCGTTGGCGACACGCTGACGGTGGAGGCGACAGATCCCGCCGCCCAACGCGATGTTCCGGCCTTTTGCGCGGCGACCGGCCACGCCCTGCGGGCCAGCGAGACCATCGATGGGGTTTATCGTTTCGTCATCGAACGGACCGTTTGAGGCCAATTGCCGCAGGCCGGTGCGCGCGCCCTGGCACGGGTCGGCCGATGCGCGTTGGCTGTGACGAATCGTCCCGGATTCCACCTGTACTTTCATTCGCGATCCGGGAAGAATGGTGGTCGGAAACGCCCTGAACACCAACGAAAACGGCCAAAATCGCCATGTTGACCTCCCTGTTCACGCACGCGGCTTGCCTGAATCACGACACGGGGCTGGGCCATCCCGAATGCGCCGACCGCCTGCGCGCCGTGTTGGCCGCGCTGGAAACGGAAGAGTTTTATATGCTCGACCGGCAGGAAGCCCCGCGCGCCACGGTGGAGCAGATGTTGCGGGCGCACCCGCAATCGCACATCGACCGGGTGATGGCGTCGATCCCGGCGAGCGAGCATGTCGGGATCGATGGCGACACCGTCGTGTCGCCGGGATCGGGGGAGGCGGCCTTGCGGGCGGCCGGGGCGGTGGTGGCGGCGGTGGACGCGGTGGCGTCCGGCCAGTCGCGCAACGCCTTCTGCGCCGTGCGCCCGCCGGGGCACCACGCCGAGCGGGAGAAGGCGATGGGCTTCTGCCTGTTCAACAACGTCGCCATCGGGGCCTATCACGCCCGCGCCGTCCACGGCCTGCAACGGGTGGCGGTGATGGATTTCGACGTCCACCACGGCAACGGGACCCAGGACATTTTCCAGCACGACCCGGACATGCTCTATTGCTCGACCCACCAGTCGCCGCTGTATCCGGGAACCGGGGACGCGGGCGAAAAGGGCGAGTATGGCAACTGCGTCAACGCGCCCCTGCCCGCCATGGCCGGTTCGCCGGAATTCCGCCACGCGATGACCCACATCGTGCTGCCCGCCATCGACCATTTCAAACCGGATCTGCTCATCATCTCCGCCGGGTTCGACGCCCATTCGCGCGATCCGATGGCCGGGCTGCATCTGATCGACGATGATTTCGTCTGGGCCACGCGCAAGCTGGGCGAACTGGCCCGCACCCATTGCGGCGCGCGGATCGTGTCGGTTCTGGAAGGCGGCTACAATCTGCGCGCGCTCGCGTCGGCCAGCGCGGCGCATGTGCGGGAACTGATGTATTGCTGAGGCATCGCTGACGCCGCAGGCATCCGGACCGGGTGGGGGATAAGAGACGGGCGACGCGCCACGGGTCTTGCGCTGGGCGATGGGGGGGCCTACCTTCGCGAACGCAGGTTCACCACGGTTCGGCCATGTCCTCTTCCAGCACCTCTTCCAGCAGCATCACCCCGTCCGCCCCCGTTGCCCCGATGGCGGCCCTCCCGCCCGACATCGCCGCCCTCAGCTTTGAGGACGCGCTCGCCGAATTGGAACGGATCGTCCGCCAGCTTGAGGATGGGCGCGGCAAGCTCGACGACGCCATCTCCTCCTACGAACGCGGGACCGCCCTGAAGCGCCATTGCGAAGCCAAGCTGCGCGACGCCCAGGCCAAGATCGACCGCATCACCGTCAGCGCCGATGGAACCATCGGCGCCGAACCCGCCCGGATGGACTGACGTGCAGACCAGCTTGAAACAGGCGATGGCCGCGTGCGCGCAGGCCGTCGAGGACACCATCGGGCGGCTGCTGCCCTCCACCGATCTGGCCGAGGCGCGCGTGTTCGACGCCATGCGCTATGGCTGCCTGAACGGCGGCAAGAGGCTGCGCCCCTTTCTGGTCATGCAATCGGCCGATCTGTTCGGCGTGAATCCCGATTGCGCCGTGCGCGTCGCGGCGGCGGTGGAGATGGTCCACAGCTACTCGCTGATCCACGACGATCTGCCCGCGATGGACGATTCCGATCTGCGGCGCGGCAAGCCGACCTGCCACAAGGCGTTTGACGAGGCCACCGCCGTGCTGGCGGGCGACGGCCTGCTGACCTTGGCGTTCGAGCTTCTGGCCGATCCCTCCACGCACGAGGATCCGAACATCCGCTGCCAGTTGGTCACGGCGCTGGCCAAGGCGGCGGGCGGGCACGGCATGGTCGGCGGCCAGATGCTGGATCTGGTCGCCGAAACCGAACGCTTCGATCTGGGGGCCACCACCCGGCTGCAACGCATGAAAACCGGCGAGATGATCGCCTTTTCCTGCGAGGCGGGCGGCATTCTGGGCAAGGCGGCCCCACCGCACCGCACCGCGCTGCGCGCCTACGCCCATGATCTGGGTCTGGCCTTCCAGATCGTCGATGATCTGCTGGACGTGGAAGGGACGGAGGCCGAAACCGGCAAAAGCGTCGGCCGTGACGCCGAGGCCGGGAAGGCGACCTTCGTGTCGATCCTGGGGGTGGAGCGCGCCCGCGCGCAAGCCGACATGCTGGCCAAGCAGGCCGTCGCGCATTTGGACATTTTCGAGGGCCGCGCCCATCTCTTGGAAGCGGTCGCCGACTTCGTCGTCGCGCGGCGGACCTGAGGGGAAGGAGCACCGACGTGACCGGCACCAAGACACCGCTGCTCGACCTCTGCCCGACCCCGGCCCATCTGCGCGCGCTCAGACCCGAACAGCTCCGGCAATTGGCCGACGAGCTGCGCACCGAAACCATCGACGCCGTGTCGGTGACGGGCGGCCATCTGGGGGCCGGGTTGGGCGTGGTCGAACTGACCGCCGCCCTGCATTACGTGTTCGACACCCCCTATGACCGCTTGATCTGGGACGTCGGCCACCAGTGCTACCCGCACAAGATCCTGACCGGGCGGCGCGACCGCATCCGCACCCTGCGCATGGGCGACGGGCTGAGCGGCTTCACCAAACGGACGGAAAGCGAATACGACCCGTTCGGCGCGGGTCACAGCTCCACCTCGATCTCCGCCGGGCTGGGCATGGCGGTGGCCAGCGCGATGAAGGGGGAGCGGCGCAACGTCGTCGCCGTGATTGGCGACGGGGCGATGAGTGCCGGCATGGCCTATGAGGCGATGAACAACGCCGCCTCGACCAAATCGCGGCTGATCGTGGTGCTGAACGACAACGACATGTCGATTGCCCCGCCGGTCGGCGCGATGAGCGCCTATCTGTCGCGCCTGATCTCGTCCAAGCCCTATCTGAGCCTGCGCCATCTTGCCAAGGAGATCGCCGACCAGTTGCCGCGCCCGCTGCGCAACGTCGCCCGCCGGGCGGAGGAGTACGCGCGCGGCATGGTGACGGGCGGGACCCTGTTCGAAGAGTTGGGCTTCTACTACATCGGCCCGATCGACGGTCACAACCTCGACCATCTGCTGCCGGTGTTGCAGAATGTGCGGGACGCCGACGATGGCAAGCCGGTGCTGATCCACGTCGTGACCAAGAAGGGCAAGGGCTACGCCCCGGCGGAAGCCTCGGCGGACAAGCTGCACGCGGTTGCCAAGTTCGACGTCGTGACCGGCGCGCAGGCCAAGCCGAAATCCAACGCCCCCACCTTCACCCGCGTGTTCGCCCAGTCGCTGATCAAAGAGGCCGAGGCCGATCCCGGCATCGTCGCGATCAACGCGGCCATGCCGTCGGGGACCGGGCTGGATCTGTTCGCCGAACGCTTCCCCGACCGCTGTTTCGACGTCGGCATCGCCGAACAGCACGCCGTCACCTTCGCGGCGGGCATGGCGACGGAGGGGTACAAGCCGTTCTGCGCCATCTACTCCACCTTCCTGCAACGGGCCTACGATCAGGTCATCCACGACGTGGTGTTGCAGCATCTGCCGGTGCGCTTCGCGCTTGACCGCGCCGGGTTGGTGGGGGCCGATGGGGCCACGCACGCCGGGTCTTTCGACGTCGCCTATCTCGGCTGCCTGCCCGACATCGTGCTGATGGCGGCGGCGGACGAGGTCGATCTGATGCACATGGTGGCGACCCAGGCCGCCATCGACGACCGCGCGTCCGCCCTGCGCTACCCGCGCGGCGAGGGGGTGGGGCTGGAGATGCCGGATCGCGGATCGGTCCTGCCGCTGGGCAAGGGGCGCGTCCTGCAGGAAGGGACCAAGGTCGCCATCCTCAGCTACGGCGGCCGTCTGGGCGAGGCCCGCAAGGCGGCGGCCGAACTGGGCGCGCGCGGCCTGTCCACCACCGTGGCCGATGCCCGCTTCGCCAAGCCGCTGGACGAGGATCTGGTCCGCCGTCTGGCCCGCGAGCATGAGGTGTTGATCACGATCGAGGAAGGCTCGGTCGGCGGTTTCGGCAGCTTCGTGTTGCAGTTCCTGGCGACCTCCGGCGCGCTGGACGGTGGCTTGAAGATTCGCCCGATGGTGCTGCCCGACGCCTACCTCGACCACGACAACCCGGCCAAGCAGTACGACACGGCGGGGCTGACCGCGCGCCACATCGTCGCCACCGCCGTGCAGGCGTTGGGCCTGGAACACGCGGCGGCGCGGGCGTAACGGGGATGGCCAAGCAGCGGGCCGATGTGGCCCTGGTCGAACGCGGCCTTGCCGAAAGCCGCGCCAAGGCGCAGGCGCTCATCCTCGCCGGGCTGGTCTATTCCGACACCAAGCGGATCGACAAGGCGGGCGACCTGCTGGCCGAAGACGCGCCGCTGGCCCTGAAGGGGCAGGATCACCCGTGGGTGTCGCGCGGCGGGCTGAAGCTGGTGAAGGGGTTGGATGTGTTCGCCATCGATCCCACCGGCGTGACCGCCATCGACGTCGGGGCCTCGACCGGCGGCTTCACCGATGTGCTGCTGACGCGCGGGGCGGCGAAGGTCTTCGCCGTCGATGTCGGCCATGGGCAATTGGCCTGGAAGCTGCGCAACGATCCCCGCGTGGTCGTGCTGGAGAAAACCAACGCCCGCCACCTGACCAGCACCGACATCCCCGATCCGGTCGATCTGGTGGTCTGCGACGCCAGCTTCATCGGGTTGGAGGTGGTGCTTCCGGCGGCGTTGTCGCTGGTGGTCCCCGGCGGCCGTCTGGTCGCGCTCATCAAACCACAGTTCGAGGTGGGCAAGGGCCGCGTCGGCAAGGGCGGCGTCGTGCGCGAACCGGAGTTGCATCAAGAGGTGTGCGAGCGCATCCGGGCGTGGCTGGATGGGTTGGACGGCTGGCGCGTGCTCGACATCACCGAAAGCCCGATCACTGGGCCGGAAGGCAACAAGGAATTCCTGATCGGCGCGGTGAAAGAGCACGCCTAGAGCAGATCGCGTTAAATCGGGATCGATTTGACGCGTGAAGATGCTCGATAAACAAAGTCATAGAGCGCCGTGGACTGTTTCATGTTTTGAGCACGGCGCTCTAAAACGGGTTTGATCACAACAACCCTTTCTATTTCAGAGTGCTCAGCGTTGAACAATCTTTTTGAAAAGAACAAAATACTTTTGTTGATATTATCAGACAAGCGATCCGCCACGGTTGCCGTCTGCTCAACCATCTTGATTTTGTATCTTTACGACGCGCTCAACACCTTCCCGCCTGCGGTCTTGGGCACCGAAGGCGGTGGTTGGTGGGGCTGGTGGGATCAGGGCAAATATCTGGAATCAGCGCGCGCGTTCAGCGCCTTTGATTTCACCTCGGATCGGCATTGGTATCCGCCGGGTTATTCGCTGTTGGGGGCGGCTTTTGTCGCGCTTTTCCCCAGCAACCCGTTCCTTCCGATCAACGCCCTGTGCCTGCTGGGCGGTTGTTTTCTGTTCCGGGATCTGTGCCACCGGCTGCGCATCGGACCCTGGACGAGCGCGATTGCCTTTGTGCTGTCCATGGTCTCCGGATCCTCGATGATCCTGCAAACGGCCATTCCCTGGTCCAGCACGCCCGTCTTCCTGTTGTACGCGGCCATCTTCTGGATCTATGTCCAGGATGACAAAGCAAAGCGGCATTTCTTTGCCGTTGGTCTGTTGGCGGGAAGCGTTCTTCTCTTCCGGCCCACGGACATCGTGGCCACGACCCCCGTGTTGCTCGCCCTGCTGGGCGATGCGGTGAGCCGGTGGACGCGCGCCAACGCGGTGCGGGAAACCTTCGCCCTTGTCGGGATGATGGCGGTTGGCGGTGCCCTGCCCGCTCTGTTGGCCGTGGCCCTGCATCTGGCCACCCATGGCATGGCGCTGTCCCCCTATCTGCTCGGGTCTCAGCAGATCGGGTTTTCCATCGGCAGCTTGCCGGTCAAGCTGTACGCGCTGATGATTGATCCCAATCCGGCCTATACAGAGAATGTTCACCCCTATCTTGGGTCATCGGTTGGCTTTTTTGAAAAATACAAATGGTCTCTTGTCTCCGTATTTGGCATGGCTGTCGCGGTTCTGGATCGGTCAAAACTGACCGTCATCGCCGCGTGCATCGTGGTTCACATCGTCCTCTACGCCGCTTATGTTGATCTTCTGCCCACCGGAATTTGGCGATATTACAACATTCACTATTTCAAATGGTGTTTCCCGTTTCTGATGCTGTTCGCCCTGTATGGGCTGAAACGCCTGTCAACGGTGGCTGGACGCCGCACAGCGGTTAGGGCCGCCGCCTTGACCCTGCCGCTTCTGGCCATCTCCATGACCAGCACCCCGGTTCCGGTCGCCCATGCGGCGTTCACGGACCAAACGGTCGTTTTGACTCTGGCTGAAAAGCAGCGTGTTGATGCGATCACACTGACCAGCGTGCAGGGTGTGCCGGTGGATGTGTATTTTTCGCCGCACAGCGTGACGGCGGATGGCCGGGATTTGGCCCACATCCGCGAGGTTCGGGCCATTCCAACCCGCGACGGCGCGCGCATCGTGTTCATCGCCCCGGTTGAGGCGACCACCATCCGCGTCACTCTGGCAGACGGCAAGGCAACGATCGACCCGGCCCAGGCCCGGGCGACGGTTTTGAGGCTGGGTTTCGAATGGGGTTGGCCCTGCTGGCTTGCCAAAGCGATCTGCCGCAGCAGCGGGGCCTGATTCCGCGCCCCTTGCGCGCAACGCGGTGGCGTCAGGCCGGAACCGGATCCGCCGCCAATCCCAACACAGCCTTGGCCCGACGGTGCAGCCACGCCGCCGCCAACGCCGCGTCCGCAGCGGTCATCACCCCAACGGGAACGGATTGGGCGCGGTCATGGTCCACGCCATCCGGATACCGCGCGAAACAGTCGTCGCAATTGTCGAAGCGATAGCGCGGACTCATTTTGGGATGAAGGCTGAGCATCGGCAGCCGATTCACCAGAATCACGTCCACCTCATCAAGCTCGACGTTGTGATGCGCCAAATCCCGGATTTCGTCGTCCTGGACAACGCTCAGCCCGTTGCTCAAAGCAATAAGCGGGACCATCGCGCCGCTGGCCACCACGGGATGCCACGGGACGCAATAGAGCAGATCGCGTTAAATCGGGATCGATTTGACGCGTGAAGATGCTCGATAAACAAAGGCATAGAGCGCCGTGGACTGTTTCATGTTTTGAGCACGGCGCCAGCGACCGTGAAGACCAAACTGCCCACCAGATAGCAATTCGCCGAGGCGACACTGTACAGCTGCGCGCGCACCGCCAGTTCCGACGTGTCGTCGCCCGAACCGCTTTCGTCGTTCCAGGCGATGGCAAAACCGTCGCTGTTCAGCACCGCGACAGCGGGCAAACTCTGGGCACCCGTCGTGCTGGTGTTGACCTGATGATGCTGGGATTGCTCTGCACACCGTCTGTGGTGGAATTGACGAGAATTTCGCCACCATTCGCAACATACGCCATGACCGCAATCAACCATGCATCATACGACGAACGGACTATCCACGCATCTCATTGGATTTTATTCATATCCAGCGCATCCAACCCTGTCAATCGACCCTCCCCCCTGCCCATCCCCCACACAGGGTCAGACCCCTGTGTGGGAAGGGGCAATGTCGGGCCTCGCCCAACACCGCGATCATAAGATCAAAAATTGGCTTTGCTGCACTGCGGCTTAATATTTCATCGGCTTGAGCAAAAGACGCGCATTGTCTGCGCTTTCTTTTAGCAACGCTTATATCTGCATTAAAATTGTGGATTTTGATTTGGCGATTGTTGCGTTTTTCGGATAACGCCAACCCCCGGATGCGCGCAGCGGATAGTCCGCCGCGCCGCACCTCTGCCAAGCTTTTCCGGTCTGGAGGGTGGTCGATGTCCCGTGACCATCCAGGGTCAGAGGAAAAGCTTGATGACTGAGCAATGCGCCGAAGGCCGTCTGGCCGTGTTCCCCAATCCCGATGGGTCCCGTGTTCCCTACACGGTGTTCAGTTCCGAAGAGATTTATGCGCTGGAGCAGGAGCGCATCTATCGCGGCCCGACCTGGAATTTTCTGGGTCTTGAGGCGGAAATCCCGAAGGTCGGCGATTACAAAAGCACCTTCGTCGGCGACACGCCGGTCGTGATGACCCGCACCGAGGATGGCGGGCTGGCCGCCTGGGTCAACCGCTGCTCCCACCGTGGGGCGATGGTCTGCCGCAAGGCGCGCGGCAACGCGCTGTCGCACAGCTGCGTGTATCACCAGTGGAGCTTCAACGCGGCGGGCAATCTTCAGGGCGTTCCGTTCCGGCGCGGCCAGAAGGGGGCCACCGGCATGCCGAAGGATTTCGACCCGACCAAGCACAACCTGCATCAATTGCGGGTGGAGAGCTATCGCGGGCTGGTCTTCGCCACCTTCAGCGACAGCGTCGGCCCGCTGGCCGACTACATCGGGGCGGAAATGCGCCCGTTCGTGGATCGCATCTTCTCCAAACCGGTCGTGTATCTGGGCTGCACCCGGCAATATTCGGACAGCAATTGGAAGCTGTATTTCGAAAACGTCAAGGACCCCTACCACGCCAGCCTGCTGCACCTGTTCCACACCACGTTCAACATCTTCCGCGTCGGCATGAAGGCGCGCTGCATCCCCGACGCCACCCACGGGCTGCACAGCATCATCTATGTGTCGAAGAGCGAGGAGGATGTGAACTCCGCCGATTACAAGGCGCAGAAGATCCGCTCCTACGACGAGGGTTTCCATCTGGAGGATGACTCGCTGCTGGCGCTGGAACCGGAGTTCGAGGAGATCACCACCAACCACATCCAGCCGATCTTCCCGCAACTGGTCATCCAGCAGATCCACAACACGCTCGTCGCCCGTCAATTGCTGCCCAAGGGGCCGGACCATTTCGAACTGGTCTTCCACTTCTTCGGCTATGAGGACGACACGCCGGACATGCGGGCGCTGCGCATCAAGCAGGCCAATCTGGTCGGCCCCGCCGGCTACATCTCGATGGAGGACACCGAGGCGACCGAACTGGTCCAGCGCGGCACGGTGCGCGACGGCCACAAGACCTCGGTCATCGAGATGGCCCGCTCCGCCCCGGACGAACAGAACACCCTCATCACCGAAAACCTGATCCGGCGTTTCTGGGTCGGCTACCAACATTTGATGGGCTTTGACACGCCCAGCGTCGCGGCGGAGTGACCGGCATGAACGACCTGATGATCCGCCTGGAATTGAGCGCGCTCCAGGACCGCTACGTCTCCATCATCGACAACGACCGGATGGAGGAATGGCCGACCCTGTTCACCGACGATTGCCTCTATCAGATCATCTCGAAGGAAAACGAGGATCTGGGCCTGCCCGCGCCGATCATGCATTGCGACAACGCCCGCATGCTGCGCGACCGCGTGGTTGCCCTGCGCAACGCCAACATCTTCGAACAGCCGGTCTACCGCCATTGCCTGTCGGGCCTGGAATGGACCGGCGACGGGGCCGACGGCTACCGCTGCCAGACCAGCTATGTGGTCATCAACACCTCGGCGGCGGGGGAATCCTCGGTGTTCCAGGCCGGGCGCTATCTCGACCACGTCGTCCGCACGCCGGACGGGCTGCGTTTCAAGTCCAAGCGCTGCGTCTACGACACCAGCCGGGTGCAAACCCTGCTGGCCTACCCGATCTGATCCCCCGATCTGATCCACAAGGAGTCTCCAACCATGGCCGAATGGCACGACGCTACCGCCACCGACGCCCTGGGCGATGACGAGGTGATGGCGCTTTGCATCGCCGGTGTGCCGGTCGCCCTGTTCCGGCAGGAGGGCGAATTCTTCGCCCTGCACGATCTCTGTTCCCACGGGGCGGCGCGGCTGTCCGACGGCTTCGTCGAAAACGGCTGCGTCGAATGCCCGCTGCACCAGGGGTTGATCGACATCCGCAACGGCGCGCCCCGCTCCGCCCCCATCACCGAAGCGGTGCGCAGCTACCCCGTGCGGGTGGTCGGCGACCGCGTTGAAGTCGCGCTGGGGGGCTGAGGCGGATCATGGAAAGCGAACTCCCGGACCCCACCCACACCCCCACCCACACCCATGTGGTGATCGGCGGTGGGCAGGCCGCCGCCTGGATCGCGCGCACCCTGCGGGCGGAGGGCTTCGCCGGGCGGCTGGTGCTGATCGGTGACGAACCGCGCTGGCCCTACGAACGCCCCGCCCTGTCCAAGGAGTTCCTGCAAGGAACCGGCAGCGTCGAGGCCATCACCCTGTTGGGGGCCGATCTGGCCGCCAGCGCCGGGATCGAATGCTGGCTGGGCCATCCGGTGGTGTCGGTGGACCGGGAGCGCCGCCTCGTCACCACCGCCGACGGGCGGACCGTGACCTACGACACGCTGTTTCTCGCCACCGGCGGGCGGGTGCGGCGCATCCCCGGCCTGGACGCCACCGCGTCCGAGCGCATCCACACCCTGCGCAGCCTGGCCGATTCCGAACGGCTGCGGGCCGCGCTGGGCGGGGCCGAACGGCTGTTGGTGCTGGGCGGCGGCTGGATCGGGCTGGAGGTGGCCGCGACCGCCCGCAAATTGGGGCTGGCGGTGACGGTGGTGGAAGCCGCACCACGCCTGTGCGCCCGGACCATGCCGCCGGTCGTGTCCGATTGGCTGCGGGCGCTGCACGAATCCCACGGGGTGCGGGTGGTGACGGGTGTCGGGGTGTCCGCCCTGGCCGCCACGGCGATCGGCGTCACCGCGAGCCTGACAAACGGCGAACCGGTGGAGGCCGACCTTGCCCTGGTCGGCATCGGCATCGAGCCGGAGGTCGGCTTGGCCGCCGCCATGGGGCTGGATCTCGACGACGGCATCATCGTGGACGCGCAGGGCCGCACCTCCGACCCGCGCGTGTTCGCCGCCGGGGACGTCGCCCGCCACCCCAACGGCTTTGCCGGGGCGAACCTGCGCCTGGAGTCCTGGGCCAACGCCCAAAATCAGGCCATCGTCGCCGCCAAGGCGGCCTTGGGCGGAACGGCGATCTACGCCGAGGTTCCGTGGTTCTGGTCCGATCAATACGGGATCAACATCCAGATGCTGGGGCTGCCCGGTCAGGAGACCCGTGCCCTGCCCCGTGGCGCACCGGAAACCGGAAGCGGCTGTTGGCTGATGCTGGACGACGATGGGCGCGCGGTGGGGGCCGTGGCGGTCAACGCCGCCCGCGACCTGCGGGTGCTGCGCAAGATGATGGAGGATGGCCGCGCGCCGGACCCCGACGCCTGGGCCGACACCGCCATCCCGGTGCAGCGCCTGCCCAGCCGCCCCAACCCGCCCGCCCCACTTCAGACGGGCCAACTCCAACCGGCCCAACCGGCGCGCTGACCGTTCCCCGGCCCCGCGCCGGACCGGTTGAAACCCACCGCCGAAACGCCCCCCACACAACCGGTGCGCCGCCAGAGACACGGACGCCAAAGCCGGGCGGGGGGCGTGTGACCCAAACACATCCGAACACAGGGACAATCACGATGAACCGTCACCCGATCAACCGCCGCCGCTTTCTGACCACGACCGCCGCCACCGTTGCCGCTGGTGGTTTTGGGTTCACCCCGTCGATCCTGCGGGCGCAAAGTCCGGCGGTGAAAATCGCCTTTGTCGCCACCCTGTCGGGTCCGGGGGCGGCACTCGGCACCCATCTGCGCGACGGTTGGCTCGCCGGGGTGTCGCGCCTGGGCAACCAGTTGGGCGGTCGCGCGGTGGAAACGCTGGTCATCGACGACGAGCTGAAACCCGACGTCGCCGTGTCGAAGGTGCGCGCGGCGCTGGAGCGCGACAAGGTGGACGCGGTGGTCGGTGTCGTCTTCAGCAACATGCTGCAGGCCATCGTCCGCCCGGTGACGGAAAGCAACACCTTCCTCATCACCGCCAACGCCGGGCCGTCCACCGTGGCGGGCAAGGGGTGCAACCCCTTCCTGTTCAGCAGCGCCTATCAGAACGACCAGCCGCACGCGGCGATGGGGCAGGCGGCCCAAGACGCCGGGTACAAGCGGGTCTTCGTGCTGGTCCCGAATTACCAGGCGGGCAAGGACGCGGTGGCCGGGTTCCGCAGCCGCTACAAGGGCGAGGTGGTGGACGAAATCTATGTCCCCCTGAGCCAGCTTGATTTCTCGACCGAAATCACCAAGATCGCCGCCGCCAAGCCCGACGCCATTTTCACCTTCATGCCCGGCGCGCTGGGCGTCAATCTGGTGCGGCAATACCGGCAGGCCGGGTTGGCGGGCATCCCCTTCCTGTCCACCTTCACCGTCGATGAATCGACCCTGCCCGCGCAGGGCGACGCGGCGGTCGATTTCTTCACCGCCGCGACCTGGGCACCCAACATCGACAACCCGCACAGCCGCCGTTTCGTGCAGGAGTTCGAGGCCGCCTACGGCTACGTCCCCTCGAACTTCGCCGCACACGCCTACGACGCCGCCCACATGCTGGACGCGGCGATCCGCAAGACCAAGGGCGACGTCGCCAACAAGCCCGCCCTGCGCGCCGCGCTGGAAAGCGGGGAGTTCCCATCGGTGCGCGGACCGCTGCGGCTGGGGACCAACCATTTCCCAATTCAGGATTTTTGGCTGTGCAAGGTCGCCAAGCGGGCGGACGGCAAGTTCCAGACCGAAACCGTGCGCAAGGTGCTGACCGCCGACACCGACAGCTACGCCGCCGCCTGCCGGATGGGGTGACGCGCCGACGGACGGACAAGGGGGCTTTGCCATGTCGATGCTGCTCGTGCAGGCGCTCAACGGCCTGCAATTCGGGGTGCTGTTGTTTCTGGTGGCGGCCGGACTCAGTCTGGTGTTCGGCGTCATGGATCTCATCAATCTGGCCCATGGGGTCCAATACATGCTGGGGGCCTATGTCGCCGCCACGCTGGGGGTGTGGACCGGCAGCTTCTGGCTGGGCGCGCTGCTGGCGTTGCCGGTGGCGCTGCTGGTCGGTCTGGCGCTGGAATGGCTGGTGTTCCGTCACCTCTACCGCCGCGACCACCTGAGTCAGGTGCTCGCCACCTTCGGCGTCATCCTGACGGTGGAGGAGGCGACGCGCGCGCTGTGGGGCAGCGCCCCGCAAACCGTGCTGGAGCCGATGGCCCTGACCGGCGGGCCGCTGGGCGGGGTGGAGATCGTCAGCGGTCTGCTCTACCCCACCTACCGGCTCATCATCATCGGCGTCGGCGTGGTGGTCCCGCTGCTGCTGTGGTTTCTGGTGGAACGGACGCGGGCGGGGATGCTGGTGCGGGCGGGGGCGACCCATCCGGCGATGGTGGCCGCGCTGGGGGTGGACATCCGCCGCCTGTTCACCGTCGTTTTCGCCTTTGGCGCGATGCTGGCGGGATTCGCCGGGGCGCTGGCCAGCCCGATCTTTCCGGTGGCCCCGGGCATGGGCGACACCGTGTTGATCCTGTGCTTCGTCGTCATCGTGATCGGCGGCGTCGGGTCGATCCGGGGGGCCTTCATCGCCGCGCTGCTGGTCGGGCTGCTCGACACCATCGGGCGGGCCATGCTGCCGGACGCGCTGCGGCTGGTGCTGGATCCGTCCGCCGCGCGGCAGACCGGGGCGGCGCTGGCCTCCATGCTCGTCTACATCGCGATGGCGGGCATTCTCTTCTTCCGCCCGGCGGGGCTGTTTCCGGGGGCGCGCGCATGAGCGGTCAACTTCGTTCGCACAGCCTGCCGCTGGCCGCCCTGCTGGCGCTGGCGGCGGCCCCCTTCCTGGGTTTTGGCGACGGTTTCGCCCTCAGCCTGCTGGCCCGCGCGATGATCCTGGGGATGGCGGCGGTCAGCCTGTCGCTGTTGATCGGCGGGGCCGGGCTGGTCAGTTTGGGCCACGCCGCGATGATGGGGGTGGGGGCCTACACCGTCGTCGCCTTCGACGCGGCGGGCGTCAGCGAGGGGGTGATCGTCTTCCCGGCGGCCATCGCGGCGGCGGCCCTTTTCGCCTTTGTCACCGGGGCGGTGTCGCTGCGCACCAGCGGCGTGCATTTCATCATGATCACCTTGGCCTTTGGCCAGATGGCCTTTTTCACCGCCTCCTCCTTCTCCAGCCTGGGGGGTGACGATGGGTACACGCTGTACGCCCGCACCGAATGGCTGGGAACGCGGATTCTGGACAGCCGCTTGACCTTCCATTTCCTGTGCCTGGCCCTGCTGGCGCTGGTGTGGCTGGGCTGTTCGCTGCTGCTGGCCAGCCGCTTCGGCCGGGTGTTGCGCGCGGCGAAGGAAAACCCGCAACGGGCGCAGGCGGTGGGGTTCCAGCCCTACCCCTACCGGCTGGTCGCCTACACGCTGGCCGGGGCGGTCAGCGGTCTGGCCGGGGCCTTGCTGGCCAACGCGTCGGAGTTCGTCTCCCCCGCCCTGCTGTCCTGGACCCGGTCGGGCGAGCTGATGTTCATGGTCATCCTGGGCGGGGTCGGTCCGTTGAGCGGGGCGATCCTGGGCGCGCTGACGATCGTCCTGCTGGAGGAATGGCTGTCGCACCTGCTGGTCTATTGGCGGCTGGTGTTCGGGCCGCTGCTGGTGCTGTCGGTTCTGTTCCTGCACGGCGGCCTGATCGGCGTGATCCCGCGCACCCGCGCCGCCCTGCGCCTGCTTCCCTGGACCCGGAGAAACGCCAATGCCTGACGAACCCTTGCTGGAGTTGAACGGGCTGTGCAAGAGCTTCGGCGCGCTGGCCGTCACCTCCGACCTGTCGCTGACCGTCCGACCGGGGGAGATCCACGCGATCATCGGCCCCAACGGGGCGGGCAAGACCACGCTCATCCACCAGATCAGCGGAACCCTGCGCCCGGATCGCGGGACCATCCGCTTTGTCGGGCGCGACGTGACCGCCCTGCCCTTTGAACGCCGCGCCCGGCTGGGGCTGGCGCGCAGCTTCCAGATCACCAGCGTCGTGCCCGGCTTCACCGCGCTGGACAATGTGGCGTTGGCGGTGCAGGCGCGCGGCGGGTCGTCCTTCCGCTTCCTGCGCCCGGTCAGCGGCGAAACGGCGCTGAACGACGAGGCCCGCGCCGCGCTGGACACCGTCGGGCTGGGGCGGGTGGCCAACACCCCCGCCGGTGCCCTGTCGCACGGGGAAAAGCGCCAGCTTGAGCTGGCCATCGCCATCGCGATGAACCCCCGCCTGCTGCTGCTGGACGAACCGCTGGCCGGGGCCGGGCCGGAGGAAACCGAGCGGCTGGTCGGCATCCTGCGCGACCTGCGCCGCCGCTACGGCATCCTGCTGGTGGAACACGACATGCAGGCCGTGTTCGCGCTGGCCGACCGCATTTCCGTCCTGGTCTATGGCCGCGTCATCGTCACCGGCACGGTGGACGAGATCCGCAGCCACCCGGAGGTCCGCACCGCCTATCTTGGAGAGGACGCGTTGGCGTGATGCTGAACATCGATCATCTCACCGCCGGTTACGGCCAAAGCCAGGTTCTGTTCGACGTGTCGCTGTCCATCCAGGCCGGGCAGGTTCTGGCCCTGCTGGGCCGGAACGGCATGGGCAAGACCACCACCATCGCCGCCCTGATGGGGCTGATCCCGCGCTGGGGCGGGGCCGTCACGCTGGATGGCCGGGACACCAGCCGCCTGCCCTCCCACCGCGTGGCGCGGCTGGGGGTGGGGCTGGTCCCGGAAGGCCGCCAGATTTTCCCCACCCTGACGGTGGAGGAAAACCTTGTCGCCACCGCCGCCGCGCCCGGCGACGGACCGGCGCGCTGGACGCTGGAAGCGGTGTGGGACCTGTTCCCCCGGCTGAAGGAACGCCGCCGCAATCTGGGCAACCGCCTGTCGGGCGGCGAACAGCAGATGCTCGCCATCGGCCGGGCGCTGATGACCAACCCCCGCCTGCTGATCCTGGACGAGGCGACGGAGGGGTTGGCCCCGGTGATCCGGGGCGAAATCTGGGCGGTGCTCGACATCCTGAAACGGGAGGGGCTGTCCATCCTGCTGGTGGACAAGAACCTGTCGGCGGTGCTGCGGCTGGCCGATACCTGCGCGGTCATTGAAAAGGGCCGCACCGTGTGGAGCGGCAGCAGCGACGCGCTGAAACAGGCCGACGACGTGCAGAGCGCCTATCTGCACATATGACCGTGGCGCAACCATCCTGGTGGCGGCGCGAATGCACGCCACCGCCAGGGCCTGCTGTTCATCCGCTTTTCCGTGTGGGCGCGATCAAACCACCCAAAGGCGACTCAATCGACGATGCGCCAGGTTCCATCGGGTTGCAGGCAGGCGGTTCCATAGCTGGATTGGGGACGCCCACCGACCATCACCGTGCTCTGATACTCACGGCATTGGGCGTCGTTGCGCAAACGGGTTGGGGCCGGGGCGTAGACGACGCGCGGCGGCGGCTCATACACCACCACCGGCGGGGCGGGATAGACCACGACCGGCGGCGGCGGGTAGTAATAATTGTGACGATGATGATGGTGGTACGACGGATAGGCCGGATAATAGCCACCGACGCCGATGTCGACCGTGACCGATCCGCGCGCCGCAGCGTCGCCCGGTGCCAGCGCCAACAGCGCCGCGACTCCCACCGCACCAAGCCCCATGGACCGCAACAGCGCCTTCATCGTTCCTCTCCCGACCGCACAAGCGCGATCATCATCAGCCCGACAGTTTACACCGGTTTCCCAGCGCGAAACAGGGGGGACGCGAAAAGGTCACGACACCCGCTGGGGTGCGGGGGGCGCGGCTTGGTGCCCCGCCCGCCCGGATGACGGATCGAACAATGACGGATCAGATGTCCAACGGCAGGCTGTCGGGGTCATAGCCCAACTGTTCGACGATGGCACGGGCCAGCGGGATGCTGGTTTCAAACCGCCACTCGTTGCGACCGGGCAGATACTCCGACACGTTCGGGCGGCCGTTGGCGAAACGGCGCGGGTTGACCTCGTACCAATAGGCGTCGCTCAGGGGGATGCCCTGCTCGTCGGCGTAGGTTTGGGCGATGTTCGGCCATTCGTTGACGGCGTTGAGCGGAGCACCCGCGCGTTTGGCAATGTCGGTCTGCTCCAGGAAGGCGACGATGCGCTTTCCCTCGCGTTCGAAATCAGCGACCCGGACAGAGGCGGGGGCCTTGCCCATGCGCAGATACGTCCATTCGCGGTTTTTTTCGGCCAAAGCGTGTTCCACGATGCGTGCTCCGGTTTGCTCTTTAGAAAGCTAGCCGACCATCCGTCCCGCGCCAACAGTTCCGTTGCGCGATTCGCAAAAAGTCGTTGCCCCCCGTGGCTTCTTCTGCCCCCGAAACAGACTTTTGCGTGTTGAAGGTGGCCGCGCCACCATCAAAAACGGGAAGTTGCGGGCAAAAACACCAACGTCTTTGCCCACAAACAATCCGTGTTGCGAATGGAAAACCCGATCCATCGCTCCCCAATCAATAGCCAAGCGTCAGGCCATCCGGGTTGCGGGGATCGGACGCGCCCAGGAACAGGCCGTCGGGCCGGATCTGAATGGTCTGGGTGCGGCCCATGGTCTGCTTGACCACCACCTTGTGCCCCTTCTGCTCCAGCAAGCGGATGGTGTCGGGGCTGATGCCGCGCTCCACCCGCAATTCGTCCGGGGTCCATTGGTGGTGAACGCGCGGGACCGCCGTCGCTTCCGCCGGATTCATGCCGAAATCGATGTGATCCAGGATGGTTTCCAGCGTCGTGGTGATGATGCGGCTGCCGCCGGGGCTGCCCGTGACCAGCCAGGGCTTGCCGTCCTTCAGCACGATGGTCGGCGACATCGAACTCAGCGGGCGTTTGAAGGCCTGGACGGCGTTGGCCTCGCCCCCCACCAGCCCAAAGGCGTTGGGCACGCCGGGCTTGGCCGAGAAATCATCCATCTCGTTGTTCAACAGGATGCCGGTCCCCGCCGCCACGATGCCGCTGCCGAAATTGAGATTCAGGGTGTAGGTGACGCCGACGACGTTGCCCTGGGAATCGGCGACCGAGAAATGGGTGGTCTGGTCGCTTTCGTAGGGCTGCGGCTGGCCGGGCTTGATCGTCTTGGCCGGGGTGGCCCTGTCGGGGTCGATCTTCGCCGCCAGCTCGTCGGCGTAGCGGCGCGCGGTCAGGCCCTTGACCGGGACCTTGGTGAAATCGGGGTCGCCCAGATATTCGGCGCGGTCGGCGTAGGCGAATTTCATGGCTTCCGCCATCAGGTGGATGTTCTGGGCGCTGCCCGACCCGTTTTCCTTCAACGGGTAGCGTTCCAGGATGTTCAAAAGCTGGATGATGTGGGTCCCGCCGGAACTGGGCGGCGGCATCGACTTCACGGTGTAGCCGCGATAGGTCCCGCTGACCGGCTCGCGGTCCACCACCGTGTACCCCTTCAGATCCTCCAGCGTGATGAGGCCGCCGTCACGGGCCATCTCCGCCGCGATCTTCCCGGCGATGTCCCCCTCATAGAAGGCTTTGGGGCCGTCCTTGGCGATCAATTCCAGCGAATTGGCCAGATCGGTTTGCACCAGCCGTTCCCCGGCGCGCAACGGGCGGTCGCCCTTGAAGAAGATGGCGCGGCTGGCTTCCCATTTGGCGAGGTGATCGTCTTCGGCCTCCAGCAGCCCGGCCAGTTGCGGCGACACCTCGAACCCCTCGCGGGCCAGCCGGATCGCCGGGGCCAGCACCTCGGCCAGGGGCAAGGTCCCGTGCCGGGCCAGCGCGTGGGCCAGACCGGCCACCGTCCCCGGCACCCCGACGGCGAGGTGGGTGTAGAGCGAGCGGTCGGCGACCACCTTGCCCTGCGCGTCGAGATACATGTCGCGACTGGCGCGCGCCGGGGCCATTTCGCGGAAATCGATGGCGACGTCGCGCCCGCTCTTGGCCTCGTGCAGCATCATGAAGCCGCCGCCGCCGACGTTGCCCGCGTTGGGCAGCACCACGGCCAGCGCGAAGCCGACGCCCACCGCCGCGTCCACCGCGTTGCCGCCGCGCTTCAGGATCGCCAGACCGACTTCGGTGGCCAGCCGGTGTTCGCTGGCGACCATGCCATTCAGCGCCCGCACCGGGTGGAAAATGTCATACCCGATGTCGTACCGCACCGACGGCGGGGCCGCCGCCGTCTGCGCCCCGACCGGGCCAGCCAGACCAACGCACAGCGCAACGACAGCGGACAGCATCACCGGGCCGGACAGGCGGAACCGGGCGGGCAGACTCGTCATGCGGGGAACTCTCCAGAACGGACGGAGGGGGAGGATGGATCGTTGACCGAACGATCAACAACCGCCCCATCGTCCACCGTCTCACCCCAAAAGGTCAATCTTTTGTGTGAAATAGAAACGCAATCGCTTGAACAAGCGATCATCGTCACGCAGGCAAGAATGGACACGGATTTCACGGACAAAAATGAGGGATTTCACGGATTTTCGCCCCAATTGCATTCCGCATCCCGTCATGAGGTGCACACCAAGATCG
>JAIXPD010000028.1 GCA_027486405.1 Azospirillum sp. | reverse complement strand
GGGTTGATCGCAAGCGGATGCTTCTGAGACAGGTTCCGCGAAATCCGTGGAAAAATCCGTGAAATCCGTGGCAACCCTTGTTCTGGCCGGTCGCACGACGCTTCAAGCGATTGCCCTGCCTTGATTGCCGTAACCTTGATTGCCGTAACCTTGATTGCCGTGCTGGGGCCAAACGTGGAATCCGTGATAGGGTGATCCCGAACCACCTGTACGGGAAAGCGTGACAATGGATCCGCGCAAGCCAAGCGAAGCGGCCACACGACCGCCACAGCCCACCGCCGATGCGGCGGAAACGGTGGCGTTCGGAGTCGCGGTTCAGGAGGGCATCGCCGACGCCGACGCGGGCCGCACCGTGCCGTATGACGATGTGCGCCGCTGGCTGCTGTCTTGGGGAAGCGGCAACGAATTGCCGCCACCCCGCGCCTGACCCGCCGCAGGTGTGACCGCCTTGCGTGTGACCGTCACCCAAGCCGCCCTGAATGACTTGATTGCGATTCGATCCTACATCGGCGAGCGAAACCCGGCGGCGGCCTCGCGGATCGCGGTTCAACTGCTGTCAGCCTGTGATCGGTTGGAGCATCTGCCCGAACGGGGCCGCCCCGGTCGCAGCCCCGGCACGCGGGAACTGACCGCGATCCGACCCTACGTCATCGTCTATCGCATCAGGGGCGAGACGGTGGAGATCCTGCGGGTTTGGCACGGCGCGCAAAAGCGCTGACCCCGCCGAAATCCTGAGTCAGAAAAGCGCTTGCGGCCTCACTCCACCGCCTGCCGCAAGGCGGCGGCGCCGGCCCAGGGGGCGAGCGGCAGGGCGGCGGCGAAGATTCCGGCCAGCAGCAGCAGGTGCGGGCGCGGGGTCAGGTTGTTGATGGCGGCGTCGATGGCCCCGGCGCCGAAAATCAACACGGGGATGTAGAGCGGCAGGATCAGCAGCGACAGCAGCACCCCGCCGCGCCGCGCCCCCAAAGTCAGCGCCGCCCCGATCGCCCCGATCAGGCTGAGGATCGGCGTGCCGATCGCCAAGGTCAGCACCAGAACGCCAAAGCCCGCCGCGTCCATGTTCAGCAACACCGCCAGCAACGGGGCGGCGGCGATCAGCGGAACGCCCGTCACCAGCCAATGGGCCAGCGTCTTGGCCAGCACCACCGCCTCCAGCGGCAGGGCGGTGAGGGAGAGCAACTCCAACGAGCCATCCTCGTAATCGGTCTGGAACAGCCGCTCCAGCGACAGCAAGGACGCCAGCAGGGCCGCGACCCAGATCACCCCGGCGGCGATGCGGGCAAGGATGTTCGGCTCCGGCCCGACGCCAAAGGGGAACAGCACCACGCACAGCACGAAGAACATCACGGCGATGGTGGCGTCCGATCCCTGGCGCAACGCCAGCCGCAGATCGCGGCCCACCAGACGCAGAAAACGGGTCATGGCGCGTTCTCCTCCCCGTCCTCATCCAAAAAATCGTCGTCGTCGTGACCGGAACCAGGGGCAAAACGGTCCAGGTGCAGGTCGGTCCCGCCCGGTGTCGCGATGTCGGTGTGGGTGGACAGCGCCACCATGCCGCCCGCCGCCCGGTGATCGGCGATCATCCCTTCGAACAGGGCGATGGCGGCGCGGTCGAGCGCGACGGTCGGTTCGTCCAGCAGCCACAGCGGAGCCGGAGCCGCCAGCAGGCGGGCGAGATTCAAGCGGCGCTTCTGCCCTGCGGACAGGCAGCGGCCCGGCACGTCGGCGATGTGGGGAACCCCCAGCCGGTCCAGCGCCTGGCGCGCGCGCGCCATCGGATCGGCGGCCCCGGCCATCGCCGCCCAGAAGGCGAGGTTTTCCGCCGCGCTCAACACCGGCTTCACCGCGTCGAGATGGCCAACATACTGGACGTTGGCGCGGTGGGCGTCGGGATCGTCGGACACCCGCGCGCCGCCCCACCGCAACTCGCCACGAAAGGGTTTGAGCAGGCCGCCCATCACCCGCAGCAGGCTGGATTTGCCGCTGCCGTTGGGGCCGAGCAGCACCAGCGCCCCGCCGGGGGCCAAATGGAAATCCAGGCCGGTGAACACCAGACGGTCGCCGCGCAGGCAGGTCAGCGCGAATCCAGCGAAATCGGGCATGGCGGTCGGGTCGGTGCGCAGTGGGCGGGAGGAGCGGAGCGCCGCTGCTATAGCACAGGCCGAAGCCGCGACCGGAAAAAAGAAACGGCCACCGCGAGGGGGTTCTCACGATGGCCGCGCGTCCAGTCGGGGTCTGACTGGTGACTGCTCGGTCGTCCGGCGGCCTGTCCGTTGCGGGTGGCGTTAGGGGGGACGCCTAATAATGCAGCGGACGGCTGCCGTTTGGTTGGCTTCATAGGTAATCCAAGAAAGTGGCAAAATTTGGATGACATGGGGCGGCGGGAACGCCTGTGTGATTTTTTTGGGGCATTGTTCTGAATCAAGGACTTCCACCGATGGCCTGCGCAGGATGGCCGCGATGATGGGCGCTTCCCCGCCCGTTTCCCCGCCCATGTCCGGTTTCAGGTTTCTGGCCAATTTCGATCCAGGTTTCGACGGAGTCCGCATGCCCACCCTGTTGTCGCTGTTCAACGGTCTGCCCGACATCGCGCGGATCATGCTGACCCTCAGCCTGATCGCCGCCGCCGGTCTGGCGCTGGGGCAGATCAAGATCAAGGGGGTGGGGCTGGGCATCGGCGGGGTGCTGTTCGCCGGGCTGGCGGGTGGCCAGATCGCCGCGTCGCTGGGGGTGAAGCTCGACACCCACGTCCTGCATTTCCTGCGGGAATTCGGCCTGATCCTGTTCGTCTACACCATCGGGGTCCAGGTCGGGCCGGGCTTCTTCGCCGCGCTGAAACGGTCGGGGTTGACGCTCAACCTGCTGGCGGTGGCGCTGGTGGCGGGGGGTGTCATGGTGGCGGTGATCCTGCACAAGGGGCTTGGGCTGCCCCTGCCCGCCGTGCTGGGGCTGCTGTCGGGGGCCGTGACCAACACGCCCTCGCTCGGCGCGGCGCAACAGATTCTGGCGGAGGTCGGGGCACCCGCCGCCGCGCTGGAAACGCCGAGCCTCGGCTACGCCATCGCCTACCCCTTCGGCATCGTCGGCATCCTGATCGCCATGATGACGGTGCGCGCGGTGTTCCGCCTGGATCCGGTGGCCGAGGCCAAACTCTTCGACGACCGCCGCCGGGCGGAGGTGACGGTCATCGACACGCTGGACGTGGCGGTGCGCAACCCGACGGTGTTCGGCAGCGCCCTGCGCGACATTCACCTGTTCGGCGATCTGGGCATCGTCGCGTCGCGGATGATGCGCGGCGGGCGGCTGTGCGTGCCGCACCCGGACACCGCGATCCAGCCGGGCGACGTCTTCCATCTGGTCGGTCCGCGCCCGAAGCTGGAACAGCTCCGCGCCTTTCTGGGCGACGTGTCCGACGTGCCGTTGACCACCAAGGGGACCGATGTGCGGTGGGACCGGCTGGTCGTGACCGCCAACGCGGTGTTGGGCAAGACCATCGGTCAGCTCAACCTCGCCGACGCCTATGACGTGGTGGTCAGCCGGGTGAACCGGGCGGGGGTGGAACTGGTCCCGTCGCCGTCGCTGTCCCTGCAATTCGGCGACATCGTCACCGCCATCGGCAAGCCCGACGATCTGCAACGCGTCGCCCATCTGGTCGGCAACGCGCCGCGCCGCCTGCAACAGGTGGATTTCATCCCGGTCTTCATCGGCATCGCGCTGGGCGTGCTGCTGGGGTCGATTCCCGTCTATGTGCCGGGGATGCCCGCCCCGCTGAAGCTGGGCCTTGCCGGTGGGCCGCTGGTGGTGGCCATCGCGCTGGCGCGGCTGGGCCACGCCGGGCCGCTGGTGTGGTTCATGCCCCCGGCGGCCAATCTGGCCCTGCGCGAAATCGGGATCGTGCTGTTCCTGGCGGTGGTCGGCTTCCTGTCCGGCGACCGTTTCCTCGACACGCTGCTGCACGGCGACGGCGCGCTGTGGATCGCCTGCGGGGCGGCGATCACCCTGCTTCCGTTGCTGATCGTCGGGCTGGCCGCGCGCGCGCTGTTCGGGCTGAATTACCTGACCGTCTGCGGCCTGCTGGCCGGTGGGATGACCGATCCGCCGGCACTCGCCTTCGCCAACGCGCTGTCGCCGTCGGAAGCGCCGTCGCTCGCCTACGCCACCGTTTACCCGCTGGTGATGTTCCTGCGCATCCTGGCCCCGCAACTGATCGTGCTGTTTCTGTGGTAAGGGTCGGGAAAACTGTGAAATCCGCGTTGCGGAACCCATGCGCCCCGGTCTAGCCTGTATTGCATTGGTAACACCACAACCGATCCGGTTTCCCGCATGCATCGACACCCGCCTGTCAGTGACACCGCCCCCGCCGCCGTCGTCGTCGAGGATCTCCACAAACGGTTTGGCGAGTTGGAAGTCCTGAAGGGCGTGTCGCTGACCGCGCGGGTGGGCGACGTCATCACCATGATCGGCTCGTCCGGGTCGGGAAAAAGCACCCTGCTCCGCTGCATCAACATGCTGGAGATCCCCGACGAGGGCCGCGTGACCATCGGCGGCGAGACCATCGGGCTGAAGAAGATTCGCAACGGCCGGTCCACCGTTCCCGCCGACGCCCGGCAGGTGGAGCGCATCCGCACCCGGTTGGGCATGGTGTTCCAGAGCTTCAACCTGTGGACCCACATGACGATCCTGGAGAACGTCATCGAGGCCCCGGTCCATGTGCTGGGCGTGCCGAAGGCCGAGGCCATCGACCGCGCCCGCATGCTGCTGGACAAAGTCGGCATCCTGGCCAAGGCCGATTCCTACCCCGTGCAACTGTCCGGCGGGCAGCAGCAGCGCGCCGCCATCGCGCGCGCGCTGGCGATGCAGCCCAAGGTCATGCTGTTCGACGAGCCGACCTCCGCGCTCGACCCCGAACTGGTGGGCGAGGTGCTGCGCGTCATCCGCCAATTGGCGGACGAGGGCAACACCATGATCCTGGTGACGCACGAGATGGGCTTCGCCCGCGAGGTGGCGTCCAAGGTGGTGTTCCTGCACCAGGGCCGCATCGAAGAGGAAGGATCGCCCGACAAGGTGCTGACCAACCCCGACTCCGACCGGGTCCGCCAATTCCTGGCCCGCCACCTGTCCGGGGCCGCCTGAAAACCGGTTTCGCCACAACCGGTTTCTCTTGAAACTTCCGATGAAATGGTCAGGCTTGTCCTATGGGGCAGCGTCCGCCGCCCCGGGTCACAGCGAAGAAACCAGACCCGTTTGAACCAACCAGGCCCGATGCAACAAGGGCGATGCTGAACAGAGGAGAGTAACCGTGAAGAAGATCGTTGCGGCTTTGGCGCTGGGCGCCCTGATGGCGGTGGCTGGCGGTTCGGCCGACGCCAAGGATTGGAAGAAAATCCGCATCGCCACCGAAGGAGCCTACGCCCCGTGGAACGCCACCGATCCGTCGGGCAAGCTGATCGGCTTTGAAATCGACCTCGCCCAGGATCTGTGCAAGCGCATGGGGGCCGAATGCGAGGTCGTCGCCCAGGATTGGGACGGCATCATCCCCGCACTCCAGCAGGGCAAGTACGACGCCATCATGGCCGCCATGTCGATCACCGCCGAACGCAAGAAGGTGATCGAGTTCTCCAACGCCTATGGGACCGAGCCGTCGATGTTCGGCATTCCCAAGACCTCGCCGCTGGCCGCCGCCAAGTTCGGGGCCGAGCGCGTCGATCTGACCAAGGACACGCCGGAGAACAAGGCGGCGGTCGCCAAGCTGGGTGACGTACTGAAGGGCAAGACGGTCGGCGTCCAGACCTCGACCATCCAGGCCAACTTCATGGAAAAGCTGCTGCCGTCGGTGGCGGTCCGCACCTATGACAAGCTCGACAACGCGGGCATCGACATGGCCGCCGGTCGCGTGGACGCCATCTTCGGCGACCGGTCGGCGGTCAGCGCCGTTCTGGAAGCCGACGCGGCCAAGGGCATGGCCCTGTTCGGCCCGGCCTTCTCGCGCGGCGTGCTGGGCGACGGCGTCGGCGTCGGCCTGCGCAAGGCCGACAAGGACCTGAAGGACAAGTTCAACAAGGCGATCGCCGACGCCACCAAGGACGGGACCGTCACCAAGTTGAGCACCAAGCATTTCGGCTACGACATCGCCATCAAGTGAGGAAACCGGCCCTTCCCCCGCGCCCGTGGGGGAAGGGCCGTCCCTTTCTGCCCGCACGTCCTATCTTGAGCGGCCCATGCTGGAACTTCTTTCATTTGGCCCGAATGGCTGGGGCGGACAGCTTTTGAGCGGGTTGGCGATGACCATCGCCGTGTCCGTGTCCTCCTTCACCCTGGGCATCCTGTTCGGTTCGGCGGGGGCGGCGGCCAAGCTCAGCCACAGCCTGATCCTGAACGGCATCGCCGAGGTCTACACCACCATCGTGCGCGGCGTTCCCGAACTGCTGGTCATCTATCTGCTGTTCTTCGGCGGCAGCGGGGCGATCATGGCGGTGGCCGGGATCTTCGGGTACGAGGGCTACATTGAGATCGACGCCTTTTCCATCGGCGTGGTGGCGGTCGGCCTGATTTCCGGGGCCTATTCGACCGAGGTCATTCGCGGCGCGGTCCAGGCCGTTCCGGTCGGCCAGATCGAGGCGGCGCGCGCCTGCGGGATGAGCCGCTGGCTGATCCTGCGCCGCGTCCTGGTCCCGCAGACCATGCGCTACGCCCTGCCGGGGTTGGGCAACGTCTGGCAATTGACGCTGAAGGACACCGCGCTGATTTCCGTCACCGCGCTGGCCGAGATCATGCGGGTGGCGCACGTCGCCTCCGGCTCCACCCGGCAACCCTTCCTGTTCTACAGCACCGCCGCCGTCCTCTATCTGCTGCTGACCACCGTGTCGACGGCGGCGTTCGAGCGGGCGGAACGGCGGGCGAATCGCGGCGTGCGGAGGGCCTGACCCATGGATTGGGAATTGATGTGGGACAGCCTGCCCCGCCTGCTGGGGGCGCTGCCGCTGACGCTGACGCTGGTCTTCGCCTCGCTGCTGTTCGGGGCCGGGGTGGCCTTTGCCACCGCGCTGCTGCGCCTGTCGGGCAACCGGGTGGCGGAAACGCTGACCGCCGGGTACGTCTTCGTCTTTCGCGGCACGCCGCTGCTGGTCCAGATCTTTTTGATCTATTACGGGCTGGGGCAGTTCGAGTCGGTGCGCGACAGCGTCCTGTGGCCGATGCTGCGCGAACCGATGTGGTGCGCCATCCTGGCCCTGACGCTGAACACCGGGGCCTACACCAGCGAGATCCTGCGCGGGGCGATCCTGTCGGTCCCGGTCGGGCAGGTGGAGGCGGCGCGGGCCTGCGGCATGTCGCGGGTCCTGGCCTTCCGCCGCATCGTGCTGCCGATGGCGATCCGCCAGATGCTGCCCGCCTATGGCAACGAAATGATCCTGATGGTCAAGGCCAGCTCGCTCGCCAGCACCATCACCATGCTGGAGATCACCGGCGTGTCGCGCAAGATCATCTCGCAGACCTACGCCGTGTTCGAGATCTTCATCCTGGCCGGGGCCATCTATCTGCTGCTGAACTTCCTGGCCGCCCGCCTCATCAAGCACACCGAATGGCGGCTGACGCCCTATCTGCGGACGCGGGCGTAACCGTTCATCCCAAAGCGGGCGCGGGATCGCCTTGATCCCGCCCGCCCATCGGTCCACCTTGTTGGCAAGGGCATGGGGCCACGCTGTGCGCGTGATCCCGCCCGTCCACAGGGGAGGGAACCGCCATGACCGTCCTGCTGCGCTCCGCCGCCAACCCCGGCGGCTCCACCACCGAACAGATTTTGAAGACCGTGCGCGCCGACGTGATCGAGCGGATGCAGGGCTACGCCGCCGACCCCCGCCCGGAAATCGCCCGCATCCTGACCCACAACATCCGCATCCTGGGCCTGCTGACCGAAGCCATCGAACTGGCCGAGGCCAACACGAAGATCCTGTCGTCCAGCGAGTGAGAATGGGTGCGCGGGCTTGATCGAGCGATCCTCGTCAGGCAAGCAAGAATGGACACGGATTCCACGGATAAAAGGATGGATTGCACGGATTTTCCATCCCAATCGCCTCACGCATCCCGTCACGAGGTTTGCGCCCAGATCACAAACAAGCTCGCGAACAGGATGGCTCTGTGACGTGTTCCGTGAAATTCGTGCGAAAATCCGTGAAATCCGTGGCAACTCTTGTTTTGGTCGAGCACACGAGGATTCAAGCGATTGCCCTGGCTTGATCCGATGGGGTTTGATCCGCCAGATCTTGATCTGCCTTGCCATCGCTCTATCTGCCCCAGCATGACCGACACGACGCACACCGCCGCCGCCCAGACCGCCGCCCAATCCGCCACCGTTCCGCTTCGCCAACGGTGGTGGCCGCCACTGCTCTTTTGGGTGGTGGTCAACATCTGGGGCTTTGTCGAGCGTGGGGCGCAGCCCTTCGCCGGGCACCAGCCCTCACCGATCCAGCCGCCGGGCTGGGTGTTTCCGGTGATGTGGTTCACGCTGAATGTTTTCCAGATCTGGGGCGGGCTGCGCCTGATCGACCCGGCGCGGCCGATCCGCCACCGGCGGGCGCTGATCGGGCTTCAGGCCGTCACCTGGGTGATCTACGCCACCTTCAGCGCGGTCTATTTCACGTTGGGCAGCCCGATTCTGGCGGCGGGCTGGACGGTCGGCTTTTTCCTGCTGACCATCCTGTCGATCGCGCTGGTGGTGAAGGATGCCCCCTCCATCGCCGCGATCTGGCTGCCGCTGATCCTGTGGACCGGCTTCGCCTCCGTCGTCGGCGTCCACAACGCGCTCATCAACCCCGACCCGCTGTTCGGCACGGCGGCGCTGTGGCCGCGCTGAGGCTCAACCGCGATAGCGGTGGGTGCGCCCGGTGAAATCCTCCACCGTGTAAACGCCGTCCTCGTCGGTCTCCGCGATCCAGGCCGGGGCGGCGGGGGCCTTGCCGTGGCCGCCGGGGATGTCCAGCACATAGGTGGGCTGGCACAGGCCCGACACCCGCCCGCGCAGGCTTTTGACCAACGCCCGCCCCTGGGCCAACGTGCCCCGGAAATGGCTGGTCCCGGCGGCCAGATCGGGATGATGCAGGTAATAGGGCTTGACCCGTTCCCGCACCAGACCGCGAAACAGCGCCTCCAACGCCGCCGGATTGTCGTTCACCCCGGCCAGCAACACGGTCTGGCCCAGCAGCGGAATCCCGGCGTCGACCAGCCGGGCCAGCGCGGCGCGCACCGGCGTGGTCAATTCGTCGGCGTGGTTGATGTGGACCGCCACCCAGGTCGCCAGATCGGGCGCGCGCAGGGCGTCGATCAGCTCATCGGTCACGCGGTCGGGGTCGGCGGCGGGAATGCGGGTGTGCAGGCGCAGAACGCCGACCTGCGGCATGGCCGACAGCGCCTGCGCGATGGTGCGCAAGCGGCGCGGCGACAACAGGAAGGGATCGCCGCCGGTGACGACGACCTCCCACACCGACTCCTGCCCCCGGATGTAATCCAGCGCGGCGTCCAGCTCCTCGCCGCTCAACGCCTCCCCACCGGGGCCGACCATCTCGCGGCGGAAGCAGAAGCGACAATAGACCGCACAGGCGTGCAGGGGCTTCAGCAGCACCCGGTCGGGGTAGCGGTGGACGATGCCCTTGACCGGGCTGCGGGCCACATCGCCGATGGGATCGGCGCGCTCCTCCGGCGCGGTGTAGGCCTCGGCGGGCGAGGGAATATACTGCGCGGCCAAAGGGTCGGCGGCGGGGTCATCAGCGGCGCGCCCCTGCAACTGGTCGCGCAGATAGGGGGTGATCGCCACGGCGTAGCGTTCGGCCACCGACTCCACCGCCTTGCCCGCCTCGGGCGTCATCAGCCCGGCGGCCACCAGATCGGAAACGCTGCGCACCACCGTCATTCCTCTTTCCCGCCTCGGCGGATTGCGTCATTAGGAAAGGGATCGCTCTTACTCCCGTGGGACCCATGCTGTCGACTCTTCCCCGCCTGATCGGCCATCGCGGCGCCAAGGAAAGCGCGCCGGAGAACACGCTCGCCTCGATCCGCGAAGCCGCCCGCCAGGGCGCGGAGTGGGTCGAGCTGGACGTCATGCTGTCGCGCGACCAGCGCCCGGTCATCATCCACGACGAGACGCTGGACCGCACCACCAGCGGGACCGGCCCGGTCCCGCTGCGCGACGCCGCCGATCTGCGCGCGCTGGACGCCGGGACCTGGTTCGATCCGAAATTCGCGGGCGAACCGCTGCCGACGCTGGAAGAGGCCATCGCCCTGATCGTCGAATTGGGGCTGGGCCTCAATCTGGAGATCAAGCCCTATCCGGGGCAGGAAATCGCCACCGCCACCGTGGCGGTGGACACGCTGCGCCCGCTGTGGCCCGCCGACCGCCCGCTGATGTTTTCCAGCTTCGAGGTCCCCTGCCTGGAGGTGGCGCAACGCCTGTGGCCGGAGATCCCGCGCGGATATCTGATCTGGGAGGAGCCGGAGGATTGGGCCGCCATCGCCGACCGCGTCGGGGCCGCCAGCTTCAACGTCAACCACGAATGGCAGACGCCGGACAGCATCGCCCGCTACCGCGCCACCGGGCGGCCGGTGCTGACCTACACCGTCAACGAGTCCGAACGGGCCAGAACCCTGTTCGACTGGGGTGTCAGCGCTGTCTTTACCGATGCGCCGGGTCGTATGGCCGCTGAACTGTCCGGTTCTTCCGTTCGCGTCAGCGAGGAATCGTGAACGTTTTTTGCGTGGGGATTCGAATCCGCTCGAAGCAAGCGCCGATTCCTCATATATAGAACCGCTTGGCGCACCCTGTCGGACACCGTCCGGTCTTTGGCGGGGTGTTTTGCCGTCGGGTGTTCGCCTGTTGATCCGGCGTCCTGGATTGGGCGCGTTCGGTTTTTGGAGGGTTCGTTGAAGGCGTTGAAGCCGTTGCCGATGTCCGGTCGGGAGGTTCTGCCGCTCGTTGAGGGTGGCAAGGGGATTGCCGTCTCCAACGGCGAAAGCTCCGGCGCCTGGGCGGCGGCCGGTGGGATTGGCACCTTTTCCGGGGTCAATGCCGACAGCTACGACGAGAACGGCAACCTTCTGCCGCAGATTTACAAGGGCAAGACCCGGCGCGAGCGCCACGACGAGCTGATCGCCTTCGGCATCCAGGGCGGCATCGCCCAGGCCCGCATGGCGCATGAGGCGTCGAACGGCCAGGGCCGCATCCACATGAACGTCCTGTGGGAAATGGGCGGGGCCGAGCACATCCTGCACGGCGTGCTGGACGGGGCGCAGGGCCTGATCCACGGCGTCACCTGCGGGGCGGGCATGCCCTACAAGGTGGCCGAGATCGCCGTGCGCTACGGCGTCCATTACTACCCCATCGTGTCGTCGGCCCGCGCCTTCCGCGCCCTGTGGCTGCGCGCCTACAACAAGTTCCGCGACCATCTGGGCGGCGTGGTGTACGAGGATCCGTGGCTGGCCGGTGGCCACAACGGCCTGTCCAACTCCGAAGACCCGCAGAAGCCGGAGGATCCGTTCCCCCGCGTCCTGGCCCTGCGCCAGATGATGAACAGCTTCGGCCTGAACGACACCCCCATCGTGATGGCGGGCGGCGTCTGGTGGCTGTCGGAATGGGAAGACTGGATCGACAACCCCGATCTCGGCCCGGTCGCCTTCCAATACGGCACCCGTCCGCTGCTGACCCAGGAAAGCCCGATTTCGGCGGCCTGGAAAAAGCGCCTGCTGGAGCTGAAGCCCGGCGACGTGTTCCTGAACCGCTTCTCGCCGACCGGCTTCTATTCGTCGGCGGTCAAGAACCCGTTCCTGCTCGACCTGATGGCGCGGTCGGAACGGCAAATCGCCTATCTGCCCAAGCCGGTGGGCGAGCATTCGGCGGAATTCCCGGTCGGCCCGCGCGGTCGCCCGGTCTACGTCACCGACACCGACAAGGTCCGCGCCGAAGGCTGGCTGAGCCAGGGCTTCACCGTCGGCCTGAAGACGCCCGACAGCACGCTGGTGTTCGTCACCCCGCAGCAGTCCGAACGGATCCTGCGCGATCAGGTCGATTGCATGGGCTGCCTGTCGGCCTGCGGCTTCTCCAACTGGATGCAGAACGAGGCGGGGACCACCGGCAAGAAGGCCGATCCGCGTTCCTTCTGCATTCAAAAGACGCTCCAGGCGGTCAGCCACACCGACGACTGCGAAAACCAGTTGATGTTCGCTGGTCACAACGCCTACCGCTTCGCCTCCGATCCCTACTACGCCAACGGGTTCATCCCCACGGTGAAGCAGCTGATCGAACGGATCGCCTCCGGCTACTGATCGCCGGGGTTGAGTCAGGGTTGTTCCCGATGGGCCGTGCGCCGCGCCGTGATTGCGCCGCACGGCCCATCGGTTTTAGAATGGTTCGAACGCAAACGGGCGCATGACGTCGCAACGCCCAACCCCAACCCGTTCTGTGGGGGGCCACAGCCCATGCCATCGCCGATGACAACCGCCACCCGCCCCTACAAGCAGCTTCTGGACCGTCTCAACGGTGCCGGGCTGCGCCCGACCCGCCAGCGTCTGGGGCTGGCCCGCCTGCTGTTCGAAGGCCATGACCGCCACGTCACCGCCGAGCAGCTGCACGGTGAGGCAATCGCCGCCGATCTGGCCGTGTCGCTGGCCACCGTCTACAACACGCTGAACCAGTTCACCGCCGCCGGTCTGCTGCGCGAGGTGGTGGTGGAAGCGGGAAAATCCTATTTCGACACCAACACCAGCGACCACCATCATTTCTTTCTGGAGGACGCCGGGCGTCTGGTGGACATCCCCGCCGACCATCTGATGCTGCGGTCGCTGCCCAGCGCGCCGGACGGGACCCGGATCGCGCGGGTGGACGTGATCGTCCGCCTGGTCGAAGCCCCCGGCGCGTCAGCACCCGCGACCACCGCCTGAGCGTTCCAACCGGCCCCTGATGCCGACACGCCCCTGAAACCGCCACCCCAAATCATCCCCACGCAAAAGGCCCGGCCGGGTTTCCCCGGGCCGGGCCTTTTGCGTGGGGGTCTTTCGCGTGATGTCCGCGCCGCGACTCGGGCGCGGGGGCGATCAGACGCCGTCGGTCTTCGGCGTTTCGGTGTAGAGCGCGATGCTGCCCGACAGTTGGCCGCCCGGCTCGACCGTCAGTTCACCATACTTGACCGAACCGTTGATCCGGCCGGTGGAGCGCACGACCAGACGGCCACGCACGGCGATGTCGCCTTCGAACCGGCCGCCGATGTCGGCCTCGTCGATCTCGACCGATCCCTTGAACAGGCCGCCGTTGGCGACCTCGATGGACCGCCCTTCGCGCAGCTTGGCTTCCACCGTGCCCTCGACGATCAGCACGTCGCAGGAGCCGATCTCACCCGACAACGAGATGTCGCGGCCGACCGTCAGGCGGCGCTGGTCGGGCAGAGCCGGGGTCATCGGCGGCAGCGGGGCCGCCCCCAGCGGGGCGGGTTGGCGCGAGGTCAGGCCGGTCGAATCGACGACGCGGCGGGGCACGTCGGTCTTGAAACCGGCACCCGGAAGAGACGGAGCGGTCGGGGGCTTCGGGCTGCTGGTGTTCATCTCGGTTCCCTTGACGGAAGGCGTCGAATCGGATGGGGCCGGGCGGGCAAAGCTCGGCACCGCGTAGGCTGGGGATGGCGTGTCCGCCGTGGCGTTCAGCGAGGCCAGCGGCGACAGGGTGGTCGCCGCCTCGTCCGGCTTGGCCGCCGGGCCGGTGGCGTGGGCCGCTGCGGCGCTGTCGGGTTTGGGTGCGGCGGGCGGAGTCTTGCGTCCGAACAGCATGAACGATGATCCCCAATCAGGAAAGGCGGGTGGGCTGAACGGCATCGCCGCGTGTCAACGGGCGGCAACGGGCGGCGTGCCGACGGATCGTCCGGTGGCGACCGCGCCGCTTGCGGCGTAACACGGTCATCCGACCCGCCGCAAGGGGCCTGTCATCGATTGGAACACATGAACCATAAAGGCGCTGGCGACCACGGGAACCAACAGATTGACCAGCGGGATGGTGGACAGGAAGGCGATCACGACCCCGGCGGCGAACGGCTTGAACGGGCGGGCGCGGCGCAGCAACCGCGCCTCCCGCCAGTCCATCCGCCGATTGGCCACAAGTTCGAAATACTCGCGGCCCAGCAGATAGCCGTTCAGGGTGTAGAAGACCAGGATGTTCAGCCCCGGCAGGGCGATGTAGAGCGGCAGCGCCAGCAGATTCGCCGCGATCACCACCGCCAGGAAACGCAGCGCCATCAGCACCTCCGCCGTCCAACGCGACCGGCGCGGCGGCGGCAGATGGGGGTAATGGCGGGTCTCCACCCGGTCCACCACCTCGTCCAGGAACAGGCTGGACACCGTGCCGACGGTGGCGGGAAACAGCAGCCAGGCCAGCAGCAGCACGACCAGTCCGCCCAACAGATCCAGCGCGCCATCGACCCAGCCGTTGCCGGTCAGCGGCGTGTGGTACAGCGCCCACCACACCGCAACCGTCAGCAGGCCATAGGCGGTGGCCGCCGCCCCCACCCCGACCCACACCACCTTGCGCGTGCGCGGGTCGGACAATTGACCGAAGGCCAGAGACAGGGCGTGAAGCATGCGGAATCCTGAAGGTGGAGCCGGGATGGAACGCCTGACAGGTCGGGAGCGGCGGCGTTCTGTCAAGGGGCTGGGCCGCCGCCAGCGGCAATCGCTTGAACGAGCGATCATCACCACGCAAACAAGACGCAAACAAGAATAGACACGGATTTCACGGACAAAATGAGGGATCACAAGGCTTTTCGACTCCCATCGCGTCCCGCATCCCACCACGAGGGTTGCCGCAAAATCGCAAGCAGGGAAGCTCTGAGACGCTCTCTGTGAAATCCGTGAAAAAATTCGCGAAATCCGTGGCGATTCTTGTTCCGGTCGGGTGCGCGATGCTTCAAGCGATTGCCCTGGCGCCGCCGCGCCGGTCGCCGTGGTTGAATTGCGCGCCTCGGATCGGCCATGCTAGGAGACACGAGACCGAATGCGCCGGGCGATAGGCACAGGCAGGGCGGACGGAGGCAGGGACGGCATGCGGGTTCCCCGGCGTAGCGTGGCCTTTCGCATTCTGGCGGGGTTGACGGTGATCGGCGGGCTGGCCGCCGTGACCAGCGTCGTTGCCGTGTCCCTGTTTTCCCGCTTTCATGACGGGTTCGAGCAGATCGCCACGGCGAAGGTGCCGGGGCTGGTCGCGTCGTCGCAATTGGCCCAGCAGAGCGGCACGGTGGCCGCCATCGCCCCGGCCCTGGTCGCCGTGCAGGACCAGGCCGCGCGCGAGGCGGTGATGGCCCGGCTGGGCGACCAGATCGTCCTGCTGGAAGAGCTGATGGCCCGCCTGCTGTCGCGCGGCCAGGGCGAGGCCGTGACCGACCTGAGCGAGCTGGAACGCCGCAAGAACGAGCTGGTCGCCAACCTGCTGAACCTGAACGCGCAGGTCGATGCCCAACTGGCCCAGACCGCCGACCTCAACGACCGCGCCCTTGCCCTCACCGATCTGTCGGCCCGGCTGCGCGCGGCGGCGGACACGGCCGAAACCGTGGCGGGGGTGGAGCGCGACACGGTGCTGCGCTGGCAGCGCGACGCAGCGGAAACGGTGACGATCCTGCTCGCCGCGCTGCGGGCCGATCACGAAACCCGGCTGGCGCGGCTGCGGGCCGACGCCGTCGCCGCGCTGGAGCGCGCGGGCGCGACGCTGACCGCGTTGCCGCCGGAGGCCACGGCCACGCTGCGCCCGCTTCAGGCCGAATTGGCCGCCGCCACCGTCGCCAACGGGCCGGTCTTCGGCGCGCGCGCCAACGAATTGGCCTTGCAGCGCGCCATCAAGGGGGCGACGGCGCGCAATCAAACCGTGTCGGACCGGCTGGTCGCCACCGTGTCCGACTATTTCCTGATGGTGGAGCGCGACATCGCCCGCCGCTCGGCCGATTTCGAACGGGTGATCGGCGACGGCAAACGGGCGATCATCGCCATGGCGATCCTGTCGATCCTGGGGGCGGCGGCGATCTTCGTCTACATCCACCGCAACGTGGTGCGGCGGTTGCGCGCGCTTCAGGCGGCGATGATGGCGTATGAGACGGGAACCACCGTGGTCGTCCCCGCCCAGGGCGACGACGAGATCGGCGAGATGGCCCGCGCCCTGGCCTATTTCGTCGGGGCGCTCAGCGCGCGCGAAAGCGCGCTCAGCGACAGCGAACGGCGGCTGCGCGCGATTTTGGAACAAAGCCCGGTCGGCGTGTCGATCGGGCGCGGCGATGGCCGGGTCGTGTTCGCCAACGCCCGCGCGGCGGAGTTGGCCGGGGTGGCACCCGAGGCCTTCATCGGCAGCCCCCACCGGCTGGCCGCCCCCGATCCGGGCGCGCCGTCCAGCCGTTTGCCCCGGCAAGACCGGGCAATGGCGGAGGACGGGCGCGCCAGCGACGGCGACGTCGTCGCCCGCGATGTGGAGGTGGCGGTGGACCGCCCCGACGGCAGCCGGGTGTGGGCCTTGCAGACCTTGCAGCGCACCGCCTTCGAAGGGCAACCGGCGGTGCTGGCCTGGAGTTACGACATCACCGAGCGCAAGCGGGCGGAGGAGGCCCTGCGCGCCGCCAAGGAACAGGCGGAGGTCGCCGCCCGCTCCAAATCCGAATTCCTGGCGACGATGAGCCACGAGATCCGCACGCCGATGAACGGGGTGCTGGGCATGCTGGAACTGACGGCGCTGACCCCGCTGGACGCCGAACAGCGCACGCTCGTCACCACCATGCGCGACAGCGCCACCTCGCTGCTGCGGATCATCGACGACATCCTGGACCTGTCGAAGATCGAGGCCGGCAAGCTGGATCTGGAGGAGCAGGACCTGCAACCGGCGGAACTGGTGGAGGGGGTGGCCGATCTGCTCGCCCCGCAGGCCCACCAAAAGGCGCTGGCCCTGATCTGCGACATCGACGGATCGGTGCCGCCGCTGGTGCGCGGCGATTCGGGCCGCCTGCGGCAAATCCTGTTCAACCTGACCGGCAACGCCATCAAATTCACCGACCGGGGCCGCGTGGTGCTGCGGGTGTCCGCCCGTCCGGCGGATGCGCCCAGCGACGAAACACCGCGCATCCACCTGCGCTTTGTCGTGGAGGACAGCGGCATCGGCATCGGGCCGGAGGGACAGGCCCGCCTGTTCCAGCCCTTCAGCCAGGCCGACAGTTCCACCACCCGGCGGTTCGGCGGCACCGGGCTGGGTTTGGCGATCTGCACCCGGCTGGTGGAGATGATGGGCGGACGGATCGGCGTCGAATCGGTGCCGGGCCGGGGGTCCAGCTTCTGGTTCACCGTCGATCTGCCGACCGTTCCGGCCGCCCCGGTCGAACGGGCGGCGGCGTTGCGCGGCCTGTCGGTGCTGGTGGTCGATGACGACGAGATGCAGCGCGCGGTCCTGACCCGTTACCTGACCCAGAGCGGGGCCGAGGTCGCGTCCGCCGGGTCGGTGGCCGACGCGGTCGGGCGGCTGGTGCGTCCGGGGCTGGATCTGCTGGTGACGACCGCCCCGCTGGCCGAGCGCATCGGTCCGATGGTCGGTGTGCGCGGTCCGGCGATTCCGCGCCTGCTGGTCGGCGACGCCACCGGCGGGCTGGCGAATGGCGCGCTGGCCAACGGCGCGGTCACGCCGGGCGGCGGGTTGACGCAACCCGTGCACCGGTCCGCCTTGATCGACGCGGCCTTGTTGCTGACCGGGCGCGGCGTGGGGGCGGCCCTCCCCGCCGGGGTGTCGGCTGGGCGCTATCCGGCTCCACCCGACCGCGCGGCGCTGGAGGCGGCGGCCCGCCCCACTCCGGCGACCGGCGACGGCCTGATCCTGGTGGCGGAGGACAACCCGACCAACCAGCAGGTCGTTCTGCGGCAGTTGCGCCGCCTGGGCTTCCAGGCCGAATTGGCCGAGGATGGGAAAGCGGCGCTGGCGGCGTGGCGGCGCGGCGGCTTCCGCCTGCTCATCACCGATTGCCACATGCCGCGCATGGACGGCTACGAACTGGCCCGCCGCGTGCGCGCGGACGAAGCGGCGGCGGGCTGCGCGCGGCGTCTGCCCATCGTGGCGATGACCGCCAACGCGCTGTCGGGCGAGCGGGAGCGCTGCGCGGCGGCGGGGATGGACGATTATCTGGCCAAGCCGGTCAGCTTGACGCAACTGGCCTCCGCCCTGAACCGCTGGCTGACCGCGCCGTGCGCCCCCTGCACTCCCTGCACACCCGAATCCCCTGGCGCGCCCTGTGCGGCCGCGTCCCCTTGCCCGCCGGGCGCGGCGGCGGCGTTGTCGCCAGCGCCCCCGGATCCCGCCCCCCTCCCCACGCCCCCCGCGCTTCTGACGCCCGCGATTCCAACGTCCGCTCCCCCGACGATGGATGGCCCGACGATGGATGGCTCGGCGACGGATGGCCCGATTCTGGATCTTGACCATCTGCGGGAAACCTTCGGGTCGCTGGATGGCGGGACGCTCGACATGATGGATTATTTCCTGGAAACCACCCGCCCCACGCTGGATCAGGCGCTGGCCGCTCTGGCGGCGGGCCAGATGGAGGACGCCCGCGCCGCCGCCCATTCCGCCGCCGGGGCCGCGCGCACCGCCGGGGCGAAGCGGTTGGCCACCCACTGCACGGCGATGGAGCGCGCGGTCATCGAAGGGCGGACGGACGACGCCCAGCGCCACGCCGCCGCCCTGACCGTGGCCTTTGCCGAGGTGGAGGAGGCGATCCGCGCCCTGCGCCGCGACGCCGCGTCTCCGGCACCGGTCCCAGCCCCAGCCCCAGCCCCAGCAGGGCAATCGCTTGAAGGTTTATAAACCTACGCGAAGGATTTACCGTCATCCCCGCGAAGGCGGGGATCCAGGCTTTCCCGTCAGAGCCACTCTGCGAACTCTGGATCCCCGCCTTCGCGGGGATGACAAATATCCTAATAAAGGAATTTCAAGCCTTCACCCGATTGCCCTGCCAGCCCCAGCGGTGTGAGTGGCCCCCGGCGGTGGCTTGCTCTAGTCTTTCCGGATCGGCGGAGGATCAGGGGGATCGGGCGTGGCGGTGTGGGATGGCTGGTTCTGGACCGGAGCGAAGCGGCGGCGCGAGGAGGAGGCCCGGCGTGTGGCCGCCCAGGCGGTGGTGGCGGCGGACGAGCGCGACCGGCTGGCCGCGCGCCTGAGCACCGCGCCATGGCCCTGGTGCGCCTGGGACGCCGCTGGCGTGGGGATCCTGTCGGTCGAAGCGGGGGCGCTGCTGGGAATCGACCATCCCGACGCGCTCGCCCACAGCGTCGAGGATCCGGGGATGGCCGGGGCGTTGGCCGATTTGCGGCGGGATGGCACACCCTTTCGTCGGGCGCTGCGGATCGCCGATGGCCGGACCTTGGCCTTGACCGGGCGGCGCGGCGGCGACGGCGCGGCGCGCTGCGATGTGGTGTGGATCGAGGATGTGAGCGCGCTGACCAGCGCCAGCGCCACCGCGCGATCCGAGGAGGCCGCCCGCATCACCGCCGAAGCGGCCCTGGCCGACGCCCGCGCCGCGCTCGACGCCCTGCCGATTCCGGTGTGGCTGCGCGACGGCGCGCTCGCCCTGTCCTGGTGCAACCGCGCCTACGCCCGCGCCGTGGACGACGATCCGGCCGCCGTGCTGTCCCGCCAGATCGAATTGGTTCCGGTGAGCGGGCGGGCGCTGGCGGCGCGGGCGCGGGCGGGCGGCTTCGCCCAGTCGGAACGGATCCCGCTGGTCATCGGCACCGAACGCCGGATTCTGGACATCACCGAGGCCCCCTTGCCGGTGGCGCTGCCCGGCGGGGCGCAGCTTCTCGGCCACGCGCTGGACCAGACCGGGCTTGAGGAGGCGCGCGGCGAACTCGACCGCCATCTGGCCGCCCACGCCGAGGTGTTGGAACGGCTGGGCAGCGCCATCGCCATTTTCGGGGCCGACACCCGCCTGAAATTCTTCAACCAGGCCTACGCCCGCCTGTGGAACCTGGAGGAGGCGTGGTTGCGCGGCGAACCCACCAACGCCGAGGTGCTGGAGGAACTGCGCAGCCGCCGCCGCCTGCCGGAATACGCCGATTACCAGACCTTCAAGCGCGAGCGCCTGACCCGCTACACCCATCTGATCGAGCCGGTGGAAGAGCTGCTGCACCTGCCCGACGGGACCACCCTGCGCCACATGGCGGCCCCGCACCCGCTGGGCGGTCTCATCACCATCCTGGAGGATGTGACCAACACGCTGGCGCTGCAATCCTCCTACAACACGTTGATGGCGGTGCAGCGGGAAACGCTGGACAATCTGGCCGAGGGCATCGCCGTCTTCGGCGGCGATGGCCGCCTGAAGCTGTTCAATCCGGCCTTTGCCCGGCTGTGGGATCTGCCGGACGAGGATTTGCAGGGCGAACCGCACATCGCCGACGTGATCGACTGGATGCGCCCGCTGCTGCACGCCACCCCCGCCGCCCCGGAAACAGAGGACGGAGTGGCAGAGGACGGGGCGGCAGAGGACGGAATGCCGGGGGGCGATCCGGCCGACACCCCGTCGGATGCCCCATCGGCGGAAGAGGCCCGCGAGGCCGATTGGGAGGCGCTGAAGGACGAGATGATCGGGGCGACGCTGGAACGCGCTGTCCGTTCGGGCCGGGCGGAGCGCAGCGACGGGTCGGTCGTGGAGTTTTCCACCCTGCCGCTGCCCGACGGCGCGGTGCTGAACAGCTATCTGGACGTCACCGACGGCGCGCGGCTGGAGCAGGCGTTGCGGGCGTCCAACGCCGCCCTTGAGGCCGCCGACCAGTTGAAGGGGGAGTTCGTCGCCAGCGTGTCCCACCATTTGCGCACGCCGTTGACCGGCATCGTCGGGCTGGCGGAAAGCCTGACCGTGCCCGCGTCCGGCGGTCTGACCCCGGCGCAGGCCGCCTGCGTCCAAGGCGTGCTGGACACCGCCAAACGGGCGCTGGACCTGATCGGCGACGCCGCCGGCCTGACCAGCCTGGGGGTGGGCGTCACCACGTTGGATCGCGGCACGGTCGATGTCGCCGACCTGTTGGACGGGGTGGCCGGGTTGACACGGGAATGGGCGCGCCGCGCCGGTCTGCGGCTGGAATTGCACGCCCCAGCCCGGCTGGGCAGCGTCGAGGGCGACACCAAGCGGCTGAAACAGGCGCTGTTCACCCTGGTGGTCGCCGCCATCCGCCACCCGCCGCCCGACCGCCGCATCCGCCTGTCCGGCCAGCGCGCCGACGACCGGGTGATTCTGGCGGTCAGCGCCGCCGCCCAACCGACGGGTGACGGGACCCCGGCGGCGACGGTGGTGTCGGCGCTGTCGCTGGCCCGCAACGTCGCCGAACTGCATGGCGGGCGGCTGGAGGCCGACGGCGGGCGCGGCGCGCTGGTCCGCTGCGTCCTGCCGCTGCGCCCCCCGGTGAACGGGGCGCGCGGGTAGACGGGGAAAGGCGCGCCAAGGGGGCAGCCAGCGCGGCGGCTCAGCGCGGCAGCGTCACCGTCACCCGCAACCCGCCCTCCGCCCGGTTGTCCAGCGCGATGTCGCCGCCATGGCCGCGAATGATGGTGCGGGCGGTGGACAGGCCCAACCCCACCCCGCCGGTGTCGCGGGAGCGGGAGCGTTCGAGCCGGTAGAAGGGGGCGAAGACCTTTTCGAACTCGTCCGCCGGGATGCCGGGGCCATCGTCGTCGATGACGATGCGGGCCTGCCCGTCCTCCATCGCCAGACGGACGACGAAGCCGCCGCCATAGGCGATGGCGTTGTCCATCAGGTTGGCGAAGGCGCGGCGCAACGCCACCGGACGGCCTTCGGCCACCGCGTGGGCCGGGCCGTCGTAACGGGCATCGTGCCCGGCATCGACGCGGTCGTCGCACAG
Source organism: Azospirillum sp. (assembly GCA_027486405.1). Classification (GTDB taxonomy): domain Bacteria; phylum Pseudomonadota; class Alphaproteobacteria; order Azospirillales; family Azospirillaceae; genus Azospirillum. Next base: position 46,856 of record JAIXPD010000028.1, on the reverse strand, counting down.
GCTTTGCAGCAGATCGGCCAGATCGAGCCGCCCGCGCGGCTCGCGCTTGGCGTCGTCGCGGGCAAAGGCCATGGTGGCGGCGATCATCGCCTCCATCTCGTCCAGGTCGGCCAGCATCCGGCGTTGCATCTCCGGGTCGTCCACCAGCTCGGCGCGCAGGCGCAGGCGGGTCAGCGGCGTGCGCAGATCGTGGCTGATGGCGGCCAGCGTCTGGGTGCGATCGGCGACGAAGCGGGCCAAGCGCCCCTGCATCCGGTTGAAGGCGCGGGTGGCGGCGCGCAGTTCGCGCGGCCCGGTTTCGGGCAGCGGTTCGGCCTCGTCCCCCACGCCCAGCCGTTCGGCCGCGTTGGCGAAACCGGCCAGCGGTGCGGTGAAGCGGCGGGCGGCCAGAAGCGACAGCGCCAGGATGACCGCGACCACCCCGCCCATCCACAGGGCAAAGCGCAGCAACCGGAACGGCCCGTCGAGCGGATCGCCGCCGGAGAAGCTCAGCCACGATCCATCGGCCAGTTGCACCGACAGCCGCACATGCGGCCCCCAACGCCGGTCATCGCCGTCGCCGCCGGGAAAAGGCGGCGGGGCCAACGGCGGGCGGCGCAGGTCTGGGGAGGGGCCATCCGGCGGGCCGCGCCGCTCCACCTCCACCACAATCGCGCGGGCGGGCGGGCCGAGCGACTCACGCAAATGCCGTCGCAGCCCCTCCCACCGTCCGCCGCCCACCTCCTGGCGGCTCGACGGGCGGTCGCGCCGCCACTCCACCCGCAACACCGGGTCGTCCAGCGCCCCGATCAAACGGTTGCGGTCGGCCAGCGGGGTGCTTTCCACCAGTTGGACGATGGCGGTGACGCGCTGGACCAGCACGCCCGGCCCGTGGATCGGCGGCCCTTCGCTGCGGTCGGTCAGGTAGATCAGCGCGCTGACCGCCTGGGTCAGCAGCAGCGCCAGCACCAGCGTCAGCGCCATGCGGGCGGCGATGCTGTCGGGGGCGGCCAGACGGCGCAGGCGCTTGCGGATGGGCGTGGCCGGGGCGGCTGGGGACGAGGGGGACAGGTTGGGCGCGGCCATGGCTCACCGCCCCGCCGTGACGCTGGGGGTGAAGAGATAGCCGCCGCCGCGCACCGTCTTGATGAGCGTCGGTTCCGCCGGGTCGGGTTCGATCTTGCGGCGCAGGCGGCTGACCTGGACATCGACCGACCGGTCGAACGGAACCGCCGAGCGCCCGCGCGCCAGATCGAGAAGCTGGTCACGGTTCAGCACCCGCTGCGGGTGTTCGGCAAACGCGACGAGCAGGTCGTATTCCCCGGCGGACAATTGCACCAGAACGCCGTCGGCCGAACGCAGCTCGCGCTTGGTCACGTCCAGCGACCAGCCGTCGAAGCACAGCACGGTTCCGGCGGATCCGCCACCGGCCACCGGTGGCGCGGCGGCGCGGCGCAGCACCGCCTTGATCCGCGCCAGCAGCTCGCGCGGGCTGAAGGGTTTGGCCAGATAATCGTCGGCCCCCATCTCCAGCCCGACGATGCGGTCGGTCTCCTCCCCCATCGCGGTCAGCATGATGACCGGGGTTTGCGCCGTGGCCGGGGTGGCGCGCAGGCGGCGGCACAGCGACAACCCATCCTCCCCCGGCATCATCAGGTCCAGGATGATGAGGTCGACGCGGGCGCCGTCCAGCGTGCGCAGCATCTCCGCCCCGTCCTTGGCCCCGGTGACACGGAAGCCGTGCTTGGTCAGGAACTGGGCGACGAGGGTGCGGATTTCGCGGTCGTCATCGACGACCAGAAGATGGGGAATGCGTTCCATGCCGCCATGATCGGACGGGGCCGCGCGGGGGTGAAGGGGAAATGTGTAACGGACGGTTACGGGCCGACCGGCGGTTACACTCCGTTACCAAATGACCGTTTTGCGGACACGCTGCGGCAACGTCGGGGGTGCAGTGTCGGGTCATCGGGAACGCAGGCCCCCTTACGGCTTCCCCTCCCAACCGGGTCCCGCCGCCGTTCCCACCGCTGTTCAACCCCGTTCAGGAGTTCCCATCATGAAACGCGCCCTTCTGACCTCCGCCGTGCTGATCGCGGGCCTTGGCCTGGCTCTGCCGGTCTTCGCCCAACCCGATCGCGGTCCGGGCATGGGCGGGCCGGATCATCACTTTGGCCGGATGTGCGAGGACCAGGATGCCCATCTGGCGGGCAAGCTCGCCTTCGCCGAAAAGAAGCTGCGGATCACCGACCAGCAGCGCGCCGCCTGGACCAAATTCACCGACGCCGCCCGCGCCAGCCTGAAGCCGGTGCAGGACCTGTGCGCCAAGGTCAAGGACCAGCCCAAGGACCAGCCGATGCCGACCGCGCTGCCGCAGCGGTTGGAACGGATGGAAAGCATGATGCAGGCCCATCTGCAACAGGTGCAAAGCATCCGTCCGGCCCTGACCGATCTGTACGCCCAGTTGACGCCCGATCAGCAAAAGACCGCCGATCAGCTGCTGGCCCATCGCGGTGGTCCGGGCGGCGGTCCCGGCAAGCATGGCGGCCCCGGCATGGGCCACGGCCCGCGCCCCGATGGCGAACGCGGCCCGCGCTTTGGCGGCCCCGGCGACAAGCCGGTCGACGCGAAATAACGCGCAGGAGTTTGGTTTCCTGCCCCGTACCACCGATTGCAACAGAGGAGACACACCACCCTCATAGCCCTTGAGCGGCGGCCAACTTCCCCCAGCCCCCAAGCGCCGCCGCCCAGACGCAGGCCGCCGGATCCCCCATCCGGCGGCCTGTCTGTTTTGGGCCGGAAACCGTCACCAGTTCGGTGTTGGAAAGACGTCGTCATCCTCGTCGTTGAGGGGCGGCGGCGGGAGCAGCGACGAGGACACCGCCCGCAGCGGATGGGGCAGGGTGTTGAGGAACGCATCATCCAGCGGGAATTGCGGAAGCTTTTCCAGCAAGAGGTCCCGCATCAGATGGGCTTGAGCGACGTCGCGTTGCACTTTCACCGGATCCCGCAACGGGCGCGCGGACAGCCACATCTTGTGAACCATCCAGATTCGGGGATCTGGCGCGGTGATTGGCGCTGGATATCCATTCACGTCGACCACCAGGGCGTTGACGCGCGGGGCGTTGACCAGCCATTGCAAGCCTTCGATGGGCGATGGGACAAGGTCGTCGTCGGCAAGCTGCGCCCCGGCTTCTTCCCTCCAAGCCGGGTTTGGTTGTGGGCGTATCAAATCCAGCATGAAGCCGTTGCTGTTGGCCATCCGGTACGGATTTCCGGGAAGGATTTCAAAGCTTGGGTCGATGCGTTTGACCAATCCGGCGACGGAGCGCTCGGCCTTGTCGGGGATCATCATCCGCAACCGACGGCGGGCGTCGATCAGCAAATCAATGTCTCCCGTGGCCAGCGCGTCGCCAGCCACGGTGACGGCGGCGAGGGCTTCATAGGCGAACAAAGCGTTCGTGCCCACGACCCTGATGGGCCCAAGAATCCGCGCGTCATCAAGCTTGCGCAGGATTTGCGCAACGATGCGCGGAACACGACCAAGGCCGGACGCTCTCGCCAAGGCGGCCTGGACATCAAGAGCTTTTGTCTGTCCGGCCAACCGCTCCTTGATCTTTTTGCGCCCTTCCAGAAACGACGCATGGATTTTTTCTGTTTGCGGGCTTCGGACGCCCAAACCTTTTTCTGCGGAGCCGATTTTGCGGAACAGATAGTCGGTTCCGTTTTTCTCCCGCCATCGCATGGAACCTGCGTAGTGCTCGGCTTGCGATTGGGAGAGACGATACGCTTCGTACACCTGGCGAAGATCGACAAACAGCTTGCGCTGAATATCAGTTAAATTATTGAAAAAAAACAATTTCCCACTCCATACGCCAATTTCGGTGTGAGGAGTGGGAAATATAGAAATATCAATGGATTGGGTCAATATTACCTTTTGGGGTCGGCATCATCGCCGTTCAGGCCCCCGGCACGCCCTTGGAGGTCGAGTATTCGAAATGCAGCGCCTCGCCCGGATGGACCATCGGGTGGATGGCGTGGGCGGCCTGGGCCGCTTCGGAGAAGCCGCAGAGAATCAGCTTCAGCTTGCCGGGGTAGGTGGCGATGTCGCCGATGGCGAAGATGCCGGGGGCGCTGGTGGCGCAGCCGGGCAGCGACACGGCGATGTGGCTGCGTTCCAGGTTCAGGCCCCAATCGGCGATGGGACCCAGATTCATCGACAGGCCGAAGAAGGCGAGCATGGCGTCGGCGGGAACCGCCTTTTCCTCGCCGTCCAGGGTGGCGACGCGCACGGCGGTCAATTGGCCGTCGGCCCCCTCCAGCCCGGCGAGCTGGTAGGGCACGACCATCTCGATCTTGCCTTCGCGCGCCAGCGCGTCCAGCCGGGCCACGCTTTCCGGCGCGGCGCGGAACTTGGCGCGGCGGTGGACCAGCGACACCTTTTCGGCGACGTCGGCCAGCGACAGCGCCCAATCGACCGCCGAATCGCCGCCCCCGGCGATGACCACGCGCTTTCCGGCGAAATCCTGGCGGCGGCGCACCATGTAGAAGACCGACGTGCCTTCAAACGACTCCAACCCGTCGAGCGGCGGGCGGTTCGGGCCGAAGGCGCCGCAACCGGCGGCGATGATGACGGCCTGGGCGTCGATCTGAACGCCCTTGTTGGTTTCGACCAGCCAGCGGCCTTCGTCGGTGCGGGTCAGCTTTTCAACCTGCTGGCCCAGATGATAGGTGGGGGCGAAGGGGGCGGCCTGTTCAGCCAGCCGGTCGATCAGCGCGGCGGCTTCGATCGCCGGGTGGGCGGGAATGTCGTAGATCGGCTTTTCCGGGTACAGCGCGGTGCACTGCCCGCCAACCATGTCGAGCGCGTCCACAACATGGCAGCGCATTTTCAACATGCCGCATTCAAACACGGCGAACAGCCCGACGGGACCGGCGCCGACGATGACGACATCGGTGCGGTGGACACTCTGCGACATGAAAGCCACTTCCTTGACATCGGATGGGGAACGACAAACGTCATCCATTGTCCGATTTTTCGGCGCGGTCAACCCCAACCGACTCCGCAAGGCTGGCGCGCTTGGCTTGCGGGGCGGCGGTCCGCTCCGGGGAACCCCCGATTGCGGAAGGCCGCGTGCTTTGACGCAATTGATTGGTTGTGCGGAACCGCCGCTTTGCCGGACAATGAAGGTGGCGGGGCGCGCGGGGCCGATGAGGCGACAAAAGCCCCCTGGTGGGCTGGAGGCCGTGGATGAGGGAGCTTCGTTGTCTGGTCTTCACCGAGCAGGAGGTGGTCAAGGCGATCCTCGACCGTCGCCGCCGCGTGAACGAGCCGTTGCCGACCGGGACCGTGGACAAAGTGACCTATGAGGACGGGGACAACGTTGAAACCAAGCTGGTGATCATCCACGACGATGGCACCCGCGAAACCCTGACCCTGCCGGAGACGGAGGTCGCGGCGGCGTTGGTTGCCCATTGCATGAACCGGCGCATTCCCCTGCCGGTGGCGTCGGACAAGATGCTCTACATCATCAACGGGGCGCTGACCCTGATGATCACGATGAATTTCAACAAGTCGCCGCGCCTGGTGATGACGCACGCCGCCCCGTCGGAGGGGGCGGGCGGGTCCAGCGGACCGGAACTGCGCCCGGCCCCCCGGCGGCGGCGGATCGGCGGCTGAGGGCCGCCCGCCGTGTTCGCGATCGTGTTTGCGATCGTGTTTGCGCTCGTGTTTGCGGCTGCGCTTGAGTGTTGCGGTGGGCGGGCGCTTCGCACAGTATCCGCCCCATGCAGGACACCCCGTTTACCCATTCCCTGATCGTGCCGGACGAGGCGGCCACCGGGCGGCTGGCCGCCCGGCTCGGCGCGCTGCTGCGTCCGGGCGATCTGGTGGCGTTGCGCGGCGATCTGGGGGCCGGGAAATCGGCCTTTTCCCGCGCCTTGATCCGCAGCGTCACGGTTCCGGACGCCGAAGTCCCGTCGCCCACCTTCACCCTGGTGCAGACCTACGACACCGACATCGGGCCGCTCTGGCATTTCGACCTGTACCGCCTGTCCGACGCCGACGAGGTGATCGAGCTGGGGTGGGACGACGCGCGGGCGGAGGCGGTGGCGCTGGTGGAATGGCCGGACCGGCTGGGGCCGCTGCTGCCCGCCGACCGGGTCGAACTGGCCCTGACCATTGCGGGGCCGACCGAACGCCGGGCGGTGCTGACCGGTCATGGCGCGCTGGCGGCAAGGCTGGCCGCCGCCGACTGGACGCTGTGATGGCCGCAACGCCCACAACGCGCTCAACGCCGCCAAACACACCGGTGCCAAACGCCGGACGCGAGGCGGCGATTGCCCGTTTCCTGGCGGCCCATGGCTTGACCGACGCCATGCGCGCGCCCTTGGCCGGTGACGCGTCCGCCCGCCGGTACGAACGGTTGACCCAGCCCGACGGTTCCACCCTGATTCTGGTCGACACCCCGGTTCCGGCGGAGGATTTGGCCCCCTTCATCGCCATCGGCGCGGCGCTGGACCGCATCGGCCTGTCGGTTCCCATCATCCGCGCGGCGGACGAGCGGGAGGGGCTGTCGATCCAGGATGATTTCGGAACCGATACGTTTTCCCGCCTGCTGGCCGACGGCGCGGATCCCGAACCGCTCTACGCCCTGGCCACCGACGCGCTGATCGCCCTGCACCAGCGCTGGCCGGACGGGGAAGGGGAACGGCTGGGGTTGCCGGTCTATGACCCGGCGCTGTTTGTCGAACAGACCCTGTTGTTCGCCGACGCCTATTGTCCGGTGGTTTTGAAACGATCCCTGTCAGAAAAGGATCGTTCTGATTTCGCAACGGCATGGCGGGCGGTGTTGGAGCCGGGCTGCGCCGGGCCGCGCTCGCTGCTGCTGCGGGATTACCACGTCGACAACCTGATGCGGCTGCCGCGCGACGGCGTGCGGGCGGCGGGGTTGATTGACTTCCAGGGGGCCGGGCTGGGGCCGACCGCCTATGATCTGGTGTCGCTGCTGGAGGACGCCCGCCGCGACGTGCCCGACGCGCTGGCGGCGGCGATGACCGACCGTTATCTGTCCGCCTTCCCAACTCTGGATCCGGCGGCGTTTTGCCGGTCCATGGCGGTTCTGGCGGCGGTGCGCCACACCCGGATCGTCGCCATCTTCGTCCGTCTGGCGTTGGCGCAGGGCCGCCGCGCCTATCTTGCCCATCTGCCGCGCGTCTGGCGGCTGTTGGACCGCCATCTGGCCCGGCCGGAACTGGCCCCGGTCGCCGACTGGTTCGACCGCTGCCTGCCGCCCGGTGCCCGCGCTGACTTTGTCGTTCCGGAGACGACCTGACATGAGCCTTCCTGTTTCGGTTCCCACCACCGCCATGGTTCTGGCCGCCGGCCTGGGGCTGCGCATGCGCCCGCTGACGCTGGAGCGGCCCAAGCCCTTGATCCCGATCCTGGGCAAGCCGCTGCTTGACCACGCGCTGGACCGGCTGGCCGACGCCGGGGTGGAGCGGGCGGTGGTCAACAACCACTATTTGGGCGGCATGATCGTCGATCATCTGGCCGACCGCCGGGCACCCGCCATCGTCCATTCCCCGGAAGACAGGCCGCTGGAAACCGGCGGCGGCATCAAACAGGCGCTGCCGCTGCTGGGGACCGCGCCGATCCTGACGGTGAACGCCGACATCCTGTGGCTGGACGGCCCGACCCCGGCGCTGCGGCGGCTCGCCCGCTTCTGGGATCCCGAGACGATGGACGCGCTGCTGCTGATGATGGCGACGACCAAATCGGCGGGCTATGACGGGCCGGGCGATTACCACATGGATCCGCTGGGCCGCCTGACCCGGCGGGCGGAGCGCGCGTTGGCCCCCTTCGTCTTTGCCGGGGTGCAGATCGTCAAGCCGGAGCTGTTCGCGCAGGACACGCCCGACGGGGCGTTCTCCACCAACCGGATTTGGGACCGGGCGCAGCAGGCCGGGCGGCTCTACGGCATCGCCCATGACGGGCTGTGGTACCACATCGGCACCCCCGACGGGCTGACGGAGTGCGAGGAACTGCTCGCCATCGGCGGCGTGCGCGTCGTCGCGCATTGATGGCCACCGCTGTGACGACGACGCCCAAGGTTTACAGCATCCCGTCCGGTGCACCCTTCGTCGATCATCTGGCCGAGGGCATCGTCGCGCGGGTGGGGGACGACCCGCTGGCCCTGAGCGCGGTGACGGTGCTGCTGCCGACCCGCCGCGCCTGCCGGTCGCTGCAACAGGCCTTTCTGCGGCGGTCGGGCGGCGCGCCGATGCTGCTGCCGCGCTTCAGCCCGTTGGGGGAGCTGGACGCCGGTGATCTGAGCCTGACCGACGAGGAACTGCCGGGCGTTCCGCTCGACCTGCCCGGGGCCATGTCGGCCCTGAACCGGCAAATGACGCTCGCCCGCCTGATTTTGGGGGCGGAGGGCATGGCGGCGACCACCGCGCAGGCGGTGCGGCTGGGGGCCGATCTGGGCCGCCTGATCGACGCGGTGTGGACCGAGCGCGTGGGCTTCGACCGGCTCGAGTCGCTGGTCCCCGCCGACTACGCCGAGCATTGGCAAACCACGCTGAAATTCCTGACCATCGTGACGGAGGTCTGGCCCGCCATCCTCGCCGCGACCAACGAATGCGACCCGGCCCGCCGCCGGAATCTGGCGCTGGAAACGCAGGCCGCGCTGTGGCGCGCAGCACCGCCGACCGGGCTGGTGATCGCCGCCGGGTCCACCGGCTCGATCCCCGCCGCCACCGATCTGCTGTCGGTCATCGCCCGGCTGCCGCAGGGGGCGGTGGTGCTGCCCGGCTTGGACCAGCGCGCCGATGACGCGGTGTGGCAGGCCATCGAGGCCGACGAATCCCACCCGCAGCACGGGCTGTCGCATCTGATCGGCGCGCTGGGGGTGACGCGGGCGGACGTGCGCCCCTGGACCGACGCGCCGGAACCGCGCGGTCCGCGCGCCCGCCTGATCGCCGAATCCCTGCGCCCCGCCGCGACGACCGACGGCTGGCGGCATCTGGAGGAGTCCGACGCCGCGCCGATGGGGGTGGAGGCGCTGGACGGGCTGACCCGCATCGACGCCGCCACGTCGGAGGAGGAGGCGCAGGCCATCGCCCTGCTGATGCGCCACGCGCTGGAAACCCCGGAAAAGACGGCGGCGCTGATCACGCTGGACCGCAATTTGGCCCGCCGGGTCGCCATGGCGCTGGCGCGTTGGGGCATCGCCGTCAACGATTCGGGCGGGCAACCCTTGGCCCACACCGCCGTCGGCACCTATCTGCGCATGACGGCGGAGCTGGCGGCCAGTCGCGTCCACCCGCTGGCGCTGCTGGCGCTGGCCAAGCACCCGATGGCGGCGGGCGGGCGCGACTCGGCGGATTTCCGCGCCGCCGCCCGCGCGCTGGAACGCATCGCCCTGCGCGGCCCCCGCCCGGCAGAGGGATTCGCCGGGGTGCGCGCCGCGCTCGCCACGGCGGGCCGCTTAGACCACGAGGAGCAACCGGCGATCCTGGGCGCGTGGCTCGACGATCTCGAAGACCGCGCCGCCCCCTTCCTGGCGGCGATGCGCGGCGACACGCCGCTGGCCGATCTGCTGCGCGCCCACATCGCCTTTGCCGAAAGTCTGGCCGCCGACGACGCGGCGGAGGGGCCGCAACGGCTGTGGCGGCAGGAGGATGGCGAGGAGGCCGCCCGCTTCGTCCATGATCTGCTCGACGCGGCCGATGGCTTTCCCGCCCTGCCGCCGGGCGATTACCCGGCGCTGCTCGACGCGCTGATGAGCGCGCGGGCGGTGCGTCCGCGTTTTGGCCTGCACCCGCGCCTGTTCATCCTGGGGCCGATGGAAGCCCGGCTTCAGCACCTCGACCTGACGATCCTGGGCGGGTTGAACGAAGGGACATGGCCGCCCAGCCCGGCGGCGGATCCGTGGATGTCGCGCCCGATGCGCCGCGATTTCGGTTTGCCCAGCCCGGAACGGCTGGTCGGCATGTCGGCCCACGACTTCGCCCACGCCTGCGGCGCGCCCGAGGTGGTGTTGACCCGCGCCGCGCGGGTGGATGGCACGCCGACGGTCCCGTCGCGCTGGCTGCTGCGGCTGGAAACCGTGCTGAAGGCGCTGACGCTCAGCGGCATCATCGAGGAGCGCGGCGGCTGCTGGCTGACCTGGGCGCGGCGGCTGGACGAGCCGGACCGCGTGCAGCCCATCGCCGCCCCCGAACCGCGCCCGCCGCTGGCCGCCCGCCCACGCCGCCTGTCGGTGACGGCGGTGGAAAGCTGGATGCGCGATCCCTACACCATCTACGCCCGCTATGTTCTGGGCCTGAGCAAGCTCGACCCCATCGCCGCCGATCCGGGGGCCGCCGACCGGGGCCAGATCATCCACGCCGCGCTCGACCGCTTCGTCCGCACCTTCCCCGACGCGCTGCCGCCCGACGCGCTGTCGCGCCTGCTGGAGATGGGGGCCGAGGCGTTCGGCCCGCTGCTGCGCAGCCATCCCGACGTCTGGGCCTTCTGGTGGCCGCGATTCGAGCGGGTGGCCGCCTGGTTCATCACGCTGGAGCGCGACCGCCGCCCGCATTGGCGCACGTTGGCCACCGAGGTGACGGGCAGCCTGAGCCTGACCGGGCCGGGCGGCCCCTTCACCCTGACCGCCAAGGCCGACCGCATCGACCGGGGGCCGGACGGGCTGGTGGTGATCGATTACAAGACCGGAACCCCGCCCTCCACCCGCGAAATCGCCCTGGGCTTCGCCCCGCAATTGCCGTTGGAAGCGGCGATGGCCGAGGCGGGCGGCTTCCGCGACCTGGGGGCCGGACCGGTGGCGGAGTTGGCCTTCTGGCGGCTGTCGGGCGGCGATCCGCCGGGGGAGGTGAAGCCGGTGAAGGGCGACCCCGCCACGCTGGCCGCCGAGGCGCGCGCCGGGCTGGAGGCGCTGATCGCGCGGTTCGACGATCCGGCGACCCCCTACCGCTCGCGCCCGCGACCGGCGATGGCCCCGCGCTACACCGACTTCGCCCACCTCGCCCGCGTTCAGGAATGGTCGCTGGGCGGCGAGGCGGAGGAGTGACGCGAAATCCGCTGTTTTGAGGGTGCCACAGCGGCAGCCACAGCGGCGGTCAGGGCGATCGTTTGCAGGTTTGTAAACCTATTCGGAGAATTTGCCGTCATCCCCGCAAAGGCGGGGATCCAGGCTTTCCCGTCAGATCCACTCTGCGAACTCTGGATCCCCGCCTTCGCGGGGATGACAAATATCCTATTAAAGGAATTTCAAGCCTTCACCCGATTGCCCTGCACCGGCGGTCAGGCCAGGATTTTGTCCTTGAAGCCGCACAGGTCGGCCACCGGGCAGACCGGGCAGTCGGGTTTGCGGGCCTTGCACACATAACGCCCGTGCAGGATCAGCCAATGATGGGCGTGCCGCCGGTAAGGCTTTGGCACCACCTTCAGCAATTTGGCCTCCACCGCGTCCGGCGTCTTGCCGGGGGCCATCCCGGTGCGGTTGCCGACCCGGAAAATATGCGTGTCCACCGCGATGGTTTCGGCCCCGAACGCGATGTTCATCACAACGTTGGCGGTCTTGCGCCCGACACCGGGCAGGGCTTCCAGCGCGTCGCGGTCCTGCGGCACCTCGCCGCCATGCCGCTCCAGCAGCAGTTCCGACAGGCGAATGACGTTCTTGGCCTTGGTGTTGAACAGGCCGATGGTCTTGATGCAGCCGCGCAGCCCCTCTTCCCCCAGATCGACCATGGCCTGGGGGGTGGTGACGCGGGCGAACAGCGGGCCGGTGGCCTTGTTCACCCCAACGTCGGTCGCCTGCGCCGACAGCGCGACGGCGACGAGCAGGGTGTAGGGGTTGACATACTCCAGCTCGCTCCGGGGTTCCGGGTTGGCGGCGGACAGGCGGCGGAAGAATTCCTGAACGGATGCGGGCTTCATGACCGTCACCATAGCCGGATTTCCGCCCGTCCGGCCAGCCCCGCCGACAGGCCCCCGCACGGCCCACGGGAGTGGCGGGCGCACCGATTCAATCACCCTCGCAATTTGAGAGTCGGAATTTGCATTTTGGAAAACGCCTCTCAATATCGGAATGAAATTGTCGCATTTTCTTAACAATTCATTCTTTCGGACTCTGACGAACTTTGGTATTCATACCGCTGACGCATGTCTTTCCTTGACTGTCCTTGTTGGAAACCGGCGCGATTCTGTCCTTCGCCCCGTATCCTCAAAGGCAATCCAACCGGAGCCGTGCTTTCCAACGTTTCGCACCGCAGCGGGCCGAAAGACAAGGTGGAGAGAGCATCATGGGCACTTACTCCGTCACCCCGACCCAATGGGGGCTGCATGTGCGGATGCAGGGCGATTTGTCGATCGCCCAGCGCGACGCCGCCATCGCCGAGATCGCCGGCCATTTCAACGCCCTGCGCGGACGAAGCTGGACCAGCCTGATCGAGTTCGATCATTTCCAGGCGGAGAATTTCCGCCCCGAACGGGTGGTGGAACTGGTGCGCCTGGCCAAATCCTGCGGCCATCTGCGCAGCGCCATCGTGCTGACCGATTGGCAATGGGCATCGACCATGGCCGACACCATGATCGCCGCCGGGGCCGACGATCAGGTCCGCATCTTCGTGCTGCCCGACTGGGCGGACGAAGGGTGCGAAATCGCCATGCCCTGGGTTCTGCACGGCGGTGCGGTTCCCCTGGTGTCGGAAGCGGCCTGACCGCCAGCCGGAGCGCACCTTCGCCCCTTCCCCGTTCTCCCGCGCCGTCCTCTGCGCTATGCTCTGCCGATGCCCAGCGACGACCCTGACGGCGGTGCGTCCCGCGTGTTGTTCGACGCGATCCTTCACCCGCACCGCAGCCTTGGGCGCGGTGGCCGCCGGGCGCTGATGGCCGTGGTCATCGTCGCCAATCTGGTGATCGGCGGGGTGTTCTGGGCGCTGGGGGCATGGCCGGTGATTCCCTTTTGCGGGGTTGACGTGCTGGCCCTGTGGCTGGCCCTGCGCGTCAACACCCGCGCGGCGAACCAATACGAACAGGTCCGCTTGACCGACACCGACCTGATGGTGACGCGGGTGGACGCGCGGGCGCGGGTCCGGCAGACCCGTTTTCACCCCTATTGGCTGCGCGTGCGCCACAGCCACCCCGACGAACCGGGGGGCGAGGTCATGTTGTCCTCGCATGGCCGGTCGGTGGGCGTCGGCTCCTTCCTGTCGCCGGACGAGCGCGCCGCCTTCGCCACGGCGCTGGACGACGCGCTGCGGGCGTGGCGTCGCCCACCCTGCCCGCCAGCGCCCGCCGGTTGAGCGCGCCGGATGGTGACGCCGCTTCCAACCGCCCCCGTTCCTCCGCTGTCGCGCCTGCCCGAGTTGGTCAGCGATCCGCCAGACCTCACCACCCCCCTGTCGCCGGAGGCCGCCCGCGCGCTGGGCGATGGCTTGGTGATCCGCTGGGGCTGGCACGACAGCCCCTTTGGCCGCGTCCTGCTGGCGGACAGCGACCGGGGCCTGTGCTGGCTGGGGTTCGAACGGGCGGAGGATGGGCGCGACGGCTTGACCGAGCTGGCCGCCGCCTGGCCCGACGCCCGGCGGATCTGCGATCCGCAGGCCACCCGCCCGCTGGCCAACCGCCTGTTCGACGCGCCCACCGCCCCACCGCCGCCCCTGCTGCTGAAGGGAACCGCCTTTCAGATCGCCGTCTGGCGGGCGTTGATGCGCATCCCGCCGGGGGCGGTGGCGTCCTATGAAGCGGTGGCGGACGCGGTCGGCAATCCGGCGGCCTTGCGGGCGGTGGGGGCGGCGGGCGGGCGCAACCCGGTCTGCGTGCTGGTCCCCTGCCACCGCGCGGTGCAGAAATCCGGGGTCATCCACCGCTACCGTTACGGCGTTCCCCTGAAACAGGCCCTGTTGGCCTGGGAGCAGGACCGGAGCGAGCCGGAACGGCGGGCCGCACGCCCGCCGCCCTGACACCCCGATTCCTTGACGCCCCGATTCTTTGCCCCCCGTTCGTTACGAACCTTGGCTCAACGCCTCGGCCATGGCGCGGTCGTGCGCGGATTGGCCGACGACCAATTGCATCGACTGGGTCGGCATGGTGATGCCCATCTCGTCGAACCGCTTCTTCATGCGCAGGTTGAAGGCGCGGATGATGGCCGATTGCTTGGTCGGACGGGTCTTGAACTGGGCCAGGATGTTGATGCCGGTGTCCGACAGCTTGTCCACGCCCATCACCTCCAGCGGGGTCAGGATGTCCGGCCCCAGGCGGCGGTCCTCCTGCACCTCGGCCCCCACCTGCTTCAGGGCGGCGATGACCCGCTCGGGATCCTCGCGGTTGGAAACGGAGACGTTGAACTGGGCGATGGAGAAATCCTTGCTCATGTTCTTCACCGTGGTCACGGCGCTGAAGGGCACGGAATGCACCGCCCCGGCGCTGTCGCGCAGCCGGATGGAGCGGATGGAGATCGCCTCCACCGTTCCGGCGTGACCGCCGCCGACATCCACCGAGTCGCCGACCGACACCGTGTCCTCGAACAGGATGAACAGGCCGGTGATGATGTCCTTGACCAGACTTTGCGAACCGAAACCGATGGCCAGACCGACCACACCGGCACCGGCCAGCAGGGGGGCGATGTTGACCCCCAGCTCCGACAGGGTGATGAGCGACACCATCGTCACCAGCAGGATCAGGAAGGCGTTGCGCAGCAGCGGCAACAGGGTGCGCACGCGGGCGCTGCGTTCGATCCGGGTTCCGTCCTGGTCGGTGGAGGTCAGGAAATGCTCGATCAGCGCGCTCACCACCTCCCACGCCAGCACGGCACCGGACAGCAGGATGGCGATGGTCAGGGCGCTGCCGATGATGCGGCGGCCCAGCGCGGTTTCCACCCAATCCTGCGAATCGATGCCCCAGCCTTCCAGAACCACCCCCAGCGCCACCAGCCAGATGATGGTCTTGCCCACCCGTTGCAGGATCGGCAGGTAGAAGAAGGCGCGCTCGTACAGTTGGGGCAGGCTGCCGCGCAACTCGCGGTTGGCGGTCAGGCCCCGGCGCAGCGCCCGGTTCAGCCCCGTCACCAGCAGGCGGGCGACCACCACCGACAGGATGGTGACGGCGGTGGCGCGGGCCAGATACTCGAACCCGCCATAGACGTTCAGCAGCCACACGCCCAACGTCACGCTGACATAGGCGATGGCCAGCACGTGCCAGACATCGGCGAAACGCCGCCGGGCCGAGCGCAGGACGGCCCCCTGCCCCTCGGCCTCGCGCGCCGCCGTGGCGTCGGGGTCGCCGTCGCCCGACAGCGGGTTGCCGTGCATCCAGGCGGCCACGCCCGCCCGGTTTTGCAGGATCAGGACGATCAGCATCCCGGCGATCAGCACGCCCAGCAGCTTCAGCAGCGCGCCATAGGCCCCCAGCGGCAGCCCCAGCACATAGAGGGCCTCGGCCAGGAAATAGCCATAGACGGCGGCGGCGATCAGGCGGCGGCTCCAGACATAGGCGCGGCGCGCCCCGGCCTCTCCCGCCCGGATCAGCCGCAGGTTGGGCGCGCCCGGAGCCACCAGCAGCCCGACCAGGATCAGCAGGATCTGCACGATGACCGACGCGTTGATGATGGCCAGCACCGACAGCCGCACCCGCGTCCCCGGCTCCGTCACCGACAGCACGGCGTAGGCGATGACGACAAAGGCGGCGACCGGAACCAATTCCAACAGCGCGCGGCCCAGCAGCAGCGGGATCCGCATCAGCGCCGAAGGGACCGGGCGGGCGGCCAGCGCGCGGTGCGGACGCCCCACGGCCCACAGCACCGCCCAGCCCACCGATCCGCCGACGCCGAGAATCAGCAGCAGCTCGTAGCCGATCTGCGCCCAGCGGTCGCGCGCCGAGGAGTCGGACATCTGCCGGTCGGCCCAGGCCACCGCCGAGGGCAGATCGGCGAACAGGTTGCCGACCTGGATCAGTTGGCGGCTGACCACATCCATGTGATCGGCCAGGAAGCCCAGCACCCGCGCGCCCAGCGTCTGCGGCAACGAGGCTTCGGCCTCCGCCGGTTTCGCCGGGGTCAGGCCCTTTTGCGCGGCGACCAGGGCGCGGAGCTGCTCGACCAGCTTGGACCGCGCCTCCGGATTCTCCAGGGTGGAGACCATGGCCTCAAGCTGCTGGATCGTCGGCTCCCCGGCCGCCACCGCCGCCGGGGCAGAGCTGGCGGGAGCGGCAACCGGAGCGGCCGGTGCCGCCCCGCCCGCCGGGGCAGCGGCGGTCACAGGCCCAACCCACATCAGCGTGAAAACTGCCAGCGCCGCCACCAGGCGGGCCAACCCGCGCCGACGCGCGGCGTGCGGTGCAAACCGATCCATCAAACCATCACCAGGAACTGTCATAATATGAGTTCTGCGAAGGTAGTCCCCCCGTTCCCGCTTGCCAACCCGTTGCCCGGATCCTTTTTATGATCGGGTTTGTGATCGGCGGGATGGCCCCTCCCGCCCCAGCCTTCAGGACGCGCCCGACCATGACCGCCCCCAGCGCCGACACTCCAGACCACCCCCCTGGCCAGCCCCCGGACCAGGACGGGGCCATCCGCCCGAAACTGATCGCCACCAAGGAACAATGGGCGCGCGACGGGCGCGGCCTGACCGGCGCGGAGGCCGTCCCCGCCCGCGACCGGCTGCCGCCGGGTCAACGGCTGGTGGAGGATTGGCCAGTGCTCGATCTCGGCATCACCCCCCGGCTGGACATCGGCAACTGGTCGCTGACCGTCGATGGTCTGGTCGACACGCCGCTGTCCTGGCGCTGGGCCGATTTTCAGGCAGCCCCGCAGACCAGCGCCCGGTCGGACATCCATTGCGTCACCACCTGGTCGCGCTACGACAACGACTGGCGCGGGGTCAGCGCCGTTGATCTGCTGGCGCTCGCCCGGCCCCAGGCGGCGGCGTGTTTCGTCGTCTTCCATTCCTTCGACGGCTACACCACCAACGTCGCCCTGTCCGATTTTGCCGAGGACGGCGTGTTGCTGGCCACCCATTGGCAGGGCGAACCGATCAGCCTGGAGCATGGCGGCCCGGTCCGCATCGTCCTGCCCAAGCTGTATTTCTGGAAAAGCGCCAAATGGCTGAAACGGATCGAGGTGTTGGCCGACGATCATCCCGGCTTCTGGGAGGTGCGCGGCTATCACAACCACGCCGATCCCTGGACGGAGGAGCGTTACAGCGACTGATCGCAGCGATTGACCGCCCCCGGTGGCGCAGCGGCGTGGCAACGGGTGTTGCCCCATCGGCCGGTTCAGGGTACAGAGAAGGCGAACGAGGTTAGGTCCGCGTAGCTCAGCAGGATAGAGCACAGGATTCCTAAACAACCAAATTGGGCGCTGCGCTTGGAAACAACGCAGTGGATCCGCTCAAAGTCGGGGAACGCTGCGGCGCGTGCGCGCGTCATGCCAATCCCGAGCCAAGCCCCCGCCCAACGGGGGAAGGTGTAGAGACTGGACGGGCGGCGTCTAAGGGCCTTTGCGGGCCTAGGACGAAGGGACAGTCCAGACCACGAACGCCGGTACCGGCGGCGGCGAAAGCCGAAGTGGTATGAATCCTGGGGCCGTGGGTTCGAATCCCGCCGCGGACACCACCTCGTTCCTCCTCCCCTTGCCCATCGTCCCATTCAGACGCGGCCCCTCCGCGCCCAGCCACGCGCACACGCATCCAGCGCCGCGCACACGCGTCTTGCGTCCCATTTTGCAGTTCGCACACGACGTTTTTTGCATTTTGACACAACCGCCGCCGCGACAGCGCCCGGAACGGACGGTCAGAGCTTGCCCTCCACCGCCGGTTTTTCCGCCTTTTTCCGCACCAGTTCGGTCGCCGTCTTCTCATCGGGCGCGGCCACCGCCCAACGTCCGGCGGCGCCGTTTTCGCCATCGGCGACCAGCCACAGGCGGTCTTTCTCGCCGTAGCGCTCGTGCAGCAACTCATAGATCTTAACGCAGGTCGTGCGGGTCTTGCGCAGCCGCTCTTCCGCCGCCGCCACCTCCTTCCGCCGCCCGTCCAGCGCCTCTTCGGCCTTCAACAGGGTCTCCTGTTCATGGCGGATCGCCTGCTGGATGGTGGACAGATCGCGTTCCAACGTCGCATGCTGATTGATCAGACCGGAAAAGCGCCGCCGCACGCCTGCGATGTGGCGGACCGAGCGCAGCACCGACGCGCCAACCCACATCAGGCAGGCGAGCAACAGAACGCCGACCACGCCGATGGCCACAATCCCGCCGCCGTCCTCACCGCCGGATCCCACGAGCATCACGCCGCCTCCCTCACTGGAAACTCCTTGATTGATTTGGACAATGTCTTCTGAAACGCCCCGTCTTCCGCCGCCTTCAACAGAACCGGATCGCGCAAGGCGATGAACAGAAGATCGGATCGGCCGGGCAAACGCCGCCCGTCCGGCTCCTTGTCCAACACCCCGCCATCGCCGATCCGGCTGAGAAACAAAACAACGGTCAGCAGATCAAGAAAGAGAGGTTTCCCCTTCAGCACATTTTCACGCGTCACAATCGCATAGATGTAGTTCCGAATGAAGATCAGGTATTTTTCCCGGATGGAGGACAACACCTGCGACAATTCATCCGGGTTGTCGATTTTCCCGACGATCCTTTGTTTCTTGTGGCCTTCCGAAAACGCTGCCTTGGCCATTTTCGAATAATAGCACATCAGGCCACGCTTGACCGAGTGTTTGAATCGGTATTCGATCAACAGCGCGGCGATGATGGATTCCAAACGGTTTTCCTCGTCCCACAACTCTTCGGGCAGATCGGTCAGCAACTCCAAATAGGGGGCCAATTGGGTCGGGTGGGCCAGCCCGCCGCCGGACGGACCGAAACGGGCGGACAATTCGTCCAGCGTCCGGCGCGCGCGCAGCTTGTCCCGCAGCAGCGGGTTCACCCGCGACAGGCCAAAGCGCGCCAGCGCCAGCGACCAGCGTTCGCGGCGGGTCAACGGCGGCAACGCGCCGAGATCCAGCGCGGCCCCGTGGAACGGTTCCTCCAAAACCTCCTCGGCCCCGCCCGCTGCGGCGAAGGCGTCCTTCAGGATCGCGTTCGGCATGATCCTTGCTGCCCTTCCTGCGTGTGGACGCGGATGCAGCAAGCGCTGTGCCAGACGCCGGGCCATCCAAAACCGGCGGTTTCAGAAGGAGGACCCATGTCCAACGCGGTGTACAATGCGTTGCTCAACATGTTGCCGGCGGCCTTTGCCCTGGGGGTGATGGCGCAACTGGCCTTTTGGGGAATCCGGCGCGGCTGGACCGGCATCATCGGCGTCAACCAGTTGCGGCGGGAGCTGGTTCCCCTGAACGACAAATGGCTGGCGGAAAAGGAAACCTTCAACGATCTGAACGCGCGGGTGGAAACGGTCAAGCAACAGACCGGCAAGCAGGAAGACCGCCTGCACCAGCTCAAGCGCGAGATCGCGGCGCTGGAACGCACCCCGCCGACCTTCCTCCACACGGTGGGCCAACCGGGGTCGAGCGTCCGCCCCTTCCATGGCGAGGTGATGTTCGACAGCCTGGCGGCGCGCGCCGCCGGACGCCCGGTCAGCCCGGCCTGGCACTACACCAATCTCCTGCTGGTCTACGCGTCCGACATCGATTCGGCCAAGCGCGAGGTCGAGCGCATGTTCCCGGAAAAGGGCGGCTACACCCGCAGCCTGTCCACCGGGACCGTCCAGGCCGCCGCCACCCAAGCCAGCACCGGCCAAACGAGCAGCAGCCCGGCCAGCGCCGGGCAAGCCAGCGCCGCCGAACCAAGCCCGACCGTCCACTGACCCATGCGGGGGGCCATCCATGGCAGGCGCGAGGCACGTTTCCAAACGGTTGCCTCCAGGGTTGTCGCACATGGAGATTGTATTCCATTATAAGGAATTTGGTCATCCCCGCGCAGGCGGGGATCCAGGCTTTACCGTCAGAGCCACTCTGCAAACTCTGGTTCCCCGCCTTCGCGGGGATGACGAATGTCCTAATAGAGGAATTTCAAGCCTTCACCCGATTGCCCTGCGGTTGCCTTCCCCGACGCTTTCGCCGCTGCGGCCGCTCGGGTAAGCTGACGGCCCCTGTGCTGCGGCGGCTGACCCCACCATGCAAGTCTATCTGCCGATCGCCGAAATGTCGGTCAACGCGCTCCTCGTGCTCGGCATGGGCGGGCTGGTCGGTTTTTTGTCCGGCATGTTCGGGGTGGGCGGCGGCTTTCTGATGACGCCGTTGCTGATCTTCATCGGCGTTCCCCCGGCGGTGGCGGTCGGGACCCAGGCCAACCAACTGGTGGCGGCCAGCGTGTCGGGCGTGCTGGCCCATTGGCGGCGCGGCAATGTGGACGTCAAGCTGGGGGTGGTGATGCTGATCGGCGGCGTCATCGGCACCGCGCTGGGGGTGTGGATCTTCGGCGTGCTCCAGCGGCTGGGCCAGATCGACATCGCCATCAGCCTGTCCTATGTCTTCTTTCTCGGGACCATCGGCGGGATGATGATGCTGGAAAGCGCCCGCGCCATCATCCGCCGCCGCGCGCCCACCGCCAAACGCGGCAAGCTGCACCGCCACATATGGCTGCACGGCCTGCCCTTCAAGATGCGGTTCCACCGCTCCAAGCTCTACATCTCCGCCCTGCTGCCGGCGGGAATCGGGGTGGTCGGCGGGATTCTGGTGGCGATCATGGGCATCGGCGGCGGCTTCCTGCTGGTTCCGGCGATGATCTATCTGCTGAACATGCCCGCCGGGCTGGTGGCCGGAACCTCGCTGTTCCAGATCATCTTCACCACGGCGGCGGCCACCCTGCTGCAGGCGGCGACCAACCACACGGTGGACGCCATGCTGGCCCTGCTGCTGCTGGTCGGCGGCGTGATCGGCGCGCAGTTCGGCACGCGGATCGGCAGCCGCATCCCCGGCGAACAGGCCCGGCTGATGCTGGCCACCATCGTCGTCGCCGTGGCGCTGAAGCTGGCCTGGGACCTGTTCGCCCCGCCGCTGGACGTCTACAGCCTGACCATGGGGGTGGTGTGATGCGGGCGCGGCTGGGGGGTGGGCGTTTGTGGGTGGCGCGGGGGCTGGGCGGATTGGCCGGGCTGGCGCTGGCCGGGGTGCTGGCGGTGACGCTGGCGACGACCGTCTGGGCGCAACAGCTCGTCGCCGACCTGTCGAGCCACCTGATCGCCATCACCACCGGTTTCACCGGGACGGAGGTCGTGCTGTTCGGGACCACCGACGGGGTGGGCGACGTCGCCATCGTCGTCACCGGCCCAAAGATGCCCGCCCTGGTCCGCCGGAAAGAACGGGTGCTGGGCATGTGGATGAACACCCGCACCGTCCATTTCTCCCAGGCCCCCAGCTTTTACAGCGTGGCGACCAGCCGCCCGCTCGACCAGATCGTCAGCAAGACCTTGCTGGAACGCCAACAGATCGGCGTCCCGCAACTGACGCTCGCCCCGCAGGAAAGCTTGGACGCCCAGGAACAGGCGGAGTTCCGCGACGCGCTGATCCGCAACAAGCGGCGCGCCGGGGTCTACACCCCCACCACCGGGACCGTGTCCTTTCTCGGCGACCGGCTGTTCCGCACCAACCTGTATTTTCCAGCCAACGTGCCGACCGGGCTGTACAACGTCGAAGCCCTGTTGATCCGCAACGGTGAGGTGGTCAGCGCCCAGACCACACCGCTGGTGGTGTCCAAGATCGGTTTCAGCGCCGAGGTCTACGACATGGCGCGGCACCGCCCGATCACCTACGGCGTGCTGGCGGTGCTGGGGGCGGTGGCGGCGGGCTGGACAGCCGGGGCCGCCTTCCGCCGCGTATAAGCAACGGACGCCCCTGGGCACCGGCCCGGGCACCGGGCAAGACAAAGGGAGAGACCGCAATGACCGACACCAGCCAAACCACGGGCCACACCACGACGCCGGGCGACACCGTTCCGCCGGTCCGCATCTTCCTGGTCGTCGTGGACGACAGCCCCGAACTGAAGGTGGCCTTGCGCTACGCCTGCCTGCGCGCCCGCAAATCCGGCGGGCGGGTCGCCCTGCTCGCCGTGATCGAGAAGGAGGAGATGCAGCACTGGCTGGCCATGGAAAACCTGATCCGCGAGGAAAAGCGGGAGGAGGCCGAACGCACGCTGCAAAAACTGGCGCGCGAGGTGGTGCACATCACCGGCTCCCTGCCCGCGCTCTACGTCCGCGAGGGCAAACGCCACGAAGAGGTGTTGGCCCTGATCGCGGAGGAGCCGAGCATCTCCATCCTGGTCCTGGCCGCCGACACCGACCCGGAGGGGCCGGGACCGCTCATCTCCTATTACACCGGGCGCGGCCTGTCCCGCCTGCGCATCCCCCTGACCATCGTCCCCGGCGGCCTGAGCAACGATGCGTTGGAAGCCATCACGTAATGAACGCCATCATGTGATCGGGGGCGTCGCCCCGGCGGCCACCCAGGGGCGCAGTTGAAGCTCGAACACCTCGACCGGTTCCACCAGCCCCTTGACCGTGTGGGTTCCGATGCACTCCAGCCGGTGCGGGGCGTCGGGCGGGACCAGGGCGGCGAAGTCGGCGGACGTCAGCACGGTGCGGTCGAGCCGCCCGCACAACCCCTCGATCCGGCTGACCAGATTGACCGCCGGGCCGATGACGGTGAAGTCCAGCCGCTCGGTCGACCCGATGTTGCCGTACATCACCTCCCCCACATGCAGGGCCACGCCGCAGCGCAGGGTGGGTTGGCCCCAGGCGGCGCGTTCGGCGTTCTGGGCGCTCATCGTCGCCAGCGCGTCGGTGGCGGCGGCCAGCGCCCGGTTCGCGGCGGCGGCCCCGCGCTCGTCCGTCGCCGTCAGCGGAAAGATCGCCAGCATGGCGTCACCGATGAATTTCAGGATCTCGCCGCCGTGCCGCTCCACCGCGTCGCCCATCGACTCGAAATAGCCGTTCAGCAACGCGATCAACTCCTCGCGCGGCAAACGGTCGGCCAGCGGGGTGAAGCCGCGCAAATCGCAGTACCACAGCACGGCGCGGACGTTCGCCCCGGTTCCGCGCCGGATGTCACCCGACAGGATGCGCGCCCCGGTCTTGCGCCCGACATAGGTGTCGAGCACCGTCGCCGCCAGATGGCGCAGCGCCAGCGTTTCCAGCACCGCCCCCAGCGCGGGCAGCACCGCGTCGAGCAACGCCAGATCGGCCACCGAGAAACCGCCGGGCCGTCCGGTGGCAAAGCTGATGGCGTTGCGCCGCCCGCCCGCGAACAGCACCGCCATCGCCGCGTAATCGGTCATCCCCTGCGCCGCCAGATCCTCCAGGATCGGGTAGGGCCACGGCGCGCTCATCCGGTCCAGGCGAAAGCGCAACCCCTGCGCCCCATCCTCCACCAGCGTGGCGAAGGGGCTTTTCAGATAGGTCTCGGTCCGCTCGTCGCCGTGGTTGGAGATCACCGTCTCCACCGGTTCACCGTCGTCGCGCCAGATGTGGATCATCGAACGGATTTGCGGGTGCAGCAGTTGCAGCACCAGAACGCTGCGGGCCAGAGGCACGCCAAGGGCGTTCAAACGCCGCCCGAACTCGTCCACCAGCGTTTCCGCCTCGGTGCATTGCCGCCCCTCTTGCAGCAGCCAGTTCAGAATCACGCTGGAGTCGTGCCCCTTGTCGAACAGCCGATGGGGCGGGCAATCGGGGAACAGGGGCGGATCGAGCGGCGGATCGGCGGTCATCGGCACCACATGAGGGTCGGGAATGCGGAAATCGGACCAATCTGGTGCTTGATCCCGGCGGGGATTCTGCCCAAATTTCTGGAACGCCGCTAGGTCCCGTGCGGCGTCGATGGAGGATAGCACCATGTTCATTCAAACCGAGCAGACGCCCAACCCGGCGACTCTCAAGTTCCTGCCGGGGCGTGACGTGCTCGGACGCGGCACCGCCGATTTCACCAACGCGGCGGACGCCGCCCGCTCGCCGCTGGCCCAGCGCCTGTTGGAGATCGACGGCGTGGTCGGCGTGTTCCTGGGGGCGGATTTCGTCACCATCACCAAGACCGACGCCAAGGAATGGTTCCTGCTGAAGCCGTCGATCCTCGGCGTCATCATGGAACATTTCACCGCCGACCGCCCGGTTCTGCTGTCCGACGCCGGGGACGGTCACGCCGCCAGCGCCAACAGCGACGACGACGAGATCGTCGAACAGATCAAGGAACTGCTGGACACCCGTGTGCGCCCGTCGGTGGCGCAGGACGGCGGCGACATCACCTTCCAGGGCTTTGACAAGGGCGTGGTCTATCTGGCGATGAAGGGGTCCTGCTCCGGCTGCCCCAGCTCCACCGCCACGCTGAAGCACGGCATCGAGAACATGCTGCGCCACTACATCCCCGAAGTGGTCGAGGTCCGCGCGGTCCAGTGATGGGCTGCCCCGGAAACGCGCGGCATCGGGTCACAGATGCGGTGCCGCCGCGACGGGGCAATCCCATCACGGAACACGCTCAAACGATCACTCGGGAATCAGGAACTGCATGCCCAGCCAGCGCCACCGGCCATCCGGCGCGGGCAGCGTGCAGTTGACGCGCGCGCGGCCCGGCGGGAACGGGTCCTTGATCCGCACCTCGATCCGGTCGTCGAAGATCCGCTCCAGCGCGGTGCGGCCCTGGCCTGCGGCAAAACAGGCCAGCTTCGCGGTGTCGCCGACGCTGTCGGCGATGGTGAAGCCCAAGGGCGGCGGGTTGACGGTCAACAGCGGGTCGTCCGGCGTCAGGTCCGACACCGGCAGCGGCAGCGCGTTGGCCGCCAATTGAAAGCGGTCGACGCTGCCATAGGCCTCGTTCATCAGAAAACGCGGCAGGCCGAACAGGTCGGCTTGCGGGTGCAGCACCCCCGATTGCTGGCCGAAGGCGGCAACAAAGCCCTGCTCGGCCACCATTTTGCGCACCGCCAGCGAATATTCCCCCTGCGGATAGGCGAACAGGGTGGGACGCTGCCCCAACTCCGCCTGGAACCGGTCGGACATGCGGCGCAACTCCGCCGCGACCTCCGCCGCCGTGCGGGGAACCAGCGATTGGGTGGAGCCGCCCAGACCGCCGATGGTGACGCCCGCCGCCGCCATCTGGCGGATCTCCGCCCAGGTCATGTGCGCGGGCGACCCGCGATCCACCGCATCGGTGGCGACGAACAGGGTGAAAGGCAACCCGGCAGCCTTCAGCCGGGGCCACGCCTCGGTGTAGGCGGACCGGCTGGCCTCGTCGATGGTGATGGCGACGGCGCGGTCGGGCAAGGGCTTCCCCGACCGCAGCGCCTCCAGAATCCGGGGCAGCGGCAGAACCTCGTAATCCCCGTCGGTCAGCTCATCAAGATGCGCCTCGAACTGGTCGAGGCGGATGCTGAGGGAGGGATTCTGATCCTCGCCGAAACGGTCATAGGCGAAGACGACCGCGCTGTTGCCGGTCGCCCCCTCGGCCGCCACAGCCATGCGCGACGCCGGAACCAGCGAGGTCCAGACGGTCAAGGCGGCGGTGACAAGCACCCGAACGGCGCGGCGGAACGGCATGATGGCCCACGGTGAAACGGGATCGGGCACAGCCCCGATCGACGCAAGAGGTGTGCCACAGTCCGCAACGCCGGAACAAGTTCACAACCGCACCGCCGCGCAAAAGGAACCGGGTGCGATGCGCCCGTGCAACAACCCGCCTTGCCGCCAACCTTGCCGCCAAGGACGCGGGCGTCGTCCTTTGCCGATGGCGTTGCATCATCCGGCCGCCGATGGCGTTACATCATCCGGCCGCCGATGGCGGCGTCGGTCAACAGCGGGTAGCGCTCCGGGTCGGGCAACTGATAATGCCACCATTCCGTGGCGTAATGATCCCACCCCGCCGCGCTCATCACCCCCAACAGCAGGGCGCGGTTGCGCTGCTGCTCCAGGGTCAGATCGGTGCGGCCGTGGTGGGACCGCTCGGTCATCGCGTCGAACCCGGTTCCCATGTCCAGCGGCTGGCCGGTCGCGTCAATCAGCGTCAGGTCGATGGCGACGCCGCGCGTGTGGTTGGACCCCAGGTTCGGATCGGCGATGTAGGCGGGATCGGGAAAGGCATACCAAAGCCTCCATTGCGCCTCGGCGGGGCGGAAGGCATCGTAGACGCGAAAGCGGCAACCGATGCCGCGCGCCAGCGCGATGGCGGTTTTCAGACGGGCCGCAGCGTCCGGGTGCAGCAGGCACACCGGGTTGCGGTAGATCGGCGCGCCGGACAAATTGTCCGCCGTGGCGTAAAGAAGGTCCAGTTCGACGTCGTACGCCGGGGGCGCGATCTCGATCAGCATGGTTTGGAAAGCCGTTTGACTGCGAACAGAGGGGATGGAGAGTGCTGTCTAGCACGGGCAAGGCGGGACGATGAAGATTTTGGGGTTGGACACGGCGACGTCGGGATGCTCCGCCGCGCTGTGGCGGGACGAAGGGCCGGAGGACGGGCGCGTCACCGTCCGCCGCAACCCGCCGATGGCGCGCGGCCAGGCCGAGGCCCTGGTCCCGATGGCCCAAGCGGTGATGGCGGACGCCGGGGTTGCCTTCGCCGATCTGGACCGCATCGCGGTCACGGTCGGGCCGGGGGCCTTCACCGGCCTGCGCATCGCGCTGGCGGCCGCGCGCGGCTTTGCCGTGGCCCATGGCCGACCGGTGGTCGGCGTCACCAGCTTTGAAGCGATCCTGCACGGGCTGCCGGAGGACGAGCGCGCCGGGCGCGCGGTTCTGGTCGCGGTGGACAGCCGCCGGGCCGAACCCTACCTCCAGCTTTTCGGCCCGGACCGCTCCGCCATCGGCGACGCCGCGATGCTGGAACCGGCGGACGTGCCGGCCTGGCTGGGTGGCCTGTGGCCGACCGGGCCGCTGCTGCTGGCGGGCGACGGGGCCGGGCTGCTGCGGACGGCGTTGGCGGGGCGCGCCGACCTGACCCTGGCCAGCGGCGACGGCGTGCCGGACGCCGCCGTGGTCGCCCGGCTGGGCGCGGATCGGGAACCGGGCCGCCCGGTCGATCCCTTCTATCTGCGCCCGCCCGACGTCAGCCTGCCCAAGGCCAAGGCATGACGACCGACAACGCCGTTCATCTGCAAACCGCCGGGCCGCTGCACGCCGGGGCGCTGGCCGCCCTGCACGCGCTGTGCTTCCCCGACGAGCCGTGGGACGCCGCCGCCATCGCCAGCCTGTCCAGCCCGCCGGAGGGGTTCGCCCTGCTGGCCCTGCGCGGGGAGGAGCCGGTCGGCTTCGCCCTGGCCCGGGTCGCGGCGGGCGAGGGGGAGATTCTGACCATCGGCGTCCTGCCCGCCGACCGGCGCGGCGGCGTCGGCCGCCGTCTGGTCACGGCCATCCTGAGCACCGCGCGAAACCTGGGTGCCGAGGCGCTTTTTCTCGAAGTCGCCGAAGACAACAGCCCGGCGCGGACTCTTTACATGGCCAATGGTTTCGAGCCGGTCGGGCGGCGCCCCGGTTACTACACACGCCCCGGCGGAAGCGTGGCCGCTGTGGTGATGCGCCGCACCATCCCAGGGGTGTAGGCGTCAATTCTTGCGCACCCGCAGGCGGTGGACGCCGGTCGGCCCCACCGCATCCTCCCGTTCCAGAGACAAAATGCTGTGCCCCAGTTCCGCCAAGGAACGGGGAACATTTTCCAAGGGTTCACCAGCGTTCAGGCGGACTTCAAGGGTCTGCCCGACCGCCATTCGTTCGACCATCAACTTGGTTTTGACGAAGGTCAACGGACAGACCTGGGTCGTGATGTCGATAAACAAGTCAGCAGAGTTTTTTTCGGTCACATCTTCCTCTTTGACAGCAAAGGATGGATATTGCACCTTACGGAAAACCTCTTTATATGGAGAGGAACGAATGCTGTGGAGCAAGCTTACATGACCACCGGGTCCCCTTCCAACGCGCTGTTGTCTCTGACCACAGAGATCGTTGCCGCGCATGTCTCGAACAATACAGTGGCCTTGTCCGACCTCCCGACCTTGATCGAACAGGTCTACAAGTCGTTGGCCACCGTTGGCACCGAGCCGGTGGTGACGGAAGAGCGCCCGCAACCCGCCGTTCCCATCAAGAAGTCGGTGACGCCCGATTACATCGTGTGCCTGGAAGACGGCAAAAAGCTGAAAATGCTGAAGCGCCATCTGAAGACCGCCTACAACATGTCGCCGGAAGAATACCGCGACCGTTGGGGGCTGCCGACCGATTATCCGATGGTCGCGCCGAACTACGCGCGCCAGCGCAGCTCGCTGGCCAAGCAGATCGGTTTGGGCACGCGCGCCCGTCGCGGGGCCGCCTGAGCCAAGCGTCCGGGACCCGTCCATGCGGGACCGGACAATGGCGGTTGACCGTCTCCCGTCGCTCTGTGGTATGCCTGTCCATGTGCGCGCGCTCGCGTTTCCTGTGCCTGGTCACTTGCTCCCGGTGTGACAGGGGCGTGCGGCGCGCCACATCCTCGCGAACCACAGCAGCGAATCCTCGATATGGCTGATACGAGCGTGGACCAGGGCGAATCCTCCGATCTTCGGATGGGGTCCCTGGAAGTGCGGCTGGCCGAGTCCGCCGCTGAAATCGACTGGGCGCAGGCCCTGCGCTACCGCGTGTTTTACGATGAAATGGCGGCCATCCCGTCCGACGCGATGAAGGCGCGCCTGCGCGACTTCGATCCGTTCGACGCGCTGTGCGACCATCTCCTGGTGATCGACCACGCGCGCGGCGACGGGCCGGAGATGGTGGTCGGCACCTACCGGCTGATCCGCCGCCCCGCCGCCGAGCAGGTCGGACGCTTCTATTCCAGCGACGAATACGACATCAGCCCGCTGGCCAATTACCCCGGTGAGGTTCTGGAACTGGGGCGGTCCTGCGTGGACTCCGGCTACCGCACGCGCGGCAGCATGCAGTTGCTGTGGCGGGGCATCGCCTCCTACGTCTTCCAGCATGACATCGCCCTGATGTTCGGCTGCGCCAGCCTGCCCGGCACCGACCCGGCGGCTCTGGCCGAACCGCTGGCGTACCTCCATCATCACCATCTGGCCCCGCCGGAGCTGCGCGCCACCGCGTTGCCCGACCGTTATGTGTCGATGAATCTGATGGAAAAGGACCGGATCGATCCGCGCCGGGCGCTGAACGTCCTACCGCCGCTCATCAAAGGGTATCTGCGGCTGGGCGGTTTTGTCGGCGACGGCGGGGTGATCGACCATCAGTTCAACACCACGGACGTCTGCATCGTGGTGAAGACCGACCTCATCACCGACAAGTATTTCAAGCATTACGAGCGGCGCAACCGCGACAGCCAGCCCGGTTGATGGCGCATCGGCACCCGCCGATGCGGCCCCTCTCCCCGATGCGCCCCCCGATGTGGTGAACAGAGAACGGCGGACACACAGCATGACGACGGACGACACCGCGCGCGCGTTGGGATCGGTGGGGCGTGGCGCGCTGCGCCTGACGCTGTATCTTCTGCTGACCTTGCTGCTGATCCCAGCCCAGGGGCTGGCGGTGGCTCTGCGCTCGCCGCTCTCCCGACGCCTGCCCATCTTCTACCACCGGCTGTGCGCCCGCCTGCTGGGGCTGGAGCTGGTGGTCCGGGGCGAGCGGATGGCCAGCGGGCCGGTGCTGTTCGTGTCCAACCACTCCTCCTACCTCGACATCACGGTGCTGGGGGCCTTGCTGCCCGCTTCCTTCGTCGCCAAGTCGGAGGTCGCGGGCTGGCCCTTCTTCGGGCTGCTCGCCAAGCTGTCGCGCACGGTGTTCGTGGAACGCAGGGCGCGGTCGAGCGTGGGCAAGCAGCGCGACGACATCGGCGACCGCCTGGAGGCGGGCGACAGCCTGATCCTGTTCCCGGAAGGCACGTCGAGCGACGGCAACCGCACCCTGCCTTTCAAATCGGCCCTGTTCGCCGTGGCCTCCCGCCGGATCGGCGACCAGCCCCTGACCGTCCAACCGATCAGCGTCACCCCGACCCGCCTGGACGGCATCCCGATGGGGGTGGCCTTCCGCCCCTTCTACGCCTGGTACGGCGACATGGACCTCGCCCCGCATCTCTGGCAGGTCTTCCAACTGGGGGGCATGACGGTGGAGGTGGAGTTCCACCCGCCGGTGACGATCGACGACTTCCCCAACCGCAAGGCCCTGGCCGATCATTGCCAACGCAGCATCGCCCAAGGCGTGGCCCGCGCCGTCTCCGGCCGCCCCACCCCCGCCCCATCGCCCACCACCAGCCCAGCCCCCGCCGCGACATGATTTTCCGCGTTCGTGTCGGCTGTTGTGTTTTCCGTGCACGGAACGCTTGAATCCGCCGCGACGCTCCCCTATAAACACCGGGCGCGCGGGTGTAGCTCAATGGTAGAGCAGAAGCTTCCCAAGCTTACGACGAGGGTTCGATTCCCTTCACCCGCTCCACCGATTTCAAGGGCTTAGCTCCCCTCCTGCTCGATCCATGCAGGCCGTATGGAAAAAATACGGAACAACGGGAGCGGATGTCGGCGGACAAAGCCGGACAAAAATCGCCCATCCCCCTCAGAACGATTCATTTGAAGCCGACGCGACCGTTGCGTCGCTAAGCGGCGATTCGTTCGCCATTGAGCTTGCGAGCCAGATCTTCTTCCATACGATGCTGGCATCGGTGATGAATCCCGCTGGCAACGGCGCTCCTTCCGACCCTGTGCCTGTTCCGCCCCCCTATGAAGATGTCACGGAAGCCGCCAGCGCTTCCGCCAAGAGGTGGCTGGTCACGCCTTACACGGCCGCGAAGACGCTCGCCGCCGTCTCTCTCGCCACCGGGGCAAGAACTGTCGGCAGGACACATGCCTGACTCAACAACCCCATTGCTCCAAATACGAGAATTGTCCAAGCTCGCCATCCCGATTCCGACGCGACCGGCTGCGGCCAAGGCGGTTGTGGCGCTGGAGAAGAGGACAGGCTACGAAGGGACATCAAGGGGCTGCGCGCCCGTCAGGCCGCCTTCGCACTTGATCTTTGGACAGTATGATGCGAACGCGGCGATATCCGGCGAAGACACCACGAGACCGCGCGCCTACCCAATTCGTTGAAGGACATCTGTCATGGCAAGAGGCCGTCCGCGCAAGAATCCCGAGACCGCGAAGCCGCAAAAGACCGCGCCCCAGGAAAAGCAGACGGATCTGGAGCGCGACCTGTTCCTGGCCGCCGACAAACTCCGCAAGAATCTGGAGCCGTCGGATTACAAACACGTCGTTCTTGGCCTGATCTTCCTGCGCCACATCTCGCTGGCCTTCGAGGCGCGCCATGACACCCTGCTGCGGGAAGATCCGTTGGCGGCGGAGGATCGCGACGAATACATCGGTGAAAACATCTTCTGGGTGCCGAAGGAGGCGCGCTGGTCGCATCTTCAGGCCAACGCCCCGCAGCCGACCATCGGCAAGCTGATTGACGAGGCGATGGCGGCGATCGAGGCGGAAAACCCGACGCTGAAAGGCGTTCTGCCCAAGGATTACAACCGCCCCGCCCTCGACAAGGTGATGGTGGGCGA
This sequence comes from Azospirillum sp., assembly GCA_027486405.1. Taxonomy (GTDB): domain Bacteria; phylum Pseudomonadota; class Alphaproteobacteria; order Azospirillales; family Azospirillaceae; genus Azospirillum. Next base: position 15,391 of record JAIXPD010000028.1, on the reverse strand, counting down.
GTTGGTCAACCTGATTTCCGGCATCGCCCTTGGCGTGGAGGGTGGGGCGGCGCGTGACCTGCTGGGCCGTGTCTATGAGTATTTCCTGGGCGGCTTCGCTGGCGCGGAAGGCAAGCGCGGCGGCGAGTTCTACACGCCCCGCTCGGTCGTGCGGGTGCTGGTGGACATGCTGGAACCCTTCCCCGATCCGGCGCGCGGGGTGGAGGGGCGGGTGTATGATCCCTGCTGCGGCTCCGGCGGCATGTTCGTGCAGACCGAACGGTTTCTGGAGGCGCATGGCGGGCGGATCGGCCAGCTTGCCATCTATGGGCAGGAAAGCAATTACACCACATGGCGGCTGGCCAAGATGAATCTGGCGGTGCGCGGCATCGACGCCAGCGGCATCGCCTGGAACAACGAGGGCAGCTTCCACAAGGACGAATGGCGCGACAAGAAGTTCGACTTCATCCTGGCCAACCCGCCCTTCAACGTGTCGGATTGGGGCGGCGAGCGGCTGCGCGAGGATGCCCGCTGGGCCTATGGCGCGCCGCCGGTCGGCAACGCCAATTACGCGTGGCTCCAACACATCCTGCACCACCTCGCCCCCAACGGCACGGCGGGGGTGGTGCTGGCGAACGGGTCGATGTCGTCGGCGCAGAATGGCGAGGACGTCATCCGCCGCGCCATGGTCGAGGCCGACGTGGTGGATTGCATGATCGCCCTGCCGGGGCAGTTGTTCTTTTCCACCCAGATTCCCGCCTGCCTGTGGTTCCTGTCCCGCAACAAGACGAATGGCCGCTTCCGCGACCGGCGCGGCGAACTTCTGTTCATCGACGCCCGCAAGCTGGGCTTCATGGCCGACCGCACCCGCCGGGAACTGTCGGACGAGGACGTGGCGAAGATCGCCGGGGTCTATCACGCGTGGCGCGGAGAGGCGGACGCGGGCACCTATGAGGATGCGCCGGGCTTCTGCAAATCCGCGACGCTGGACGAGATCAAGGCGCATAATTATGTGCTGACGCCGGGCCGCTACGTCGGCGCGGCGGATGTCGAGGACGACGACGTGCCGTTCGCGGAACGGTTTGCGGCGTTGCAGCAGCGTCTTGAAGGCCAAATGGCGGACGGCGACCAGTTGAACGCGCGCATCCGGCAGGCGCTCCGCTCGATTGCCCATGGAGGGGAAAGCGCATGACACCCAACACGCCAACCGCCGATCCCCCCCGGTGGGTGTATCGTTTCGACAATTACCGCCGCGCGTTTTCGTTGCTGCGCGAGGCTATGGAAACGCAACAGGAACGCCCGTTGACGCAATTGGAAAAGGAAGGCGTTGTTCAGCGGTTTGAATACACCTGGGAACTGGCTTGGAAACTGTTGAAAGACTATCTCGACAGCCAAGGCGTTGTTCTGGAGATGATCACACCCGCATCGGTGATTCGGGCCGCTTTTGCGGCGAAGATCATCGAACACGGTGACGTGTGGATGCGCGCCCTGGACGCGCGCAACAAGATGGCCCACACCTACAGCTTTAAAAGCTTTGAACGGGTGATCGCCGACATTCAGACCGATTATCTGCCGATCCTGGACGCCCTGCACCTGTGGATGCTGGAAAGACGCGTGGATGACGCCCATGGCTGAGATGGCGGACCATCGGTTGACCGACCAGCAACGCCGGACCATCCGCGATGTTCTGGCCCCCTATGCGGATCGGATCGCATGGGTCGGCCTGTTCGGGTCGCGCGCAACGGGCGCGGCCCGGCCCAACTCCGACGTTGATCTGGTTCTCTACGGCGCGGTGGACGAGGCAACCTGTGACCGCATTTGGTCTGCGTTCCAATCGAGCCATTTGGCGCTGACGGTGGATGTCGTCGCCTATGACCGGATCGATCACCCGCCGCTGAAGGATCACATCGACCGTGTGGTCACACGGCTGTTCACCCAAGCCGATCTGCGCGACGAGACGCAACCGGACGCGCCCACCGTCACGGCCCCGCCGGAGCGCGGCCCATGATGCCCACCATCAACGATCCCAGCGGAAGGCCGCTGGGTCGCGTCGCCTGGACGGCGGACGTTGAGGATGATGACGTGCCGTTTGCGGAACGGTTTGCGGCGGTGACGAAGGCATTGGAACAACAGTTCGGTGAGGCTGAAAAATTGACAGCAATGATCCGGGCGAAGGTTGCTGAGGTTGATTTCAATGGATGAATGGGCTGAAGTGGAACTGGGCAGTTTGGCCGCGTCTAAGAATGGCGCGATTGCCATTGGCCCGTTTGGTTCCGCTATGAAAGCGGACACTTATACCCAATCAGGCGTTCCAGTTATTCGTGGAATGAACATATCCGACAGCCGGGCTTGGAAAGGAGATTGGGTTTTTATATCCGACGATTTTGCAGATTCGATGCCGCGCTGCGTTGTTAAGGCCGGTGATCTTGTCTTTCCGCATCGAGGATCTATCGGAGAAGTTGCACTAATACCGCAAGATGCGCAATCTCGCTATTTCTTGTCAACAAGCTTGATGAAAATCGAATTGGACGAGGAAAAAGCCAACCCAATTTTTGTTTATTATTTTTTCCGCTCCCGCGCTGGGCGCAGTGAAATTATGAAATACTCCTCTCAGGTTGGTACACCTGGCATTGGGCAACCCTTGTCTTCTTTAAGATCATTCAAAATACCTGTGCCACCATTGTCAATTCAGAAGTCAATTGCATCAATTCTAGGGTCGCTCGACGACAAGATCGAGTTGAACCGGCGGATGAATGAGACGCTGGAGGGGATGGCACGGGCGATCTTCAAGGATTGGTTCGTCGATTTCGGCCCGACCCGCGCCAAAGCCGAAGGCCGCGCGCCTTATCTGGCTGATGATATCTGGTCCCTCTTTCCTGATCAGCTGGATGATGAAGGAAAGCCAGAGAGCTGGCGATATGGTGCACTTGACGATATTGTTGAGCTAAATCCACGCGAACCACTAAAGGTGGGGATTAGTGCTCCTTACCTTGATATGGCGGCTCTGCCAACATCCGGTCCAATCCCTGATGTTGCTGTTGAGCGTGAGTTTACGTCTGGAATGCGCTTCAGGAATGGGGATACACTCTTTGCTCGGATTACGCCGTGCCTAGAGAATGGCAAGACGGCATTTGTTCAATCTCTTGACCATCATGCCGTAGGGTGGGGGTCTACAGAATTTATCGTTCTTCGCTCGAAACCACCAGTTCCACCAACCTATACTTACTTGTTGGCGCGTGACCCAGCGTTTCGATCCCATGCCATTCAAAGCATGACAGGCACATCCGGGCGCCAACGCGCACGCACTGAAGCGCTTGCATCCTATTTGGTTTTTATTCCTAGCGAGGGCGTTTGGTCTGCCTTCGGTGCATTGATTCAGCCGATGTTCGAGCAGATTAGAGCAAACGGAGAGGAATCCCAAACCCTCGCCCAAACCCGCGACCTTCTGCTGCCCAAGCTGATGTCCGGCGACATCCGCGTCCGTGACGCCGAAACCTTAGCGGAGAACGCCCTGTGACCAAGTTTTCCGAAAGCCATGTGGAAGAAGCGGCGCTGGCATGGCTTGCGGAGCTTGGGTACACGATCACCTCCGGCCCGGCCATCGCGCCGGACAGCGCGGCGGCGGAGCGCGCCAGCTATGACGATGTCCTGCTGGTCGGGCGGTTGGCCCAGGCCGTCGCCCGCCTCAACCCGACCATCCCGGAGGAGGCGCGGGCCGAGGCGCTGCGGCAATTGCGGCGGGTCGAGTATCCGGGGCTGATCGAGGAAAACCGCCGCCTGCACCGTCTGCTGGTCAACGGGGTCCCGGTGGAGTTCTATGGTGATGACGGGGTGCTGAAGGGCGATCACGTCCGCCTGATTGATTTCGACGATCCGCAGGCCAACGACTGGTTGGCGGTCAACCAGTTCACCATCATCGAACAGAAGGCCAACCGGCGGCCCGACGTGGTGCTGTTCGTCAACGGGCTGCCGGTCGTGGTGGTCGAGCTGAAGAACGCCGGGGACGAGAACGCCACGCTCGACGGGGCCTTCAACCAGCTTCAGACCTACAAGGCGCAGATTCCCTCGCTGTTCCGCAGCAACGCGGCGCTGGTGATCTCCGACGGGCTGGCCGCCCGAATCGGCTCGCTGACCGCCGACCGCGAACGCTTCATGCCCTGGCGCACCATCGCGGGCGACGGGGTGGTCAAGGGCATGGCGGAGCTGGAAACCCTGCTGAAGGGGGCGTTCGAACCGCGCCGCTTTCTGGCCCTGATCAAGGATTTCACCGTGTTTGGCGAAACCGGCGGCGGGCTGGCCAAGATTCTCGCGGGCTATCACCAGTTCCACGCGGTGCGCCACGCCGTCGGGCAAACCGTCGCGGCCACCGGCCCGCAGGGCGACCGCCGCATCGGCGTCGTCTGGCACACCCAGGGGTCGGGCAAGAGCCTGCTGATGGCCTTCTACGCCGGGCAGGTCATCCTGCACCCCGCCATGGGCAACCCGACGCTGGTGGTGCTGACCGACCGCAACGATCTGGACGAACAGCTCTTCAACACCTTCAGCCTGTGCAAGGATTTGCTGCGCCAAACGCCGCAGCGGGCCGACAGCCGGGACGATTTGCGCGCTCTGCTGAACCGCCCGTCCGGTGGGGTGATCTTCACCACCATTCAGAAATTTCAGCCGGAGGACGGCGCGGCGGACCACCCGCTGCTGACCGACCGCCGCAACGTGGTGGTGATGGCCGACGAGGCGCACCGCAGCCAGTACGGCTTGAAGGCCAAGGTCAACACCAAGGACGGCAGCCTGTCCCACGGCTTCGCCAAATATCTGCGCGACGCCCTGCCCCAGGCGTCCTTCATCGGTTTCACCGGCACGCCGATTGAAAGCACCGACGTCAACACCCCGGCGATCTTCGGCGACTACATCGACGTTTACGACATCAGCCGTGCCGTGACCGATGGCGCCACGGTGCCGATCTATTACGAAAGCCGCTTGGCCCGGATCGAGCTGCCCGAGGCGGAAAAGCCGAAGATCGATGCCGAGATCGCCGAGTTGACCGAGGACATGATCGAGGGCGAGGAAGAACGGCTGGGCCGCAAATACGGCAACGTGGAGGCGGTGGTCGGATCGGACAAGCGCCTGGCCCTGGTGGCGGCCGATCTGGTCGCCCACGCCGAGGCCCGCTTCGCCGCGCTGGACGGCAAGGCGATGATCGTCTGCATGAGCCGCCGCATCTGCGTGGAGCTGTACAAGCACATCACGGCCCTGCGCCCCGACTGGCACAGCGACGATGACGAGGCGGGCGCGATCAAGGTGGTGATGACCGGCGCGGCCTCCGACCCCGAATCCTGGCAGGCGCACATCGGCAAGCGCCCCAAGGCCCGGCGGGAGCTGCTGGCCAAACGCGCCAAGGACCCCAAGGATCCGTTGAAGCTGGTCATCGTGCGCGACATGTGGCTGACCGGATTCGACGCGCCGTCGATGCACACCATGTACATCGACAAGCCGATGAAGGGGCACGGGCTGATGCAGGCCATCGCCCGCGTCAACCGCGTGTTCCGCGACAAGCCCGCCGGACTGGTGGTGGATTACATCGGCATCGCCCAAAACCTCAAAGCCGCCTTGGGTCAATATTCCGGGGCCGACCGCGACGAAACCGGCATCGACGGGGACGCGGCCATCGCCGCGATGGTGGAACGGTACGAAATCGTCCGTGACCTGTTCCGGCCGGGGTCCGCCGACGGCTTCGACTACCGCGCGGCCCTGACGCCGACGGCGACGCCCCAGCTTCGCTTGACGATCATGGCGGGTGCCATGGATTGGGTGCTGACCATGCAGCAGGCGCTGGCGGCGGACAAAAAGACCGAAGAGGAGAAGAAGCGCGCCCATCGCCATTACGCCGACGCCGTGCTGGTCCTGTCGAAACTCTTCGCCATGGCGGCGGCCAGCGAGGAGGCGCGGGACATCCGCGACGAGGTCGGGTTCTTCCAGGCGGTGCGCGCCGCCTTGAGCAAGACGACGGCGGGCGGCGGACGAAGCGCCGCCGACCGCGAGCTGGCCATTCAGCAGATCGTCAGCCGGGCCGTGGTTTCCACCGAAATCGTCGACATCATAGCCGCCATCGGGCTGGACCGGCCCGACATCTCGATCCTGTCCGACGAGTTTCTGGCCGAAATGCGCGACCTGGAGAAAAAGAACCTGGCGGTGGAGGCGCTGCGCAAGCTGCTGAATGGTCAGGTCCATTCCCAAAGCAAGCGCAACGTCATTCAGGCCAGAGCCTTTTCCGAACGGCTGGAAGCGGCGATCACCCGCTATCACAACAACGCCGTGACGACCGTTGAGGTGTTGGAAGAGCTGATCCGATTGGCGGAAGACATCCGCAGCGCCCGTGAACGCGGCGAGGAAAGCGGCCTCAGCGACGAGGAGATCGCCTTCTACGACGCGCTCGCCGACAACGCCAGCGCCCGCGACCTGTTGGGCGAACCCGCCTTGCGGGTCATCGCGCACGAACTGGTGCAGGACATCCGCAAGAACATCACCGTGGATTGGGCGCACCGGGAATCCGCCCGCGCCGACATTCGCCGCCGGGTCAAGCGCATCTTGCGGAGATTTGGCTACCCGCCTGATTTGCAGGATGCGGCGGTTCAGAACGTGCTCCAACAAGCCGAGGCGTTGTCGGCTGAATTGACATGATCTTTCTTGGGTGGATCAGCACGACTTCATGAATAGAGCAGATCGCGTTGAATCGGGATCGATTTGACGCGTGAAGATGCTCGATAAACAAAGTCATAGAGCGCCGTGGACTGTTTCATGTTTTGAGCACGGCGCTCTAATACCGGCTCACGTGTGAACTGGAATGTTCTCGTCGCCGAAACCAGCCGCATCAAAGCCCTCTGCGACAACCCGTGGATACTGAAAGTCATTTCATAGGTCAGACGGTATCATTCGTCATGCTTCGCAACATTGATCGAAACACAAAGGACTGAAATCACTCGATTCTTTTCGGGCCAGACTCTCAGGAGTGGGAGCCGCCGACAATCCCGGCGCGATTCAACCTGAGGCAATGATACCGCTCATGACTTGCAAGCTGCTCAATCCGGAAAACACCATGCTCCCGCCGGAAAACACGATGGCCGCACCCGCTGCCGTGTCGGCCACGGTGTAGTCCGCACCCGGTGCAAGCAGAATGACATCGCCATCGGCGGTCGAAAAATCGACGACAACGTCGGTACCGAGCACCTCAGTCGCGACAAACACATCGCTGCCGCCGCCGCCGACCAAGCTGTCGTTCCCAGGATTGCCCTCGAGCGTATCGTTGCCGAGACCGCCGAGCAGGGTGTCGTTGTCCTTGCCGCCCTGGATGAAATCGTCCCCTCCACCGGCGAGCACGAGATCGGCTTGCTGTCCTGCGAGGATGGTGTCGTTCCCCAGTCCGCTCTCGATGGTGTCGTTGCCCATGCCCAGAAGGACAGAATCATGCCCCTGTCCGCCATAGACATAGTCGTCACCTTGTCCGCCGAGCAAGGTGTCCATACCCAGGCTTCCATACAGGGTGTCATTGCCAGGACCACCGAAGAGCGAATCATTGCCTTCCATCCCGAAGAGGCTGTTGTCCCCGCTGTTTCCCACCATGATGTTGTCGAACGCGTTGCCCGTGCCGGTGATGCTCCCTGTTCCGGTCAGCCACAGATTGTGCTGAGTGCCGGACAACGTAAAGGTGACGTCCGATTCAACGAGGTCAGAATCGCTGTCCGATGCACCGAAGCTGTCGGTGATGGTTGTCGGCGCAGCCCCCGACAACAGGCCTGCCATTGTAATTGCGCCGTCGGCAAAGACAAAGGTCTCGATCCCGACCGCAAGATCCTGACCGGTCGCCCCAGCGATGCGCACGCCATCGCCAACAGCGGAGTAGGTAAAAACGGTATGGGCGTCGGCGAACACCAGCGTATCGGAACCACTTGCACCGACCAGCGTGTCATTGCCGCTGTCGCCGTAGAACAGATTGTTGCCGTCCCGGCCTTCGAGCCAATCATCGCCGTCACCCCCGCGCAGGGTATCGTTGCCGGTTCCGCCATCAAGAAGGTCGTTGCCAGCCCCCCCGAACAGACTGTCATTGCCGGCGCTGCCCAACAGGGTGTCGTTGCCGTCCTCGCCGTTCAGGCGGTCGTTGCCGGCACCTCCGTCCATCATATCGCGGCCGGTGCCTCCGAGCAGGCTGTCGTCGCCGCCACCCGTTGCCGCGAGGTCGTCGCCATCGCCACCTTTGATTGTATCGGCGCCGACACCACCTTGTATTGTATCGTTGCCAACACCGCCGAGAAACAGATTGCGGCCGACACTGTCTTCGAGGCGGTCGTCGCCACCGCCACCGTCCAGGGTGTCGTCTCCATCCAAACCGTAGAGATAGTCGACGTCATCACCGGCGGACAGGCTGTCGTTGCCAGCATTTCCGGTCACCGTATCGGACCCGGCACCACCGAGCAACGTGTCATCCCCAGCGCCGCCGACGACAATGTCGGCGTCGCCGCCGCCATCGAGGACGTCATTGCCGTCTCCGCCGTCAAGGACATCGCTGCCCAGGTCCCCTGAGCCGGTATCCGCCCCGTCCCCACCGGACAGGGTGTCGGAGCCTTGACCACCCAGCAGACTGTCGTTGCCGGTAGAGCCGCTCAGGTAGTCGGCACCGAGATCGCCGAACAGTGTGTCGCCACCATCCCCACCGTCCAGAAGATCGTTGCCGTCGCCACCAAACAGCGTGTCGCGGCCATCGCCGCCAGCCAAAGTGTCGTCGTCGGCGAGACCTCTCAAGGCATCGGCGTCGGTGGTGCCGACGAGGTAGTCGGCACCTGCGGTGCCGACAGCTCCGGTTCCGGCCGAGGCCAGCAGCTCCGCAAAGGTCATCGACCGGTCGCTGAAGGTGATGGTCTCGACGCTGACGATGAGGTCGGAACCGAAGCCGTTGCCAGCGATACGAACACCGTCACCGACGGCGGTGATGGTGAAAGTCGAACGCGCGGCACCGTAAACGACGACGTCGTCGTCCGCCATGCCGACCAGCGTGTCGTTACCGGCACCACCGACCAAGGTGTCACGACCGCCTGCACCGACCAAGTAATCGTTGCCCAAACCACCAGCGAGATGGTCGTCGCCATCACCGGCCTGGACAACATCATTGCCCTCACCGCCTTGGATGGTGTCGTTGCCACCGCCGCCTTGGATGATGTCGTTGCCACCGCCACCCAGGACGGTGTCGTTACCGGCACCCGCATCGATGTTGTCGACGCCGTCACCGCCCAGCACGCTGTCGGCACCCTCGCCCGCAGCGATCACGTCGTCGCCGCTGCCGCCGTCCAGTGTGTCGTTGCCAGCGCTGCCCTCCAAAGTGTCGTTGCCGGCGAGACCGCTCAAGGCATCGGCACCGGTGGTGCCGACGAGGTAGTCGGCACCACCGGTGCCGATGACTCCGATGCCCGTTCCGGTTCCGGCCGAGGCCATCAGTTCAGCAAAGGTCATCCACCGGTCGCTGAAGGTGACGGTCTCGACGCCGACGATGATGTCGGTGCCGAAGCTGTTGCTGACGATACGGACACCATCGCCGACAAGGGTGACGGTGAAAGCCGAACGCGGGGCGGCGTAAAGGACGTCGTCGTCGCCCGCCATGCCGACCAGCGTGTCGTCACCGGCACCGCCGAGCAGGGTGTCATTACCAGCAGCACCGACCAAGTAGTCGTTGCCCAAGCCGCCGACGAGATAGTCATCGTCATCACCACCTTGGACAACATCGTCGCCGTCACCGCCTTGGATGGTGTCGTTGCCACCGCCGCCTTGGATGATGTCGTTGCCGCTGCCGCCCAAGACCGTGTCGTTACCGGCACCCGCGTCGATGTTGTCGACGCCGTCACCGCCCAGGACGCTGTCGCCACCTTCGCCCGCAGCGATCACGTCGTCGCCAGCGGCGGCGTCCAGCGTGTCGCTGCCAGCGCCGCCATCCAAGGTGTCGTTGCCGGCGAGACCGCTCAAGGCATCGGCACCGGCGGTGCCGACGAGGTAGTCGGCACCGCTGGTGCCGATGACTCCGACGCCTGTTCCGGTTCCGACAGAGGCCACCAGTTCAGCAAAGGTCATCGACCGGTCGCTGAAGATGATGGTCTCGACGCCGACGATGATGTCGGAGCCAAAGCCATTGCTGACGATACGGACACCGTCGCCGACAAGGGTGACGGTGAAAGCCGAACGCTCGGCGGCGTAAACGACGACGTCGTCGTCCGCCATGCCGACCAGCGTGTCGTCACCGGTGTCACCGATCAGGGTGTCACGACCGGCGGCACCGACCAAGTAGTCGTTGCCCAAGCCGCCGACGAGATAATCATCGCCATCACCGGCCTGGACAACATCGTCGCCGTCATCGCCTTGGATGATGTCGTTGCCACTGCCGCCGCCGATGATGTCGTTGCCGCCACCGCCCAGGACCGTGTCGTCACCGTTACCCGCATCGATGTTCTCGACACCGTCACCGCCCAGCACGCTGTCGGCACCCTCGCCTGCGGCGATCACGTCGTCGCCGTCGCCGCCGTCCAGCGTGTCGCTGCCAGCGCCGCCATCCAAGGTGTCGTTGCCGACAAGACCACTCAAGGCATCGGCACCGGCGGTGCCGACGAGGTAGTTGGCACCGGTGGTTCCGACGAGGTAGTTGGCACCGGTGGTTCTGAGGAGGTAGTTGGCACCGGTGGTTCTGATGCCTCCGATGCTTGTTCCGATTCCGGCAGAGGCCAGCAACTCGGCAAAGGTCATTGACCGGTTGCTGAAGGTAAAGGTCTCAACCCCTGAAACATGACGGACTTCGGAGCCACCGCCCAGCCCGATGCGCTCCATGAGAACGCCGTCTCCGGCTTTTGAAATCCGGTAACTTCCAGACGAAATCGAAAACGACACCGTGTCGTTGCCGACACCGCCTTGGATCGTATCGTTGATGATCCCGGGTGCCCGTGGCCCGAAGCCGCCGCTGTCCGGGGCGTTTTCATAGGCATCGAACAGGTCGTCGCCATCGCCGCCAAGGATGAAATCGCTGTTCGTCCAACCGGGAAGCGTGTCGGCATATGGGGCGACCAGCCTGATGATATCGTTGCCGGTGCCGCCGTCGATCGTCTCCCGGCCCCTGGTACCGCCCGTGATAACATCGTTTCCCTCGTCGCCGAGGAGGCTATTATCCCCGCTCGAATCGGAAATGGTGTCGTCCCCAGCACCACCGCGCAGAGTGTTCGCTCTGTTGTCAGTGTTGGAGAGCGAGACACTCAGGCGGTCGTTCCCTGCCCCTCCATCCATGAACAGGCCACCGTCCAACGTGTCGTTGCCGACGCTGCCCATCAAGGAGTCATTGCCGTCCGTGCCATCCATTGACCGGCCCCCGCCCACAATCTCTGGAAACAAACGCGCGCATAATATTCTGAAAATTGATGAAGACAAGAATTTTCCCCCAAAATACGCGCACGAATGTTTTCTGCTATTTTATGTTGACAAAGTGGATTCCCATTTGGGTTTCCAACTTGGGATGCCCATGATTCACTGATGCTCCACCGGACGTGGCGGGGGTGCCCGCCGATGTCTGTGAGCGTCTTTACTTCAATTTCTAGAGCAGATCGCGTTAGAGCAGATCGCGTTAAATCGGGATCGATTTGATGCGTGAAGATGATCGATAAACAAAGGACAGAGCGCCATGGACTGTTTCATGTTTTGATCACGGCGCTCTAGAGCTTATAATGAGGGTTCGCTTCCCCTCACCCGCTCCAAAACACTTTCCTGAAAATTCGATTGTGACCGGCAGCGCCTCCTCCTGAGCGCTGCGTTTGCGCGTTCAGAATCGGTCTTTGCCCGCATCCTCTTGGCGCGCGCGCCGCCGCCAGTCGCCTTTGCAGCGTTCCGAGCAGGTTTTGACGTTGTCCCAATCCCGCGCCCATTTCTTGCGCCACGCGAAGGGACGGCCACAAGCCAGACAGATTTTCTCCGGCAAGGTGGATTTGGTGTAACGGCGGCTGGTCACAGCGTGGCCCGCAGGCTGGCCGCGCGGTTGCGGATGCGGTCCTGTTCGTCCGGGGGGAAGGCGTCGTACAGGCGCACCATCTGGGCCATCCGGGGGTTGCCGCCGATCCGGTCGCGGTGGCGTCCGATGAAATCCCAATAGAGCGCGTTGAACGGGCAAGCCTGCGGTTCGGTTCGCTTCTTCACATCGTACCGGCAGGTGCCGCAGTGATTCGACATGCGGTTGATGTAGGCCCCGCTGGCGGCGTAGGGCTTTGAGGCCAAAAGGCCACCGTCGGCGAACTGGCTCATCCCCACGGTGTTGGGAAGTTCGACCCACTCGAACGCGTCGATGTAGACGCTGAGATACCAATCATGCAGGGCAAAGGGATCGACGCCCGCCAACAGGGCGAAATTGCCCGTGACCATCAGGCGCTGGATGTGGTGGGCGTAGGCCAACGCCTTGGTCTGCGTCACCGCCGCCCGGACGCACGCCATGTCGGTGTCGCCGGTCCAATAGAAGTCCGGCAGGGGACGGTTGTGGCCAAAGGCGTTGCTGCGGTCGTAGCCGGGCATGCGCAGCCAGTAGATGCCACGCACATACTCCCGCCAGCCGATGATCTGGCGGATGAAGCCCTCGGCGGCGTTGAGCGGCGCGCGCCCGGACCGGTAAGCCGCCTCGACCGCGCGGCACACGCGCAGCGGGTCCAGCAGGCCGCAATTCAGATACGGCGACAGGACCGAATGGTAGAGGTATGGCTCGCCCACCAGCATGGCGTCCTGATGATCGCCAAAGCGCGGCAGGGCCTGATCGATGAAGGTGGCAAGCGCCGCTTCGGCGTCCGCGCGGGTCACAGCGTAACCGAAGGGCAGCAGATCACCGAAATGATCGGCAAAGCGCGCCTCCACCAGGGCCAGGGCCTCGCGGGTGATGGCGTCGGGCGCAAAGGCTTTGGGTCGGGGCATGAACAGGTCGGCGGTGGCGGGCTTGCGATTCTCGCTGTCAAAGTTCCATTGGCCTCCGACCGGCTGATCGCCGTCCATCAGCAAACCGGTGCGCCGACGCATCGCGCGGTAAAAATACTCCATCCGCAGCGTCTTCCGCCCATCCGCCCAGGCGCGGAACGCGTCGTGGGAACAGAGGAAGCGGTCGTCGGGGAGAATCTCCACCGGGATGGAAAAACGGGCCGCCCAGCCCGCCATCGCCTGCGCCACCCGCCATTCGCCCGCCTCGGTCACAATCAGCCGCTCGGGCCGATGGGTGGCGATGGCGTGGGCAAGCTGGTCCGTGAAGCTCCCCCGCTGCTCCGGCCCATCGAGCCTCACATACTCCACCCGCCAACCGCTGGCGCGAAGCTCCGCCGCGAAATGGCGCATCGCTGAAAACAGGAAGGCGATCTTCTTCTTGTGATGGCGGACATAGGTCGTCTCGTCGTGAAGCTCCGCCATCAACACGAGGTCCTGCGCCGGATCCGCAGCGGCGAGGCTGGAGAGCGTCGGCGTCAGTTGATCGCCCAGCACAAGGACAAGATTGCGCACCGACGTCATCCCAGATCCAAACTCAGTTGACGATCGGTCGGCGGTGTTGGCTTGGCCATGGACCGGCGGCGATCGCTGCCCGGAAGGCCAGCCTTGCGGCTGCCATGCTTGGCGACGATCTCCTGGGCTGCGTGCCGGTGCTCCGCGCTCTTGCGCACGGCGTGCAAGGCCTCCCGCGCGGCCTTGGCCGCCGCCGTGTGGTCGACGATGGGCGGCGGGTAGGACAGAGCGGACGCGCCCGGCCAAAGCCACGGCTCGTGCAGAAACACGTCGGGCACGGGGGCCAACTCCGGCACAAAGCGGCGGATGAAGCCGCCGCTCGGGTCTTGATCCAGGCTTTGCTTGACCGGGTTGTACACCCGCATGGCGTTGATCCCGGTCGTTCCCGATTGCATTTGCGCCTGCGGCCAATGGATGCCGGGTTCGTAATCGACAAAGGCCCGCGCCAGATGCAGCCCGCTGTCGCGCCAGGGAAGCCACACATGATAGCTGGCAAAGGACATCAGCATGGCCCGCATGCGGAAATTGATCCAGCCATGCTGATCGAGCGCGCGCATGCAGGCGTCGATGAACGGGAAGCCGGTGCGCCCCGCGCTCCAAGCCGCCAGACGCTGCGGATCGGCGTGCTCGGGTCGCAATCCATCATAGGCTCGGTGCAGGTTCTCAAATTCGATCCGGGGTTCATCCTCCAGCTTTTGCATGAAGTGGCAATGCCAGTGCAGGCGCGCGTTGAAGGAGACCAGGGACGCACGCCAGCGTTTGGCGTCGGGGTCGCTGGACCCGTTGATACCCCGCAGCCGGTCCTGCGTGGCCTGGGCGACCTCGCGCAAAGACAGGGTGCCCCAGGCCAGATGGGGCGACAGACGCGAGCTTGCGTCAAAGGCCGTCACCGGACTCGACATCTGAAACCGGTAATCACGTCCACGCGCGCCGAGAAAGCTGGCCAGGGTGCGCAGCGCCGCCGCCCGTCCCCCCGGCTGCCGACCGGGGCAAGGATCGGGCGCAAGGCCAAGCTCGGGCGCCGTGGGAATGTGGGTCGGCCATTCCCCCGGCAATGGTTCCAGGGAGCGGGGCGGGGGCGACACCGGTTCCGCCATGGCGCGGTCCCAGGCCGCCGCCCAGCCATCCCGCGCCGTCAAACGGCGGATGACGCCGAAGGGACGCTCCTCATGCCAGGGGATTCCGGCGGCCCTGGTCCAGGCGGCCACCGCGCGATCGCGGGCGTAGGTCCAGGCGTTGCCGGTTTCCTCATGGCTCCAGATCGCGGCGATCCCGTGATCCTGGTGCAGACGCCGCAAGATCGCCAACGCGTCCCCGACCAGGACGCACAAAGGTTGGCCGATCGCCGCCAGGGCGCGTTGCACCTCACGCAGGCTTTCAGCGGCAAAGTCCCATTGCCGGGCCGAGGCATCGGGCTGCGCCCACAAACCGGGTTCGGCGATGTAGAGCGGCAGCACGCGCCCGACCGCCGCCGCCCGCAACAAGGGCCGGTGATCGTCGATCCGCAAATCGCGCTTGAACCACACAATGGTGAGCGGTGGGGGGGTGAGCGGTGGGGGCATCTGGGTTGATTGGACGTGAGCCGGATCGGGTTGGGGTTCCCCCCTCTTCCGCGTCGGCGGCGCATGGTCCATGCCCCGTCGCCGCGCGAGTGGTGAAGTGTGATCCTGCCCTTGAAAGTCAATGGCTCCCGCCTTTGACGCGGCAAACCCAATCGTGATGTCAAGCACAGCAAAAAGCCGCTGACCCATGTTCTGGATCAACGGCTTGCTGATTTGGTTGCGGGGGCAGGATTTGAACCTGCGGCCTTCAGGTTATGAGCCTGACGAGCTACCGGGCTGCTCCACCCCGCGGGCGATGGGTTAGGTGAGTGAGG
>JAIXPD010000041.1 GCA_027486405.1 Azospirillum sp. | reverse complement strand
TGGCTGCGCCAGACCATCGGCCAAGCGATGGGCCGCACCGGTGAGGCCGCCATCCTGGCCGTCACGCCCCGCATGCTGGTCAGCGCCCTGCTGGTCGCCCCGCAAATGGACAGCCTGGAAACGGCAATCCGGCTGCACTGGGGCGTCTCGCTGGTGATCGGCGTCACCGACACCGTCGCGGCGGTGGCCGGGGCCATCGTCTCGGGTTCCCAAAAGAAGGGCGAGCATCATGGCCAATGATCCAATCCCCGCCGCCCACCCCTGCGCCGACTGCGGCCACCGCGACGGCGAATGGTGCAAGTGGAGCGATGGCCACCTTTTCGACACCTACGTTCCCTTTCACGTCACGTGGCACTCCATCAACCCGGATGCGCCGGAGAACTACGAGCGTTGCATCGCCAACACGTCGGACACCGATGACGAGGAGGATTGAGACCATGGCTCTGCACCCCATCCACGCCCAGATCGCCGCCGTGGAGACGGCGGCCAAGGACGATCCGGGCAACGGCGCGTTGGCTCACGCCGCCTTGACCCTGCGCGCGGTGTCCATCGCCTGCGCGCCGGGAAACCATGCCGATGATTGGAGCTGGGCTTGCGGTGCCGATTTGGATGTCGAAGCGTGGCCGGTCGATGACCGACTGACCCGCGCCATGGAAGGGTTGATGCCGTGACCATCGCCCTGACCATCGACCTTTTCGACGATGCGGCGGTTCCTGTGCTGCTGGTGGCCGGTCTTCCCGGCCACCAGGGGCAGGTCGCCTTTCTGATCGCGGCGGATGGCGCGGTGCGGACGTTGTGGCCGACGCGCGACCTGCCCGCGCGCCTGCCAGAGCGCCCGATGGGCCGTGGCCTGCGGTCGCTGGCCAGCCTCTTGCGCGACGCCTGCCAACCGGAGGGAGCGCGATGACCGACAACGTCAAGCTGGCGATTGCCGCCGGTGCCGCCCTGCGCCGATTGCGCCGAGGGGATGCGGCGGTGGGAGCTTTCCGCGCCGAGCTGGTCGGCGTTCTCCTGGCTGTTGTCACCCGTGCTGGCAACCGCCCGCAACCGCTGCGGTTCGACACGGATCCCTGCGAGCTGATCGACTTGGCGGTGGAGCTGTGCCGCGACGCGGGTGTGTCCGGCCATGACCTGGCCGCGCGCTTCAACGACGCGGTCGAAAGGCGGCGGCGCTGATGCCACGCAACTGGACCTGTTCCGCAAGACACGCCGTCCGGCCCAGCCCAAGCCGCGCACGATGTTCGTGCTGGACGCGTGCGCGGAGAGCCACAGCGGTCGAGCCTGGATCCGGCTGTGGTGCCTGGTCTGCGATCACAGAACCGCTTGGCTGCCCGCCCGATCCCCCGCCGTCGAAGAGAAGGGCCGCGTCTGCCCCAAATGCAAGGGCAACCCGGCCAACGTCAAACCATCCGGCGGAACCGCCGACAAGGAGCCGTCATGACCCGCGCGAAAACCGTCAAAAAGCCCCAAGCCTCTGACGCCCTCAACCCCCTGATCGCCAAGGTGCAGACGTTACGCCGGTTGGTGCCGACGCTGTCGGACGATGACACGTGGCGTGCGTTCCTGGCGGTCAACGCCAACGGCGTCACCTCCACCCGTGCCATGACCGAGGGTCAGTTGCGCGCCATCGTCGTCGCCCTGCACCAGGCGGGCGCACCGCGCACGGGCAGAGGCAGCACGGGGCCGGACCGCTACGTCAACACCGCGCAACTGCGCATGATCCGCGCGTTGTGGGCGGAGTTGGCCGACCTGGGGGCGGTGGCCGACCGGTCTGACGCGGCGCTGTCGGCCTTCATCGCCCGCCAGACCGGCCAGGACATCGGTCGCCTCTACCCCTCCGCCGCTGCCCGCGTCATTGAGGCGCTGAAGGGCTGGCGCGCGCGCGTCACCAGCTCGCCGAAGGTGACGTTATGAGCGCCGCCGACCACATCCCCCCCGGCATCACGCCGCACATCCTGCCCGGCATCCTGCGCGAGATCGCCAAGGTGGCGGGTGTCCACGCCGCCGTCGCCCTGTGCCTGGCGGCGCGCGGTGGTCGCTTTTACGTCCCGGATCGGCACCGCCTGACCAAGACGCACCCGCTGGTGCGCGCCTGCGGGTTCCGGGCCGCGCAGCAGATCGCCCAAGGCTGGGGCCATGAGACGCTGTCGATCCCCAACGCCCGCCCGGTGCTGCGGGCCTACCGCGCGCGCGTGTTGCGGACGGCGGGTTACTCCGCCGGTCAGATTGCGATGATCCTGGACATGGACCGCAGCCACGTCCAGCGGTTGGCCCCCGCCGCCGAGTACCCGCCCGCCCCGGTCGAAATGCGGGTGTTGCGGGCGATCCTGGACGACGCGCCCCGGCGCTTCAGCCGCATGAAACCGGGCGAGGAACCGCCACCGCCACCGCCGCCACCGCCGGTTCCCCCCGCCCCGCCGACACCGCTGTTCGGCTGGGCAAAGGTCAATCTGCCCGACTGACGTCGCGCGCCGACGCCCCTTCCAACCACCTCATCCACCACCATTACGAGCGACGTGACGGCGGGCGACACTCGCCCCATGACCACGACGCCCCAAACCTCCCCCGATGCCTTTCCCGCCGCCGTCGCCTTTCTGTTGGCGCATGAAGGCGGCTTTTCCGACGACCCCGCCGACAACGGTGGCCCGACGCGCTGGGGCGTGTCGCTGGCGTGGTTGCGCAAGGCGGGCCTGCTGGACCTGGACCAAGATGGCCGCCCCGACGGCGATGTGAACGGCGACGGCGTCGTCGATGCCGAAGACATCCGATTGATGCCGCGCGACCACGCCATTCGGCTGTACCGCCTGCATTGGTGGGACGCCCTGGGTTACGCCCGGATCACCGATCCGTGGATCGCCGCCAAAACCCTCGACCTTGCTGTGAACATGGGCGCGGCGTCCGCGCATCGCTGCCTTCAGCGCGCCTTGCGGGCGGCGTGGTTTACGGTGGCCGACGACGGCCTGCTGGGGCCGAAGTCCCTTTCCGCCATCAACGCCGCCGACCCGCGCAGCCTGATGCCCGCCTTCAAATCGGAAGCGGCGGGCTTCTACCGCAGCCTCATCACCGCCCGGCCTGCCCTGAAAAAATTTGAAACCGGCTGGCTCAACCGCGCCTACGCGCAACCCATCACCGCGCCCTGACGGAGGCACCCCATTGCCCGCTTCTCTCCTCACCCTGACGTCGGTCGTTCTGGCCGTCGGCCTGCTGGGCACCGCGATCCTGCGGCCCGCTTCGCCCCGGACCACCGCCCGCCTTTTGTTCGCCGCCCTGATCGCCGCGCTGGTGCCGCTTCCGGCTCTGGCCGACGCGGGGGGCGTCAACACGGTGGTCGATTTGTCCGCCATCGCCAACAGCGCCATCGCCGCGCTCGCCGCCGTCGCGCTGTGGGTCGGTCGCGCCGTCACCAGCGCGCTGGTCGGGTATCTGGCGCAAAAGACCAAGCTGGAGCTGGACGACCACACCCGCGCCTATCTGGACCGCATCCTTGAGCGCGGCATCCAGTATGCCGAAGCAAACGCCCACAGACGGATCGCCCCCGCCGTGTCGGCGATCAACGTCCGCAGCTTCGTCGCAGCCGATGCGGTCAACTACGTGATGGACCGCGCCCCTGATGCGCTCGCCCATTTCGGCATCACGCCGAAGGCGCTGACCGACATGGTGCAAGCGCGCATGCAAGCGGGCCTGC
Source organism: Azospirillum sp. (assembly GCA_027486405.1). Taxonomy (GTDB): domain Bacteria; phylum Pseudomonadota; class Alphaproteobacteria; order Azospirillales; family Azospirillaceae; genus Azospirillum. The sequence continues at coordinate 16,422 of JAIXPD010000041.1, read as the reverse complement.
CCTGGCTGGTCGGCACCGTCGGCACCATCGGCGACCGGAGCGATCCGGCGATGGTCCAGGATGGTCCCGCCCCCTTACCCACCGGAGCGCCGACGGGTGGCTGACGACGCCGACCGCGCCGGAGAGGCTGACCAATCCGGGGTCAGCCTCTCCGGGACCATCGCCCACATCCGCGACCTGATGTCCGGGCCGGGCGTTGGTTCCTGCGTCGATTGCGACGCGCCCATCCCACCCGCCCGCCGGGCCGCTTACCCGTCGGCCATCCGCTGTGTCGCGTGCCAGGCCGAGAGCGAAGGACGCCGATGATGCTGCAAATGCTGAAAGAATACTGGCCCATCGTCGCCTTCGTGCTGATGGTGCTGGTCCTGCCCTTCATCAAGTGGGTGGTCGGCCAACTGCGCAAGGGGCTGGCCAGCCACGACGATCTGCAAGCCGTCCGCGCCGACGCCGCCGAGCGGATCGCGGCGCAGGCCAAGGCGTCCGCCGACGCCGCACTGGCGCTGGAAGTGCGGTTGAACAACCGGTTCGACGTGCTGACCGAATGGGTTGCCGCTCACAACGTCACCCACGCGCACCTGCAAGGCCAAATCGAACAAGTACGCCTGATCATCGACCAGCTTCCCAAGAGCGACCAGATCACCCGGATGCTGTTGTTGGCCGAAGAGACCAGAGGGGACGTCAAAGCCGTCCAGAAAACCGTCGAATACATCGGCGAACAGGTCGCGCGCCACGAAAGCATCTTCGCCAACGCCGCCACACGAAAGGTGCCCGCATGACCGGCTTCGAGCTTGAAGCGGAAGGGGCCGCGTGGTTGCGGTCGCTTCGCCTGTCCATGCTGATCGCGGCCTACAAGTCGCCGGGCCGCTCGATCAAGGAAGGGCCGCTGCACCGCATCCTGACGGTTGCGGAGCGCTTCCACATCGCCCGCCGCGATCTGGAAGAGCAAATGCGTGTCCTGGGGGCGTATGGCCTGACCTACACCGACGACACCGGGCACGACCTGGTCATCACCCTGACCGACGACGGGATCGATCTGGTGTGCGGTCGCGGGCGTCACAGCGAGGTGGACAGCCCCAGCCCCGGCACCGCCCGCCGTCTGGCGCTGGAGGCGGCGGCGTCCCTGGCCAAGGGGACCTTGGGGAGGGCGGACTGATGGCCCATGGCGACGCCACCCGCACCGACCTGCGCAAGGCTTACGTCTATGACCGGCTGGACCTGCCAGCGGCGGCGGACAAGGTCGGGGTTTCGCTGTCCACCGCGCGGCGCTGGAAAAGCGACGCGGAAACGGAAGGTGACGATTGGGAAAAGGCGCGGACCGCCGCGCGGCTGGCTGGGGATGGCCGCCAGTCCGTCGCCGAGATGATCCTGAACGATTATCTGATGTTGCATCAAAGCTGCATGGAGGACATCAAGTCCGCCACCGCCATCGACCCGCTGAAAAAGGCGGAAGTCCTGTCGCGGCTGGCCGACGCCTTCAACAAGACGATGGCGGCGGTGGGCAAGGCGTCGCCCGAACTGTCGCGCCTGTCGGTGGCCACCGACGTGATCCAGCGCCTGGCGGCGTTCCTGAAGCGCCAGAAGCCGCCGGTTGAGGTGTTGGAGTTCCTGATCGACGCGCTGGACGCGTTCACGGTCGAGCTGTCGCGGGACTTCGCCGGATGACCCGCCATCGGTCCGAGCATCTGGCCAAGCTGTCCCGCAAGGAATTTCTGGACACCATCGCCGATCTGCGCGCGGAGATGCAGGCGGAGATCGAAGCGGACGTGACCGGACTGGACGGCGAGGCCGAGGCCATCGCCCAGCGCCGCGCCCGCGCCCTTGCGCCCGACGGTCTGGAGTTCTTCGCCCGGACGTATTTTCCGCATTACATCAAGTCGCCCAACTCCCGCCTGCACGATCATTTGTACCAGCGCATCCCCGCCCTGCTGGCGTCGGCCGAGGGCGAGACCGACGCCATCGCCGCCCCGCGTGGCGAAGCGAAATCGACGATCTGTTCGCAAATCACGCCGCTGTGGTGCATCGCGCGGGCGCTGAAGAAATACATCCTGATCGTGATGGATGTGAACGAACAGGCGGTCCTGATGGTGGAGGCCATCAAGACCGAGCTGGAGAGCAACCCGCGTCTGAAGCTGGACTTCCCGGAGATGTGTGGCCGGGGCCGCGCCTGGAAGGAGGGCGTTATCGTCACCGCCAACGGGATCAAGGTGCACGCGCGCGGCGGTGGCCAGCGGGTGCGCGGCCTGCGGCATGGGCCGCACCGCCCCGATCTGGCCGTGCTGGACGATCTGGAGAACGACGAGAACGTGCGCACCGTTGACCAGCGCAACAAGCTGGAAAAATGGCTGAACAGCGCGGTGCTGAACGTCGGTGCGGCGGATGGGTCGCTGGATGTGCTCTACATCGGCACCATCCTGCATTACGACAGCGTGATGTCGCGGACGATGAAAAACCCGCTGTGGCGGTCGGTGAAGTTCCAGTCGGTGCGCCGCTGGCCGGAGCGGATGGATCTGTGGGAGCGCTGGGAAGAGGTGCTGCGCAACGACGGCAAGGACGCCGCCGAGCGGTATCTGACGAACAACCTCGCGCTGATGATGCAAGGGGCCGAAGTGTCGTGGCCCGCCGTCCGACCCTTCCAGGCGCTGATGAAGCTGCGCTTCAAGGTGGGGCGCGCGGCGTTCGCCAGCGAACAGCAGAACGACCCGCTGTCGGAAGACGACCGGGTGTTCGGGACGATCACCTATTGGGTGCAGCGCGTGGACGCGTGGGTGTTCTTCGGGGCCTGCGACCCCAGCCTGGGAAAACAGAACAAAAGCCGGGACCCGTCGGCCATCCTGATCGGCGGCTACGACCGGGAACGCAAGGTGCTGGACGTCGTCGAGGCGTCGATCCGCCGTCGGGTGCCGAACAAGATCATCGACGATGTGATTGGGTTCCAGCGCGAGTATCGCTGCATCACCTGGGGCGTCGAGAGCGTCCAGTTTCAGGAGTTCTTCCGCACGACGCTGCTGGAAAAATCGGCGGAACGGGGCGTGCCGGTGCCCGCCAAACCGGTGATCCCGCACGCCGACAAGGCGTTGCGGATCGAGAGCCTGGAACCGTATTTGACCGCTGGAATGATCCGCCTGTCCGCCGCGATGACGCAGTTGATCGAACAGATCGAGCATTTCCCCTTGGTGGACCACGACGACGGGATCGATTGCCTGGAAATCCTGTGGAAGATCGCCACCGCGTCGGGTGCGGCGGCGGGGGCCAGCGTGCCGCCGGGTGGGCGGCGGCGCGAGGATGGCCAGCCCGGCCCCGGTGCCGCCCCGCGTGAGCGGGGGCGGATGTTTGGCATGTTGTCGCGCTTTGGACGGAGGTAGGCCGTGGTTTGGTTTCTGGATCCGGCGCTGTGGATGGCGCGCTTTGGCGGCGGCCTGTCGCAGGTTTCCGCCGCGCCGCCCGCCGTCGCGACGCAACGGCTGGTCGAGGCGGCGGGCGCTGACGCCGGGCTGGACGATGAGGATGCCGGTTGGCGTCCGATTTCCGCCGACGCCCAGCGCGATCTGACGCTGGTCAGTCAAAGCCGGATGCAAAAGCTGGCGGCCTTCGCCTGGGAGCGCAACCGCCTGGCCAATCGGCTGATCGAATTGCCGCTCGCGTTCCTGCTGGCCGAAGGCTGGCGGCTGGAGGCCGACGACGCCGAGGCGCAAGGCTGGCTGGACGGCTTCGTGCGCGACCCGATCAACCGGCTGGACCGAAAGTTCAAGATGTACGCCCGTGAGCTGGCGCTGTTCGGCGAGCTGTGCTTTCAGGTGTTCGAGAACGAGGCGTCCGGCGCGATCCGGCTGGGCTACATCGACCCGGCGAGCATCGACAAGATCATCACCGACCCCGACAACGCCGCCCAGCCCATCGGCGTGGTGGTGCGCAGGGCGAACGGGCGGCGCAAGCTGTACCGGGTCATCATCGTGGGGGCCGACGACGACAGCTTTGGCCCCGCTGCCATCCGGCTGCGCCAGGGCTTCACCGACGGCGATTGCTTTTTCTTCCGGGTCAACGGGCTGGCGCTGGGTAAGCGCGGACGGTCCGACCTGCTGTCGGCGCTGGACAAGTGTGATGCCTACGAAGAGATGCTGTTCGGCGAGATCGAGCGGACGGAGCTGCAACGGACGGTCCTGTGGGATGTCACCATTGATGGTGCCGATCAAGCCGAGGTGGATGAGCGCGCCGCAAAGATCGACACCCCACGGCCCCGCACGGTGCGGGTCCACAACGAGAGGGAAAAATGGGACGCGGTGACGCCGACCTTCAACGCCAGTGACAGCGGCGAAGCGTTGCGAAATCTGCGCAACGACGTGCTGGGCGGATCGACGATCCCGGAGCATTGGTATGGTGCCGGCGGGAACGTCAACAGGGCCTCCGCCTCCGAAATGGCGACACCGACGATGAAAATGTTGACCGACCGACAGACGGACCTGAAACACATCCTGGAAGAGATCGGCGGCTATGTGGTGTGGCGGCGGCGCGCCGTCTTGGACCGCACCACGGACCCCGGTGATCCGGCCTTGCAGGTGCGCGCCGTGTTCCCGGATTTGGCGACCAAGGACGTCGCCGCCATGGCGCAGGCGCTGGCCCAGACGGTGACGGCGGCGGCGGGTGCGGTGATGCAGCGCCTGATGGCGCGGGAGACCGCTGTCAGCCTGATCGCGCTGGTGGCCAGCCAACTCGGGCTGAAAATCGACGCCAAGTCGGAACTGGCGAAAGCGATGGAGGATGAGCGGGCCGCCGCCGAAGCCGACGCCTATCAGGAGCCACCGGACGAACCCGCCGACCCCGGTGTCGTGCCCGGTGTCGTGAATGGCTGACGATCCGCCTGCCACCGACGCGGAGCGGGAGCGCGCCTTTGCCGCCGAACGCGCGGCGCGGTTGCGGGAACGGGCGCGCATCCAGGCCGAGGCGCAGGCCGAGACGCTGCGTGTCCTGAAGCTGGCGCAGACCGACATCCTGGCCCAGCTCGCCGCCGCGCCCAGCGATTGGGCGCTGTACCATCTGACCGCGCTGAAGGGTGAGATTGCACGGGCCATCGCCACGATGGAGGCCGGGGTTGACCGCGCCATCGGCGATGGGTTGGCGCGGGCCTGGGCGGCGGGTGTCCAACTGGTCGATGCGCCGTTGGCCGCCGCCGGGATTGACCTGACGGGGGCCTTGCGCGCCATCGACACCCGCCGCCTGGACGCCATGCAGGCGTTCTGCACCGACCGGATCAAAGGGATTGCCACGACGCTGATCGACCGGATCAACGGCGAGCTGGGGATCGCCATGATCGGCGGACGCACCCCGTTCGAAGCGGCCACGGCGGTGGCCGACGCGCTGAAGGTCGGCGGGGTCAACCGCGCGGTGACGATTGTGCAGACGGAGATCGGTGCGGCCTTTTCCGCCGCCACGCAGGCGCGCCAGGAACAGGCGCAAGAGATGCTGCCGGGCCTGCGCAAGCAATGGCGGCGCAGCGGCAAAGTCCATTCGCGCCTGACGCATGACCTGGCCGACGGTCAGATCAAGAAGCCCGACGAACCGTTCCGTGTGGGCGGCGGGCGCATCATGTTCCCGCGCGACCCCAAGGCTCCGCCCAAGGACCGCATCCGCTGTGGCTGCACCAGCCTGCCGTTCATGGCGTCGTGGGAGGTGGTCCACCCGCTCGACCAGCCCTTTACCAACGCCGAGCTGGACGCCAACGCCACCAAGCGCCTGTTGGCCGACGCCAAGGCCACCGGGTATGACGGGTGGGCGCGCCGCATCCTGGACCGGTCGGCCAAGCCCGAGGGAACGGTGATGACCGCCGGGACGGTGTTGCCGGAGGTCGAGGATTTCCTGAAGCGCAAGGCCGACGCGGTGCTGGTCACGCGCGAAATCGGGGTCTCGGATCGGATGCTGGCCCACTTCGTGCGGGACAGCAAGGTGGCCGCCGGTCGGGCGGTCCCGGTGGCGGTGGCCCAACGCCTGCCCGACATTCTGGCCGCGCCGAAAGCGGTGCTGTGGGATGAGGCGGCGGCGAAAGCCGGACGGCCCACCCTTCAATACATCGCCGAGGTGGGCGGCAGCGAAACGCGACTGGCCCGCTTCACGGTCGTGCTGCGGGACCGCGACCACCGGGGGAAAGTCCACCGGCACAATTTCGTGGTGTCGGCGGGCCTGGTCGCGCGCAGCGAGCTGACCAACGCAAAGGCGTACCGGTTGATTTCGGGTGATCTGCACGCGGATTGACCGCCGGGATTGACCGCCGCCAGGGGGCGCAACTCCCCCGAAACCCCTGTCCCGTCGTGGTCCGAACGGGTGAGGCCAGCAGCTCGCCAGAGGCGCACGCCAGGATGAAGCCGACTTCACATCACGGCGGCGGTCATCCCCAGACTACCCGGAAAGGGAAAGCCGCGCAAACGGGCTGTGGAGGCGTCTGCGTGGCCTTCCCCCAACGAGGGTAGCCGCGCACCCGTTCGCCGGGGTCCTGCCCCCGTCAAACACCCGTCAAAAACGATCCTGTGGGCGCGGGACGGCTGACGGTTGCCGGACTCATCTGCATCCATGTCCGCCGGGGGGCACGCCGCCCACAATCGGGGTCACAGCTTCCTGACCGCGAGACCCCCATGGCCCCGCCGACCCGCCGCTCCCAAAAAGCCCTGCCGCCCCCCGCCACCATCATCGGTGCGGATGGGGTGGATGACGCCACCCTGTCCGCTGCGTTGCGGCATTTCGCCATCGACCGCGCCGACGCGCTCGCCATCACCGTCGGCGACGACCGCGTCGTTCTGGTGACGGTGGACGGTCGCAAGCTGGTGTGGGAGGCGTGACGATGACCACCCGCATCCCCCCCGCCGGGCTGATCGGCGAGCTGGCGTTGCGCGAAGCGGCGGCCAGCTCCTTCCAGGACATCATCCGCCGCGTCGAAAACGCGATCCGCGCCCTGTTCGTTCAGGCCGGGACCAGCGACACTTATGTCTATCTGCGTGGGCTGTGGCCCGACCAGGCGGTCGTTTCCGTGTCCGGCAGCCGGTCGGGCGGCGACCGCCTGCTGTCCTACCCCTACAGCCTGGCGGCGGACGGCACCGTGACGCTGGGCGCGCCGGTGGAGGTGGTGGAGACCTTCACGCCGTTGCCTGCAACGATGCGAGAAGCGGCGGGAAGCCTGTTGGAGGCCGCCGACGGGGGCGAGGCCACGCCCGGCAAGTTCAAGGTGCGGATCATCCGCGCCGGTCTGTCCGGCAACGGAAATTTTTACCCCGTCGCTGTGCTGCGTGAGGCCGTGCCGCTGTTCGACGGCGCGCGGGTGTTCGTGAAGTCGGACGCCGAACACATCAAGGGCGGCGGCAAGGATCTGCGCAACCTGGTCGGCCAAATCTCCGGGGCGGTGTTCGTCGAAGGGGCCAGCCCCGACAGCGGCGAAGTCCAGGGCGTGCTGACCCTGATCGACCCGACGGACAGCATCGGCGTCAAGCTGCGCGAGGCGGTGGCCCGCAACCTGGTCGGCCTGTTCGGCCTGTCCATCGACGCCGAAGGGACCGCCAAGACCGGCAAGGCGGGCGGGCGGGCGATGCGGATGGCCACGGCCATCACCAAGGTCCGGTCGGTCGATCTGATCGTCGAGCCAGGAGCCGGGGGTGGTGTGATTTCTCTCATTGAGGCAAAGGACGATGACATGGCGCTGCGCGCGCGAATGATTGAGGCCATCCAGGCCACCCGCCCGGCCTTGCTCGACGGCAAGGACCCCGCCACCCTGACCGACGACGCGCTGGAGGCAATTTTCGTCGAAGCCCTGTCCGCGACGCCCGCCACCGCGACACCCGCCCCCGTGGTGCCGCCGGTCCAGCCCACCGGGGACCAGGTGCGGCTGATCGAAGCCCGCCTGCTGGCCTCGCTGAAGCGCACCACCGCCATGCGCGAACGGGTGGCCCGCTCGACGCTGCCCCCCACGGCGCAAGCCCGCATCATCGCTGAATTTGAAGCGAAGGCCGATTTCCGCGAAGCCGAGGTTGAGGCGCGCATCCGTGACGAAGTCGCCTATTTGGCACCGTTCGCGCGCGGTGGCACGGTGATGGATTTGGGCGACGACCCGACCATTTCGGGCGGGCAATCGCGCGGTGAAAAGTTCCGCGAAGCGTTGGATGCCTTTTGGGACCCCGAGCACAAGGACCACGGCCAGGCGCGATCCATCAAGGATTTGTACGTCCTGGCCACCGGCGACCGCATGGTGACGGGCCGGAAGCGTGACTGCGACCGTGCGCTCTACCGCGAGGCGCTGGACGGTGACGACTTCGCCTCCGTGTTCCTCGACAGCATGAACAAACGGATGATCGCGGTGTACCGCCAGTACGCCGAGATGGAGAGTTGGCGTGATCTGGCCACCGTCGTGCCGGTCAACGACTTTCGCGAACAGTCGCGGGTGCGGTGGGGCGGCTACGGCGATTTGCCCGTGGTTGAAAAGAACGACCCCTATCTGGAGCTGGACAGCCCGCAGGAAGATGACCCGGCGAAATACAAGGTCAAGAAACGCGGTCGTCTGGAAAGCATCGGGATCGAAGACATCAAGAACGACGATGTCGGCTTCATCCGCTGGATCCCCACCGGTCTGGGTCGTGCGAGCAAGCGCACCCTGTCGAAATTCATTCTGGATTTTCTGCGCACGAACCCGACCTACGCCGATGGCAAGGCGTTGTTCCACGCCGACCACGGCAACCTCATCACCGACCCGTTGTCGTCGGCGGGGTACAAAAACATCCGCTTGAAGATGAAGCGGCAGACGGACGCGAGCGGCACCGACACCATCGGCGTCAACCCCAAGTTCCTTTGGGTCCCCGACGCCCTGGAAGAAACGGCCTACAACCTGTTCACCCTGGGTGCCCGCAACGATCCGGATTTCGTCGCCACGCTGAAACCGACGATCCGACCGGTCTGGTATTGGACCGACGAAAACGACTGGGCGGTGTCGGCCGACCCGCTCGACATCCCGACGATTGAGGTGGGGTTCCTGGACGGCAACCAGGAGCCGGAGCTGTGGACACAGGACAGCCCGACGTCGGGCAGCCTGTTCAGCAACGACCAGATCACGTGGAAGATCCGTCACACCTACGGTGCCACGGCGCTGGACTATCGCGGCCTGGCCAAGTCGGTCGTCCCCGCCTGATCGCCATGACGGCGTTGGCCTGGGGCCGCGCCGTCAAATCCCCCCCCTCTCCCGTCAAAAAAAGGAATGGGCATGCCCACCCCCAACCCCCCGTCCGGCGGCGCGCGCGGCTACACCATGGCGGTGCAGTTGTCCGGCGACCACACCGCGACCACGGCCAATCTGGCGCGGATCAAGCTCAACGGGCGTCACACCGTGCTTGGCGTGGACGCCATTGCCCGCGCGTCCACCGGCACCGGCCAATCCTGCGCGCTTGACCTGACGGTTGGCGGCGTCAGTCTGTTGGCCGCCCCGCTGGCCGTTGGAACGCTGGATGTGGCGTCGGCCACGATGGTGTCGCAGCCCGCCGGTCATTACCGACCGGTGATCGCCGACGAAAGCGTGTTGTCAATCTCCACCACGCTGGCCGGGACCAATCCGGTCTACAAGGACATCACGCTGTCCATTCATCTGGCGCGGGGCTGAGACCATGGCCCGCAGCGACATCGAGGAGCTGGTCGCCGATCTGGTCCCGGACGTGTCGCGCCTGCGCGATGGGGCCGTGGATCGCGCGCTGGATGAAGCGGTGCGGCGCTATTCCAAGGACCGGCCCCGCCGCCTGGTCCGCGACTGCGTCGCCACCGGCGGGGCGCTCCTGATCCCCCCGGCGGGCTGGGAGGCGGAGAGCCGGATCGTGGCGGTGGAATGGCCGGTCGGGACCATCCCGCCGACCATCCGCCGCCCCGGCGATGTCGTGCCCTACCACCAGCCCGACGCCACGATCCGTCTGCAATGCCGGACGGTGCCGCCACCCGGTCCCGGTGACACGGTGCGCCTCACCTTCACGGTCGCGCACAGCGCCGACAGCGTCCCGGTGGATGACCGGACCGCCGTCGCCGCCCTGGCCGCCGCCACACTGCTGGAGCAGCTTGCGGTGGCGACTGCGGGGGACACGGACAGCACGATTTCCACCGACAGCGCCGACCACAAGACGGCGTCGGACCGGTATGCCGCCCGCGCCCGCGCGGCCCGCAAGGTCTATGACGATCATCTGGGCGGCGGGGATGGCGGTCCCGTCCGGCCCGCCGGGGCCGCCGCGCAGGCGCAGGTGGCTGGCCACACCGGGATGTGGCGCGGGCGCGGGGCCTGGTCATGAGCGGCCATTCGGTTTCCCTGGACGCCGCCGCCAAGGCCGCCCTGGCGCGCGCGCCCGACCTGTTCCTGGACGCCTTGGCGCGCGGGATCGTCGAAGCGCAGGCGTTGATCGAGCGCGAGGTGAAGGAGCGGACGCCGACCAGCGGGGCCGGAACGCTGCGCGACAGCATCGGTGCGCTGCCTGTGGACCTGTCGGGCGAGCGGATCGGCGGCGCGGTCGGCACCGCGCTTGCCTATGCCGAGCCGGTGGAGCTGGGCAGCAAGCCCCACATGCCGCCCATCGAACCGCTGGTCGATTGGGTCAAGCGCAAGATGGGTCTGGGCAAAGCCGACGCCGACCGGGCAGAGAGCATCGCGCGGGCCATCCAGTGGAAAATTTTCCGCCACGGCACCAAAGGAGCCTTCATGTTCCGCGAGACCTTCCAGGCCGTCCAGCCGCAGATCGACGCGATCCTGGGCGTGGCCGCCCTGCGTGCCATTCAGAAAATGGGGGGCGGATCGTGACCGATCCCGTCCGCGACGCCATCGTGACCGTGATCCGGCGGGTGCCGGAGGTCGGCCAAGTCCACAACCGGGAGCGGTTCGCGAAGGACAGCAAAAGGCTGCTGGACCTGTATGGGTGGCCCAACCCCAACCCGGCCACCGGCGCGCAGGCTGTGCGCGGGTGGTTCGTCTCGCTGCTGGCCGAGGCCCACCGCCCGAAGCGGGTGGGCCGGGCCACCGTCCTGTCCGATTGGCGGATGACCGGGTTCCTGGGGTTCGAGGACGCCGAGGCCAGCGAACTGGTGATGGCCGATCTGGCCCGCGCCATCGTCGCCGCCTTCCGTGCCGACCCGACGCTGGGCGGCGTGATCGCCCGCCAATCGGACAGCCAAGCCGGTGATGGCGCGGCGGTTGGTCCACAAATCCAGCGCATCGAACCCGTCATGTTTTGCGGGGTTTTGACGCACCGCGCCAGCCTGACGCTGACCACCGAACGTTTCACGGAGTAACCACCATGCCCCGCCGCTTTGACAGCGTCGTTCACGACCAGGCCGTCGGCCCGGTGCCGGACGGCACCCCGGCCCCCGACAGCCTGGCCCCCAACACCACGCCCCCCATCGCCGACGCGCCGATCACGCCGCCGACCAGCGCCATCGCCCCCAGCGACGACGCCTCCCCCGACGCGGAACCCGCCGCCCGCAACCGCCGCCCGAAAGGAGAATGACCGATGGCGATGCCCTCATACCCGGTCAGTTGGGACCACAAGACCGTTTTCGCCGCGCTCGAAACCAGCTTTGGGGCCGGGGCCGTGTCCATCACCGGGGCCGACGCCGTACGCCTGTGGGATGTGACGTGGACGCCGATGGAGGCGGAAGACAAGGAGCTGCCCTACGCCAAGCCCTTTTTCGGCGCGAACGCCAGCGTGCTCATCAACCGGAGGTCCAAGCTGTCCTTCAAGGTGGCCCTGGTCGGCGCGGGGGCCGTCTCTGCACCGCCCTGGGATCGCTTCCTGCGGGCGGCGGGTGCCATCCGGACCCAAGTCCTGAAGACGCCCGCCGCAACGATTGCGGCCACGGCCACCAAGGTCAGCGGCACCGGGGCGTTCACCTTCGCCCGCACCACGGCCTATGGCGGGGTGCACGCCGCCACGGCGACGCTGACCTGCACCACCGGCGGCGGCAGCGGTGTGGCCGCCTTCACCGTGACCGCCCCGGCGCTGGGGTCTGACGGCGCTTATTCGCAGACCGGGCTGGTGATGACCACGGCCAGCCCGTTCGCCCTGCCGGGTGGGGCCGTCATCACGCCCAGCGCGATTGGCACGCCCTTTGTTGCCGGTGATGTTTTCACCATCGCCTTGACCCCGGCGGGGTGCAGCTACGCCCCATCGAGCGACCGCAGCGGCCACAAAAGCCTTGAGCTGGTGTTCGACCTGCCAGACCCCGAAGCGGATGGCCAGTCGCAGCGGTGGCGCATGCTGGGCGGGCGCTGCACCATCAAGGCCAACGGCACGGTGGACGATTACCCGTATTTCGATGTCGAGGTGACGGCCAACTACGCGGTGGCGACCACGGGCGGCGAGATCGTCCCCGATTACACCACCTGGCCGGACCCGCTGGTGATGAACACCGACAACACGCCGCTCGCCCGCCTGCATGGCCATGACGTCGTGCTCGAAAGCATGGGGTGGGATGCTGGCAACTCGGTCGAGTTCGTGTCGCGGGTTGGCCGACGCGGCGCGCGTATTTCCGACGCCAAGGCCAGTCTGACGGCAAAGATCGAAGCGGCCAGCGTCACCAGCGTCGATTGGTTCGCGCTGTGCGGCGGGCGCGCCTTTGGTGCGTTCCTGTTCCAGCATGGTGGCGGTGCCGGTGACGCCGTGGTCATCCACGCCCCGCGTTGGCAGTTGGCCCCGCCCAAGCCGGGCGAGTCCAAGAAGGACTACATGCTGGATCTGTCGGGCAAGGCGGTGCCGCTGACCGAAGGCACCGACTGGACGATCTTCGCCTCGACCACCGCCGCCACCTGATTTCCCACCGTCAACCCATCTGTCAAAGGAGTGCATCCGTGGCCAAGGTTTCTTTTGTGCTGGACGATGATCTGGTTGTCACCGCGCCGGTGAACATCCGTGTCCCGAAGTCCGTGACCACCAGCGCCACCGCGCCGCGTCAGGCGTTCGCGAGCAAGACGATCTTCGTGGACATCCGCGTGCCGGACGAAGACGAACTGGAAGAGGTGCAGGACCGCATCCGCCGGGACAATGAGGCGGTGGTCGCGGCGCTGACCGATGCGGAAACCGCCCGTCTCACCGCGACCGATGACGACGCGCGCTTGGCGGCCGAGGCGCGCGTGGACGCCATCCGCAAAACTCTCCGCGACGCCGCGACCGAACAGTTGAAGGCGTTCATCGTCGGTCTGCCGGACAACCACGGCATCGGTGAACAGGACGGATCGCTGGCGGTCTATTCCACCGATCTGATCGAACGGCTGTGCAAACGCCGCCACATCCGCAACGCCTTGTGGGACGCCTTCCTGGGCGTGCTGAACGGGGACCCGAAAAAGGGAAACTGATCGCCGCCGTCCGTCTGTGGGCGGGCGGCGGTCCCGCCAAGCGCCGGGCATCCCCGAACGCGGCGGATGACGACCCGGCCAGCGATCCGACCGGCGGCGCGCTGGTCATCCGGCTCTGGCGACCCTTGTGGCCTTTGCTGGAACTGTTCATGGCCTGTGAACGGTCCTGGCGTTACCCGGCGATGGGCGGGCCACCCATCGGGTTGGATTGGTCGCAGGTCCGCCCCTTGTCCGACGGGCTGGGGGTGGCCTGGGACCGGACCACCATCGTGATGATGCAGGCCATGGAACAGGAAGCGGCCAAGGTGTGGACCGCCGACTGGAACCGCAAGAACCCGCCCAATCCCACCTGACCGAAACCCGAGAGCAACGCCCGTGGCCGACAACCTCAAAATCGCGATCCGACTGGTGGCCGACGGGTCGGACTTCCGGGCCGAGGTCAACCAAGCGACGCGCGACCTGGATCGTCTGGGCGCGACCGCCGGGGTGGTGGACGGCGCGATGGCCAACCATGGCCGCACCCTGTCGCGCACGGGTGGCGAGCTGGACGCGTTGTCGGCGCGGTCGCGGGCCTTGGCCGAGACCCAGAGCGGGGCCGCGCGGGCCATGGACCAAATGGCGCGCACGGCGGTGGCGCTGGGGGCCGGGCTGTCAGTTGGCAAGCTGATCGAATACGCCGATGGCTGGGCATCGGTGCAGAGCCGCCTGAAGCTGGTGACGGACGGGGCGCAGGAGCTGCGCGCGGCCCAAACCGCGCTGTTCGAGGTGGCGCAGCGCACGCGCCAATCGTTCGACGCCACCGCCGACACCTTCGCGCGCTTTGCCCGCGCCACCCAAGGCATGGGCGTGTCGAGTGGCGACATCCTGCGCGTCACCGAAACGATCAACCAGGCGGTGGCGATTTCCGGTGGCCCGGCGGCGTCGGCGGAAGCGGCGCTGTTTCAGTTGGGCCAAGCGATGGCGAGCGGGACGTTGCGCGGCGAAGAGCTGAACAGCGTGCTGGAACAGACGCCGCGCCTGGCCGAGGCCATCGCCACCGGTATGGGGCGGAGCGTCGGTGAGCTTCGCGCGCTGGCCGAACAGGGCAAGCTGACGTCGGACGCCGTGCTTCGGTCGCTGTTGAGCCAAGGCGCTGCCGTCTCCCGCGAGTTCGGCCAGATCACGCCAACGGTGTCGTCGTCGATGACGATGCTGTCCAACGCAGTGCAGAAATACGTCGGCGAGACTGACCAGGCGTGGGGAGCAACCCGCGCGTTAACTGGCGGCATTACCTCGCTGGCCAACAATCTGGACGCCGTCGCGGGGATGGCGGATAAGGCGGCGCTGGGCGTCGCGGCCATCGGAGCGGCGCGGCTGGTCCCGACTGGCGTCCAGGCGCTGACCAACCTGATCGACTACCTAAAGTCGGCGCTCTACGCCAAGGCCGTTGCGACGGCAGAGGCGGCGAACGCCGAGAAACTCGCCGCCGCCCAGTCGCTGATCACCGCTCAACGGACGCAGGCGACCACAGCCGCCACCTTGGCCGGTGCGGAGGCTGATTTTGCCGCCAAGGCCGCCGCCGCGTCCAGTGCCGCCGCTGGTGTGACGGCGGCAGAGGTGACGCTGACCCAAGCCCGCGCCAAGACAGCGCTGACCACCAACGTCTATGTGGCGTCGAAGGCGTTGGCGGCGGAGCGCGACGCCCAAGCCGCCGCGACGGCGGCGCGCGAGGCGTCCATTGCGGCCGATGCAGAGAAGGCGGCGTCGCTGGCCCGCCTGCGCGTGGTGCAGGCCGAGGCCGCCGCCGCCAGTGGGGCCGTGGCCGCCGCCAACACGCACCTGACTATCGCGGCCGAGGGCGCAGCGGCGGCATCTGGCGCGCTCGCCCAGCGCGCATCGTTGTTGAGTGCAGCGTGGGCAGTCACGCGTTGGGCAGGCGCGTCACTGTTGAGCTTGGTGGGCGGACCGCTGGGGGCCGGGTTCCTGGCGGTGGCCGCCGCCACCACATATTTTGCAACCCGGCAAACTGCCGCCGAAAAGGCCGCGCGGGATCATGCCGAAGCCCTGCGGGAGGTTGGATCCAGCGCTGACGCCCTGGAGGCCAAAATGACCAAGGTCGGTGCGGCGCTGACCAACACGGACAAGCTCCAACTCCAAGCCAAGCTCAAACAAGCCGAAGAAAATATGGCCGCCACGCGCGGATCGTTTGGCTACGCGAACAGCAGCACTGGCATGCTTGGACGTTGGGTGTCCATCGGGATTACAGCATCAAACGAGATTGAGGAAGTCGGCAAGAAGTTTTCGGGAGCGACTTTTGACGCTGAGGCGTTCGGCCAGGAACTTGCGAAGCTTGGCTTGAAGTATCAGGACAGCAGTTCTGTTCGCGCATACATCATGGACATGCTGCGAACGATTGATGCCTACAAAGCCGCTGAAGCCGATGCAAAAAAGTACCGTTCGGCTTTGGAGGGTATTGCGGCAGGGAGCGGGGTTGCTGACAGCTTTGTAAGCCGTTTCACCAACAAACTTGGAGACCTCGGCAGCAAGCTGGAAGACATCGCGGAAAAGGCGCGGGTCCTTCAAGCTTTGCCAGGACTCCCCCGCAAGCTGGAAGAGTTGGTCGGTGCGCCGCCGACAGTACAGGCGGGGGTGACGGGATACACAGACCGTCATGGCACTGCACAAGACAAAGACATGCAACGCTATGAGGCCAACAAAGAGGTTGCCAAGATCTATTTGGGCCGCCTGACCGATGCCGAGGCGAAGGAACAGGTTCGGCTGTTGGGCGAACAGGTCAAGGCCGAGCGCGACTATCAGAAGGCGGTTGCCAGCACTCATGTGGTGGAGATCGCCAAGGCCGAGGCCAAGAAGAAGGTCGCGGACGCCGTTGCCAACGGCTTCCCGGCGTCGCAGAAAGAAGCCCTGCTGGAACAGGAAACCGCGCTCGCCTTGGCGCGCGTGGGTGGTGCGGCGGGGGCGGCGGCCACCGACCTGAACGCGGCCACCACGGCCACCATGCGGCTGGCGATGGCGGCGGGCGCGGGCGAGGCGGCCCAGCGGGCGGCGACCTATGCCAACAAAGAGGCCGAGGCCAGCCTGAAAGG